>NZ_PIGC01000019.1:0-106105 GCF_003050065.1 Vibrio sp. 10N.286.51.C3 | reverse complement strand
ACCGCCTTCTTCTAACGGTTGCTACGCCAGCTTGCTCAAAGCCTTGTTGGATAAGCTCTGGACTAAGGATGTCAGAGTATTTATCAAAGTGATGGAAGGTATTACATGACCGAAAAGTATTGGCAAGTTGGCTTTCTAAAGACATAAAAAAATCCGATATTAGTTTCCTAATATCGGATTTTGAAGCCTTTTGAGGATCGGTCAAATGATCTCACAAATTTCTTAACTGATCGGCATTACATCTTGATGATGGTCTTTTTTATCAGCCGCCTACAAAATCGTGTGCACGATACACTACAGGCAATAGAGTGAGCTACGACTTCGAAGTGCTACTTCTTCACCGCTGTAACTGTCATAGATGTGGATATCAGGCTCCGCTTTTAGGTATCGAGCAGGGTTCTTTACTTCACGCATCTTGATGTAGTTTTTGTTCGGTGAGACTCGCTCAATTGCTTCTACTCGAAAGTAGGTGTTTGGCTTCGCGAGTATTTCTGCTTCATCTGGTTTGAACGTATACGCGTTAATGGCGCGACCTGCCGACTTGAGTTCAATTTTGAATTGAGCAGCAGAAGCACCTTCATAAACACCGGCTGAAGAAAAGTTCTTGGCGACACTTGGTAGAGTCGATGTCGACAAAAATGCTTTCTCATGCAGAATATCACCCACGTTGAGCTTATCGAGTAGTGCGTTCTTGATGGATGATCCACGATAAACCGTACCTTTGTAGTTAGGAAGTTTATTCATGACATTTCGCATATGAAAGACTCGCGACTTTAATGTGCGACCAAACATTTCAGACAAATATCCTTCTCTATCTGGGTGATTCGAAAGTGTGCATTTGGCGCAAACAGAACCTCTGCTTCTTTGCTGTATTCCGAAAGCCCTGCAATGGTGTGACCCCCTTGATTGATCTTTACTTCAAACAGCACCCGCTTGAGCCTTTGTGGGGAGTTGGGATGCACTACCGAAAAGCGCTTAGTAACTTCTGGGAGAGTAGAGGTTGAAGTAAATGCTGGCTCGACCAACACGTCCCCCTCTTCGAGCTTGTTAAGCAGAGATAGTTTTACCCAAGTCCCTCGATAGGCGGTCCCTTTGTATTTTGGCAGCTTGTTGATAGCCGATTTAACCGTGCGAATGTACTGCCTCGCATCCGCCCCCGCGACACCCCATGTTGAGGTGTCAGTTGCTCTTAGGTAGTCATTAGCGGTCTGATAGCCGGAAATTGAAAAGTCTTCCACAGCTTCCTTTTCATTGGCAGTTATGAAGGAGTAGCGCCAACCATTGGAAGCCTTTGACCAGTCTTTGAAGTCTTCTGCCAGCTGGGTGACCTCTTCCTCTGAACGGTTTGGCTGTTTGATCGCATCAAACGGTTGAGAGAAGGCAGTAAAGCTCAGACAACAGAGCAGTAATAAAAGTCGAGTATTCATAGTGTCCGCCCTTTATTGGTATTGGTAGCTGTTAGGGCTTAAATCACATGGAATGCCGAAAGTGTTCTGATTGATGACGGCATACTTCAGAGCACCAAACATATTGAGTTGTTGTCGAGTGACGGCGTCGTACCATTCTGAGATAGGCGAAATCCAATACAGGTCATCATCAGCCGCAACATCAAGCAGTGCGCTCTTAAGGTATGGGTAGTAAATCATGCAGCTACGGCCCGGTTTATAGGTAAAGTTTTCGTTTGTATTGCTTAACTTATCGAGCTTTTGATTGAGTTCAGACGTTGGGTTAAAGATGGCATCGATAGAGCGCTCAATGCGCGCATCGTAGCTATCAGGGATGATGTCTGAAATCAGGTAGCGCATAAGGTGAGCAGGCAGCATCTCTGAAAACAGAGCGGTGACTTCACCTTCCCCAGAGGCGTAGTGCCCAGTAGAGATATGCTGAGAATGGATGATCGATGTATAGCGCTGGAATTGGCCCACTTGTGAATGTAGCCACTCAACACCGTTGCTGTCGGAGACACTGATCGCTTCAGCAAGACGAGTTTTTACGATCCCTTTCGCGAGTTGCAGCGTGTTGCCTTCCAGATGAGCAAGATCCAGTGAGGATGATTTCAGTGCGGAATAAATTAGTGGTGCATTTTTTTGAAGATCAATGCTACCTGGGTAAGTGAAGCTATAAAATTCGACAGCTCTCTTAGCTTGCCACTCGCTCTCTAGCGCAGCGGTAATCAAGCCACCAAGCTTTTGATAGCGCTTCGAGTGCACATAGGCGCCTTTGCCGGAGTAGTTTGCGTGCCAATTGTTGATGTAATGCAGCGACGCTTGTCGTGAAAGGTTCTCTTTTTGAAGGTAAGACAAGCTCCACCCAGCACATGCGCTACCGCCACCACATTCACCTTCAAGCATTGCGCTTGAGTCCAGTAACCAGTGATAGACCTGTTGTTTGTCGAATTCGGCTTGCTGTTTTAGACGTTGCTGCGCAGAAAAGTCCAACAGCTGTTGTTCCAACCAACGCTCCTCAGCTTCGGCATTCCAGCCATGATCAATTAGGTTACTAAGTGAATCGAAAAGCACGCGTTTTACTGCTTCTTTACTTGGCGAGGAGATCCGAGCAATCACGTTATCTTCAGATGAAATAAATGGGCGAGTTTCTGCCGGTATCCAAGCATATTCGACACAGCCACGAAAATTCGGGTCTCCTCCGAGAATACCAATACGAACGCACTTTCTGTAGCCGCTTTGGAGAATAATCTCTTTGTTGCGTATTTCTTGTGTGGTCGCAGGACGGCCAAGAATACTGCGTGTCATTTCGTCAATGGCATTGCGCTCGGCTTGTCCCTTGAAGAAATTATGCATGGTCTCTACAGAGCCTGAGCGGAATAGTCGTTCAACGGCGATTTCACCTTGTGTGAACATCTCTTTTTGCAACTTACTCTTGAGCAAATTGACATGGTTGTCCGCGGTTTCAATGATCTGGGTTTTGGCTGCAAGTGTGCGTGTATAAAGCTGTTGAACTGCAGCTTGGTCAAGTCCTTCAATTTGACCTGTTCGTAACTCATTCAGTTTGGCAATTGCTTGATCTAGAAGATTCTGCTGACAATGCTGAAGTTTGGCCAGTGCGCGGTTCGCTTGGCGTTTTGAAGGTAATGCTGGTGGTAGGGAATTACTCTCTTCAGCATCATGCTCAGGATAAAGGTCTGCCAGCACTCGAGTTTCCTCGTTACAGCTAGCGGCAATGTCTGATGCAAACAGACGAGAGTCTTTATGGTCGAGAGCCAGTTGGCTAAAGATGGCCTTGCGGAGCTCGTGGTCGACCGCGGTGATCAGCTCTTCCGCCATAATGGTCTGAGCCTTTACCACTTCTTGATAATGTTGTTGGTATTTGAGGGCAAGATCGGTGGCAAAGCCTCGTGCAACGGCGTTCAACATCGCTTGCTGATCTGAGGCGAGTTCTGCCCAATAAATTTTGTCTCTTAAATCTTGCTGGGTGACGAGATCCTCATGAACGTGATAACTGTAATGGTTACCTGCTGCAATTCTATCCCAGCGACTACTCAAAATTTGGCGGTCGATCTCTCTCGCGGGCAGCTTTAAAACGCCAAACCAATCGACGAGTCCCATTACAGTGGCAAATCGATCGTAAGAGGTACGTGATTCATCTTGGAAGCTAGTTGCGACCTCATTTGCCCAAAGTCCAACGGCAACCGCGTCGCCAATCGGTCCCAGAGCTTCTAATGCGCCTTGCGCTAGCCCCGTCGTTGAGCGGCCTAATGTGTCCATCAGTCTTGCCGCTTCTTCAGGTGCTAGCGTAACAGCTGAGGCGGGTCCTGTTTCTAGCAAGGTAGCAGTTTCAGGGAAAACATCACTGGCTTCAGAGAGAGAGGGTTTTAAGTCGACAATGTGCTCTGGTGCCGATGGAAAAAGGTTTTCAGGCGTAATACCTTCACCGAAGGCATCATAGTTTTTCTGTCGGATCTGATGAAAGCTTTCGCTGTCCAAGACGTTATATTCGTCGCCGATGTTACAGACCTGAAAGGCATTAACGTTGGATGAAATCATAGCAGTAATAAGTGCTATTTTTTTTAACTTCATAGGTTTATCCTTATTGTTAGTGAAGTTATATGCTTAATTTAGAAAGCAAAAAGCCTCTCCTTGCCGAGATGGAAAAGAGACAGCTAGAGGTTGTGTAGGGGTACTTCGAGAAATCGTTTACTCAAATCACCCGGGCAGTGAGATGAGGTTTTCGCCTTGGCGTTGTGATTAGGGGAATTGCCTCCCCCTAATCAGTTTCTATTAAATGCTGTTGAGGTTAACGGTTTAGCTTAAAGGTACTGACTGCTTGCGTGAGCTTTTCAGACAGTGCAATAAGTTCCGAAGCTTTCTCTTGGTTTGATGCCGACAAGTTGTGTGTCTCGCGGGCTTTGTCATTGACGTCAACGATACTCTGATTGATTTCGCCTGCGACAAGGGTTTGCTCTTCAGTCGCTGTGGCTATCTGTGTATTCATGTCTTCAATGACGGTGATAGAGCTCGAGATTTCATTGAGTGAAGCCTGTGCTCGTTTCGCATTCTCCATGGTGACATTTGATGCTTCTCGGTTCATCTGCATCATATCCATAGAGCTATTGGCTTCATGCTGCAATGAAGTAATCACCTCTTGAATCTCATTGGTGCTCTGTTGAGTGCGGTTGGCTAGGTTACGAACCTCGTCAGCAACAACCGCGAAACCACGGCCTTGCTCACCAGCTCGTGCAGCTTCAATGGCAGCGTTAAGGGCAAGCAGGTTGGTTTGGTCTGCAATGTCTTTGATCACGTCCAATACGGTGCCAATACTTGAGGTTTTCTCACCTACGGTGTTGATGACGTCGGAAACTTCTTGAATCCCTTGAGAGAGGCTCACAATACTGTGATTTACAGTATCAAACGTTTGATTGCCGGACTGTGCTTCTTGCGCTGCTTGCATCGCCGCTTCTGAAGCTCGATGAGCGTTTTGTGCGACTTCATCTACAGCGACCGACATTTCGTTCATTGCCGTCGAAGTTTGCTCTAGCTGTTCCATTTGCGAGGCAGAACTGGCATTCACGCTGTCGGCTGCGTTGGTTATGCCTTCTGCAAAGGTAAACAGGTCGTTCGATGAGTTACGGATGGTCTCAATTGTGGTGCTCAGCTCATTGACCATATCGTTAACTGCAGCATTGATACCAATCGCTTTGCCCTGTTGTTGTTTGATTGCGGTAAAGTCACCAGAGGCCACTTTAGCTACGGTCGCTTCTATTTCACTTGGCTCTCCACCGAGTGGGCGGTAAACCAAAACTTCAACAACGTAGTACACGCAACCCGCGCAAATAAGCAGTAGCGTCAAAGAGGTGATCAGAGTTTCAGTTAGGTTATCTTTTGAGTCCTGATTAACATTGGTCTCTTTATCCCACGCCCATACACTCCAACCAAGATCGTTGATTTTAGCGCCTGCTGCCAAGAACTCCGTATTCTGATAAACGTACTCGAAGCTCTCTTCTCGCGTGGTGTCTCTGTTCGCAAAAGCTGGGATCTCGTTGAAGATACTTTTCCCTATTAAAGACGGGTTTTGTGCGGCTAAGATAAAGCCATCTTCACGAGTGACGAAGATTTTATTATTTGTGGTGAGTTGCTCGGTGAATCTGGTCAGGTCTTCAACCAGGATGTTTAGAGCAGCAACGCCGACAATCTTGCCTTGTTTGTAGATAGGCGTTGCTAGAGACATTACTTGGTCACCGGTTGACGCCAGGTAAGGACGAGTAATGATTTTGTCCTCGCCACTCATTGCTTTCAAAAACCATTCACGTTGTTTGGTTTTGGCATTAAAGTTTTCGATGATGCCATTGGTTTTTGACGAGTAGGAAGTGCCATCCGCTAGAGAAAAGTAGATGTTAGTAACTTTGGTTGAGCTCATGGCACTATGGAGCGTTGTGATTGCTCGTGATGTGTCGACTTGACCACGCTCATCGAAAGACAGCTCATTGCTCACTACTTTCAAAATATCAAAGTAGCGATTAATTTTCTGTCCGATAGTATCTGCGATAAGTTGAGATTTATATCCCAACTGTTTTTTATAACTTACGGTCGACGAAGTCTCGAAATTCTTCCAGCTTAAAAAGCTTGTCGTCATGATTAACATGACTGTTAGCCCCATAATAGAAAGCATTATTTTTAGTTTAGCACTCATAACTTGTTCCAATATAAGTAGTGTTGATTATTTTTAAGATTTCTTATAATTCAGGCGAATGTCCGAACTTTAAATAATATAACACTTATAAAATTCACGTATAAGCTTGGTTTATTTGTGAATAATATACATCTAATTAATATATGCAATATTTATTAAATGCATTGATTACTTATTTATTTGGTGTATTGAGTGCTTGTTTTTATTGAACCAATATCCCAGAATTAAACTGGTCTTACTTGCTGATTTTATTGCTTATGCCTTGGTGTGTATGGGGTTGCTTGTTGATTATTACCCTTGATTAAAATAAGGTTATGGCATTTGTTTACTTTAAATAAATCATAAAATGAAAGTTTGTTTAATTTTATTTAAACTTTCTTACTGGTCTGAGTTGTTGATTCCCATAATAGAGAGGAGAGAATAGAGTTAATAAAGAAGTATCTAATTAAGGTTTTTCTATTTTAGCTTTTATTTAAGTTAATATGTGGGAGTGGTTTTCACTGATTGAAATAGGCGTAATATATTTGTGGTCATTATTAGGTGAAAAGAATCTCTCTATTTACACTTAAATTAACTCATTTTCGTAAAATAGTATTGGCTCTCAAGTTCCTCAGTCTCCCTAACAAAAAACGCAGCCAGTTCAGCTGCGTTTTTTTTGTTATTTTGGCAGTGAGCCATGTCATTCTTGAGTTTAGCTAGTCAGCCCTAGAGAAGATCAGGGATAAAGTTAGCGACGATAGATACATCGCTGAAGTTGCGATAGCCGCGCACCATGATGCTGAATTCACCCGCAGGTTTGTTCAATACACATTGTTCATTGCTGCTGTTCTGATATGGACGGCAGTCAAAGTTTGCTTTTGATACCACACCATTATATTTGACGTATAAGTCGGCATCGCCACTGCGAGGGCCTGTCATGGTTACGGTTAATTGCCCTGCGTTTTCCGTTGTTAGGGTAAAAAATTGCTCTTCACCGTAACCTGCGGATAGTCCTTCAACAGGGACGTCATATTGAAGTTCTGTTGGACCTGCAACAGGTGAATCCAGACTAGTTTCAACGAGATAAGCAATCGCCAATTTAGCGAACTTCGAGGCATGGGTTGCAGTTGGATCTGAGTTCTCAATCGTATCATGCTGCGTGTGGATGCTAGGGTTGTAATCGTTGAACATGCTCTCGAACGGCATAGCTGCTGGGTAGCCAACGTTGTGCCATGATGCGTGATCGGAACAGGCATAGCCACAACGGTCGAAACTGTAACTGATGTCGCTCGCGTAGGTATCAATCAACTCGCTCAGGTAAGCCGTTAGGTTGCTGTCGGTGTAGTCGGTGATGAAGGTAATATCGTGTGCTGAACCGTTGTAGTTGGTCATGTCTAATTGCAGTACCGATACAACGTTTGCTTGTTCGTCTCTTAATGCATTGGCGACATCTTGTGAGCCACGTAGCCCAACTTCTTCTGCAGCATAACCATAGAACTTAATGGTTTTGTCTGGTTGAATACCACTGGCGATCATCAGGCGAAGCGACTCTGTTACCGTTGCAATACCAGACGCATCATCATCGGCTCCCGGTGAGATGGTGCCTTCGCTTGTCCAAGATCCAACGGTCGAATCAAGGTGTCCACCAACCACGACGATCTCTTCAGGATATTTAGCGCCAAGCAGTGTCACTTCAACGGATTTTTGCGGATATTCGGCATGCGTGATCTGGCGTGCAGACGCATAAGGCACATCTTTAATTTCCGTCTCCCAACGTTCTAAAAGCCAATCTGAAGCAGCGACACCAGTAGAAGTAGTATAAAAACGGTTGGTGAAGTTGGTTAGATTTTCGATGGTCGTGACCATGTTGTTCGGCTCGACCTGAGCGAGTAGGTCGTTCACCGTATCTTGATGGCTGATAACTGGCTTTTCGAAGCTGCTCATGGTCAGTGGCATAGCTGCCGCTTTGAGTGCGCTTGCTTTGTCTTCGTGCACCATGTAGCCACCACAACGGTGGGTTTCTTCGTGCATGTGGCTAGAGAGTTTCGCCAGCTCTTTCTGGTTGATTTTCGCGACGATGGAATGCTTGTTTCCAGTCACGCTTGGGTAAACTGTTGCGCCATGTTGAGTCATTATATGCTGTGCGTCAGCATCGGTGGTAATCCAGACTTCTTCGTTCGCTGGTGGTGTGATACCTAGGGATGCGTAAGTCGAAGTGCTGGTGGTTAAGGCTAAAGAGCCTCCGAGCACAGCCAAAGCTAGCATGCTTTTTTGAATAGCCATTTGTCGTCCTTTTTATAGTGAGTATTGTTGTGTTGATGGGTGTGAATTTTGTTTAGTGCGTGGATGTTTTTGTGTAGATGTTTCATTTGCTGAACAGTTAACCGCGAAAAGGGCCCCTTTCGGAGCCCTGAATTTGCTATTGATTACTGTGTTTTAATGAAACGGTAGTGCTTGGTTTCTGAACAGATATCGCTTGAGGTACACACTTGGTACTCAACATCTACTGTGCCGTTGTGACGGAACTTGTCGACGTATGAGTTAAAGTCTGTAGCACCAACATTCTTGCCATTACGCTTAATCACGAAGTAGTCATTGGTGTCGTAATCCCATGCCAGCTTAACGCGAGCCTTACCGTTCGGGTTTTTGTTACCAAACTTCAGTTTTAGCGGGAAGCCTTGTGCTGAGTCACCTTCAATCGTGATCGACTTGCTTGTCGATGTTGCAACGCCTGCATCGTCAGTCACGGTTAGAGTCACCACGTAGTCGCCAGCTTCAGCGTAGGTATAACGAGTCACTTCACCGGTTTGCGTGTTGCCATCGCCTAGGTTCCATTGGTAAGAAACGATCTGGCCATCGCTGTCCGAACTTGTGCTACGCAGCTCTACTTCTTTGCCGACAATGGTGTGTTCGAAAGAAGAGACTGGCGGTACGTTAGCGTTGCCTGATTCGTACGATGCTTTCAGGTTTGCACCTGCGTAATCTGAGTAACCCAGAATGTTCACCGTGTAGCGACCAGCTGTTGGGTTTTCAATTACACATACTTCATCGGTTACGCTTTCACTCTTACAGATATTCTCTTGAGAGCTTGGCGCATAATCTAGACCGACATACATATCCGGATCACCAGTAGACACAGCAAGATCAATCGTTAGCTTGTCTTGGCCTTCTGGTACTTCGATATCGAAGTAAGTTTTTGAGCCGGTTTCACCAGCAACCGCAGCTTCAACACCGTTTTCAAGGCGTTGATATTCGGGTTCTGGCGGCAGTGGTGGCTCTGCACATGGGGTAACACCCACCAGACCGAACGCAGAAACAACGTCATCGGCATTGTAGCCAAGGTCGTTTGCTGAGTTTTTCACGCCACAAGCACCCTGCCAGAAGTCACTATTTTCCGACCAGTAAATTTGGTTGGATAACACGAAAAGCTCGAATGCTTTTTTGGTATCCCAACCTTGCGTGGTTGCAAGATGGTAGAAGGCTTTGTTAAACACACCAGAGCTGTAGTGAACATTCAAGCCATCGTAGTACTCGGATGCATTATTGATTGAAGAACCATCGCGTGATGGATCGTCCATGTAACGCAGAGCCCCGTCGCCTTTAAATATATTACGGCCGACCATCCAGTCGTTGGTACCTTTCATGTAGTATTCTGCCGCTTCACCTGCCATATCAGAGAAAGCTTCGTTCATACCACCGGATTGGTTTGCGTAAACCAAACCTGAGTTTTGCTCAGTGAAACCGTGGCTCACTTCGTGCGCTGACACATCTAGACTTACAAGTGGGTAGAAGAAGCTTTCACCATCTCCGAATGTCATTGCCTTGCCATCCCAGAATGCGTTCTCGTAGTTGTTACCGTAGTGAACACGCATCATGAGTTTGAAAGAGAGCGGCGCTGTGTCGAACCAGTTCTTATACATATCGAACACGATGTTACCGAAGTAGTGCGCATCGTTGAGTGGAGAGAAGGCTCCGTTCACTTCTTTATGTTCGTTACGAGGACATTCGTAGCTATAAGTGGTGTCGCCGTCTGTCGCGCCATTTAGGTCAACGGTAACGACATTTTCCGATTCCATCACACACTCTGTGCCGTTTTCTACCACATCAAGGTAGTGGTAGTCGGTACCGTACTCGTACATGCCTGTTTTCTCGTTACCACCAGGGCCTGTACCGATCTGTGCGTGAGCAATACCTTCCCAACGGTCGATAACTTCGCCGGTGTGTGCGTCTAGCATGGTGAATGGTCGAGTTGGCTGTTCGCTGCCTTCGACAAGATAAGAGACAACGTAGACTAGGCGTGTTTTATCTACACCTTGTGAGCTAATGCCTTGTTTATCAGCTCCTTGCTTAGATGCGCCCTGATAAATAAACAGCTGATGTTGTACGTTGTCTAAAGATTTGCTGGTTAAGCCCTGAACCTTGAGATCTTTACTCGCAAGCTCAACGGCTTGAGAGCTGTTGATCGATGGTTTAACAAACGATCGCTCTAGGGTCGTCGTTTTAAGGTAGTTGCCTTGAACAGACTTAAGTGCGCCACCTTGGACACTTTGGGTTGCATTTAGGTAGTGCCCCCATACTGGCGTTCCCCAGATGTTTTGCTGGATCTTAACTTTGTAGATGCCACGCTTTTTCAGGTTCACTTCTTTAACCATCTTGAAGCTAGAAGCATTGCTAACACCTAACTGGGTGTTCAACCCAGAAAAGTTAGTAAAGTTGATCGGTTGATCAATCTGAACCGATTCATTTGCATGCACTGATAAAGACATAGCACTGGCTATAGCAACGGCAACTAAACGCTTTCTTATTTTCATTGTTATTTTCTCTTTCCATGTAAAGTCCAAGAAAACTTAACAAAATTCTCACAGCGAATTTACATCATTCGATCCGATTAATTAGTAGCATGGCAATGATCTCTTTTATTCATGAAACTTATATTTTTCGTATTTACAGATAGTTATCGTTTCTGTTTATTTTTGAACGCACCCATATGTTTTATTTATAAAATTGTGACACTTTTATTAAGTGTTAATTTCTGCTGGAAATTAAGCTTTTCGAGTAAATTGATCTGTGCCTCAGTTAAGGTGTTCCGAGCTGATAGAAGGATCAACGATTTGAAGGTGTCATTTTAGCCTGAAGGTTATTAAGCGATTTAAGGGCAGTTTTGATAAGAATTTGAAGATTTTTAGGCTTATTTTTCGAATTGTTAGTTACAAGAGGGAAGGGGGATTGGGCACTTCTTTGGCACAGAGCACAAAATCTGCTGGATGAAAAAAGCCAGCGACGGGTCACTGGCTTAGATTAACTTAGTTTGTACAGGCTACTGATTAAAGGTACGTAACGAAGACACTTAACTATGGTTTGTAACTAAAGCTAATTACTGCTTTTTACCGCCAACTTGAACGTAGTCGATACCGATAATACGGTTGATGATACCCAGAACAGAGCTCGTATCAGAGTTTGTTGAGCGAATCGTATCAACAGTTGCACCTTCAGGCACTAATTCCATTGCGCGGTCTTGAGTATTACCTGGAACTTGGAAACCGACAATGTTAAAGCTCTCAGCGTGCGCTGTGTAAACTTCATCGTTGTGGCTAATACCTGAACAACCTGCAAGAGAGACAATACCCAAAATAACTAATAACTTTTTCATGAACACACCTTAAGAATGATTGGAGTTTAGGTTCAATAGGTTCATGGGAGACAGTATCTCCCGACCGATGTTGAACATTATTCCAGAGGTGTTTCGTAGTTACTGTATGGGTTTGTCAGTCGAACCATTACATAGCTGAATGGTTATGGTGAATACCGCACCCTTTAAGGTTTGGCTTTGACCTACCTCCACGGTTGCGTTGTGTTGAGCGCAGATCTTCTCGACGATAGACAATCCTAAACCATGGCCACTCTTGGCTTTGTTACGTGCTTTATCGCCTACGTAAAACGGTTCAAACAAACGAGCCTGATGCTCTTGAGTCACACCATCACCATCATCATGTACTGCAATCTGCAGTTGTTCTTGATACGTGCTGGCTTCAATTAACACTTGAGATCGTGCGAATTTCATGGCGTTGCGTACGAGGTTATCTAGGGCGCGGTTCAGCAGTATCTCATCCGCAAGAATCTCGTATGGTTGCTCTGGCAGTGATAGGTTGATGTTGAGCTCTGTATCTTTGTTCCAACGCGTCATTGCGTGGCCAAGAAAGTCATGTATCTCGACAGGTTGCTGCAAATTTTCGAGGTCGCAGCTATCCAGCTTGGCGTAACACAATAGCTCGTCGACCATCTTCTCCATCTCTTCCGTATCTTCCACAATGCTTTCTACAGCCTCTTGCTGAGATTCGTTGAGCGGTGTGTCTTTAAGCATTTCAGCTTGCCATTGGATCCGGAATATCGGCGTGCGCAGTTCATGAGCGACCGCATTGGTGAGTGAACGATTGCTCTCAATTAACCGGTGAATGCGGTCGGCCATTAGGTTGAAAGACTTATTGAGTGAGCCGATTGCAATGCCGCTTGAGGTCTCGGCTCGCGAGGAGAGATCCCCTTCAGCAAAGGCTAGCGTCGCCGATTCAAGCTTCTTAACTCGGCGGAAGATGATAAATAGGTGGCATACGCCATACAGGATAAAGCTTGCTAAAAAGAACAACCAAATGAGGTCATCTTCCAATTCTATTTTTTGCCTAACGAACGCTTCACTGTTGGGTAGGTAATGATAGGTATTGTCACTGCTTGCTAAGCGAAACCAAAGATCACGCTCATCATCGTGGAAGATAAAGGTATTTGGGTTGGTCGAGAAGAACTCTGAAACAGGGCTTGGTATTTCATCTTTTGGATTGAACGTAATCAGTTTATTTCGAGTGGTTTCGACAAACTGGTTCATTGCTTGGTGAGCCGCTTCAAGCCCCTGATTTTTTGCGATGTTCTCTATGAGTTGCTGGTGGGCTGTGGCTTCATAATCTTGCAGAACATATTCGTAGTCAGTATTGAGCTGATAGACACAGATTTCGTAAGCGACAATACCGCTCATGAAGCAAACTAACAGCCCTATTAAGGACTCCAAAAAGATACGTCGCATAATCGTTCTCTTTCATTACGCTCGTAGTGAGCGAAGTTAATGCCAGGCGGTTGAAACAAACAAGTAGCCCTTACCGCGAATGGTCTGAATTTTCTCTGCTGGTGTGTGGTCGTCGCCCAAAATCTTCCTTAGACGTACAACCTTGTTGTCAATCGTCCGGTCTATTCCGTCGTACTCAATCCCGCGCAATGTTTGCGTCAAGTAGTCACGAGATAACGGCGTATCTGGGTTGCTTGCCAATAACCAAAGTAGGTCAAACTCACTGTCAGTGAGTGATAAAACCGCACCTGAAAGCTCACACTTCTTATAAGTGTTTTTCAGAACGAGTTGATCAAACTGAAGAGTGTCTGAGTCATCGACTGAAGCGGTACTGGTGTCTTGGCGGCGTAACAGCGAACGAACCCTTGCCAGCAGAACTCTTGGTTTGATTGGCTTGGTGACATAGTCATCAGCCCCTGTCTCTAAGCCTGCGACGTGGTCGAAATCATCATCGCTGGCGGTGAGCATTAAAATCTTACCTTTAAAGAGGGTGCGCGTCTGTCGGCATATTGTCAGTCCATCGGTTACAGGGAGCATTAAATCCAACAACACGATATCAGGCTGTTCGGCAAGAATGGTTTGCACGGCGTTACTGCCATCATCTAGTGTGGAGACTTCAAAGTCCTGCGTAACAAAGTAATCCTTTAGCATTCGCTGAAGTTTCAAATCGTCTTCTACGATGATCATTTTAGGTTTTGTCATTCCATTCTCAGCCTTATCGTGCGTTTCATTTATCGAGATTACGTGAGGGAGTCTTTTTGAGTAGCTAGTAATTGTGGTACACCCAATTTACAGGCCTTACGTAAAATACCTAATGCGAATGATTAAACACTTTATAAGTTAGTTCAATGATGAATTGGCATTTATAGGAAAATAAAAAACATTGTTCAAATAGGTTCGACATTCTCATACATTCTCACGACAGATAAATTCAGCGCTAAATAATAGAATTTTCCAATTAAACATTTTGGGAATGACGCATGAATAACTATAGAAAAACGTTACTGGCACTGCCCTTGATTATTTTAGCTGGGTGTAATTCAAGCTCCAACTCGGGTAAATCGGCAGGTAACGCGGCGACTAAAGCACAAGTGAAACCTAAGGCGGATTACGTATTTTCGTCAGTGAAATTAGGCAAGTTGTATCAAGAACGAGAAGAGCTTCAAGAGTCAATGAAACTGACCTATGACGGTGTCCAGTATGACCAAATTCAATTTGCTGAAGATATTAGTGATAAGCAAAAAGTAGTAAGGCTTGCGAGCCGTTTAGGTCAAAGTGTTGATCTGTATTTTCCTGATGCAGGGTTTGATAGCTGCGGTATCTACACAGAGAGCAAGGGTTTGGACGTGTTTGATTGCGGCGCCCCGCTCCGCTCTGTTTCTAATGAGACCACGTTAATCCAAACAACAGCGAACAGTGCAAAAGCAGTTGAGCTTGAGTACCAAAATGAGTTGTCGCAATACGTGACGAGCTTGGGTTCGACGATTCTGAGTAACACCAAAAATGGTAATAAGGTCACCATCACCACTTCATTTGCTTTCAATGCCTTTTACCGCGATGTGCTCAACGAGACTGGGGCTGTTGATCGTATTACTTCCACTCTAGGCGCATCAACTTATTCTCAGCTTTTTGATATCGTGAAATTGTATCAAGGCAGTGAGATGACGTTGAAGTTTACCAACCATATTGGTGGAAGTGCCGACGACGATATCAATATGTACACCGGTCGCATGATCCACAATAACAAGATGACGACGATCGTAACGCCTACGGGTTCGGTGTTCTCTGGCGGCACGGACCTGTTTGCTGCAGGTAATCCACGAGTTTTGCAACGCGCTGATACCACCAAAGCTATTGAGCTGAATAAACAGGTGGGTGTGCACAGTTGGGCTGAGGGTGATAAAACGGCTAAAGAATTCCCATACACCAACGAAAGTCATCGCCAACAAGCGACCTATTTCAAAAAGGTGATGGGAGACAAAGGAATCGATTTTTATATCTTCACTTTAGATTCTGCTCCGGCTTCTGGTGAACACTGGGTGACAAAGGCCGACTCAGATAAATACGGCTTCATTACACGTATTGAGTAGCTTTGACTCGCATTAAAAATTAGGTGTGTATGTTGAAAGGTTGGTTGTGCTTTGTCATCACCAGCCTTTTTTGTTCTGGAATTGAAGGCGGTACCGCTTGTAATGCTCATGAATTCAACGAGAAAACATGGATGTGAGTAAAAACCGCATTTATTCGCTAAGTAACAACTAATTTCTGCAGATTTGGTTTTTAGAAAGCACAATCACAGCACTTTTTTGACGATAGTATTTATTATCCGCAACCTTACTGGCCAATAGGTTTCTATAATCTAACGATGTAAGGAGCATGTGAATGACTAATAAGGACGATCATTTATGCAGTTACTGGCAGGCACTCTGACACACTACGCTAATCCCCAAGCACGCCGTGAATTGGAATACTCAAGTGAGCAGCGTGACATTTTAAGTGTCGCGAACTCTCAACAGGCTATTAAAGATATTTCTCAATGGCCAGGTTACTCTGTGACTCCTTTGCATGAACTGAATGCTATCTCTGCTGAGATCGGCGTAAACAAGTTTTGGTATAAAGATGAATCGCAGCGTTTTAGCTTAAAGAGTTTTAAAGCTCTGGGCGGCGCTTATGCGGTGGCTCGTCAGCTTCAGATTGAAATCGCTAATCGCTATGGGAAGAATCCGACCATCAGTGAGCTGCTCAACGGTGAATGGAAATCAGAAGTTGCTGAGATCGTTGTGAGTTGTGCAACTGACGGAAACCATGGCCGTTCAGTGGCATGGGGCGCTCAGATGTTTGGTTGTGGTTGTGTGATTTATATTCACCGCGATGTGTCTGAAGGGCGCAAACAAGCGATGGAAGCGTTCGGTGCAGAAGTAGTTCGCATTACAGGTAATTACGATGAATCGGTTCGTTTGGCTGATTCTGAAGCCAAAGCGAAAAACCGCGTGATTGTGTCGGACACCTCTTATGAAGGTTACATGGAAATCCCGAAGGATGTGGCACTTGGCTACACAGTGATGTTGGCTGAAATTGTCGAGCAATTGGATGGTGAAATCCCAACACATGTTTTCGTACAAGGCGGTGTAGGTGGTTTGGCATCAGCCGTCTGTGGTTACTTCTGGGATTTGTGGGGCGCTGAGCGTCCACGTTTTGTAATCGTAGAACCTGAGCAGGCCAACTGTTTGCAGAAGAGTGCTCAAGCGGGCAAGCCCGTTGTAGTTACCGGCGATCTAGAGACACTGATGGCTGGGCTTGCCTGTGGTGAGGTTTCGAGCTTGGCATGGACGATTCTCCAAAATGGCGCCGATGATTTCATGACGCTGAGTGAAGAGGCGATCCCACAAGCGATGCGCATGTTGGCAAGTGGCGAGCAGACGGAAGCGGCGATAGAAGGGGGCGAATCTGCCGTTCCAGGGTTTGCCGCAGCGATCATCGCTAAGCAAGAGCCGAATTTCGCTGAAAAACTGGATTTAACTCAAGACAGCCGAGTGCTAGTCATTGGTACTGAAGGGGCAACTGACCCGGATCTCTACCAACAAATCATCGACAACAAAATCTAATAACGAAAAGCTCATAGTTAGCAGTTAGCAGTTAGCAGTTAGCAGTTAGCAATTAATAGCTAATCGCGAACAACGAATAATAAAGTAAGCCCCAAAGTTGGCGGTATGTAAGGTTTCTTCATACCGTCTTTTTTTCTCTCTTTTTGACTTCATCTCATGACACGTCTTGCTTTCTAATCGCGCTGCTCATCAATCGGAATAGTCAGCCCGACCTTGACGTTATCCATCACCACATTGGTTTGAAAGCTTTTGATATTGGCATTATCGAAGAAGGCCTCACGAGTAAAATTATCGTACCCCTCCATATCTGCAGCCGTGACGATTAAGATAAAATCAGAGCTGCCTGTGACGTAATAGCATTGCTGCACAGAACGGTTCGAACTCATCTCTTTTTTGAAGTTATGCATCAAATCCACACGTTCACGTTCAAGTGTTACCTGAACGATAAACGTCATTCCGTGACCGACCGCTTTTGGGTTAATCACCGAGACATCAGACTGAATTACCCCTTGTGCTCTCATGCGTTTTAAACGGCGCTGAACGGCAGCAGGAGAGAGCCCGACCTTCTCTGCAATCTTGTCTGATGTTGCTCTATTTGAGTCTTGTACGATGTTGAGGATCTTCTTGTCGAAACTGTCGACCACCAATGCAGGCTGTTGTGTCATACCCATACTTCCCAGTGTCAATTTGTAAATTATTTGTTTCTTTTTTGCCAGTGTGTGATCGAGTTAAAGGTATTTGGCTCCAACAATTAATCACAGAGGATTGAGAACAAAAAATCACTATAACGCAATAAAAATGCGGAATTCCCGCACAATAAGGTATTCGTTTAATGATAATCCTTAAAGTTGTCGGTGCATTATTAACCTTGTGAACGAAATGTAAAGTTCAAAATCACAGAGTTTGAAGTTTATATGATACATGTTGTTAACATTTGTTAAGTGTTGATATTGGCAGCTCAAGGAGTCGGAAAGTATGAAATCTGCAACCGCTACTTTACAGTTTGAATTAGAAAAATTGGCACCAGCAGGACGCGTCGGTGTGATTGCGTTAGCGACAGATTTCAATATTGAGCGTGATTTAAACACGTTGTTTCCAGACGATGTACAGTCGTTCACCAGCCGAGTTCGAAACTATAATCCTTTGACGATAGAGAACCTGCGAAAGATGGAGCCAGGAATCGCTGCTTGCGCTGATACCATCCTTCCGGGTACCGAATTGGATGTGGTGATTTACGCTTGTACTTCCGGCACCGTAGCGATTGGCAGCGAACGAATTACCCAGCTTATTCATCAATCTTGCCCAAATGCAGCAGTAACGAATCCGGTGACTGCGGCCTTAGCGGCTTTCGACTGCTTTAAGTCGAAGCGTATCTCGGTATTAACGCCTTATACCGAAGCCGTGAATCAAGACGTCGCAGCATTTTTTGAATCGCAAGGCATTGAGGTATTGAGCATTGCTGGCTTTGGCTTTGAAGATGACACCGCGATGACGTTCATTGACCCAATGGACATTAAAAGTGCCGCACTACAAGTTTGCGATCCTGAAGCGGATCTTCTTTTTATCTCTTGCACGGCACTGCGTGCAGCATCGGTGATTGAATCCATTGAAGTGGAATTAGATAAGCCCGTTGTTAGCAGCAATCAGGTATTGGCTTGGCATTCGCTTCAGTTGATGAACTACCCCATACCCATAAAAGGTTTCGGTGCACTGCTAGAGCACCATCTTGAGCCAACCTCAGATAATCACCGAAGGTCGCAGTCGTTGTAACAACCTTCGATTAAAGCTGCTCGTTTCGTGTTTACATTCAGCAGTCAAGCTAACTCTACATTTTACGTTAATACAAAGAATGACACTTTGGGACTACTACTATGCCTTCTACTTTCTCGATCAAACCAGACCAACTGTCTTCGCAGCTTATTCAAAGCATGACGGAGTGGCGTCAACATTTACACCGTTTCCCTGAGTGTGGCTTTGACGTGAATCTGACCTCCGATTTCATCGCCGATAAGTTACATAGCTTTGGTATCGAAGTGGTGCGTAACATCGGTAAAACAGGATTAGTTGGGATACTTCGTTCAGGATCGAGTGAAGCGAGCATTGGTCTGAGAGCTGATATGGATGCGCTACATATTCACGAACAAAATAACTTCGCACACTGCTCACAACACGATGGAAAAATGCACGCTTGTGGGCACGATGGACACTCCGCAATGCTGCTCGGCGCTGCAAGCTATTTGGCAGAAAACCTATTGGCAGGGAACCCAACCTTCGATGGCACTGTGTATTTCATTTTTCAACCCGATGAAGAGCACGGTTGTGGCGCGCAAGCGATGATTGATGATGGCTTATTTAAGCGATTCTCGATTGATGAAGTGTATGGAGTTCATAACTTCCCCGGTTTAGCGGAAGGTAAGTTGATGGTTCGCCTCGGATCATTAATGGCCAGTGAAAGTAGCTTTGAGATCACCATCAATGGTGTGGGTGGGCATGCTGCTCTGCCGCATCAAGGTGTTGATCCTTTAGTCGTCGGTTCGCAAGTCATTCTTGGTCTGCAAACCATAGTATCTCGCAACCTTAGTGCGATCCACGACACGGCTGTAGTCTCTGCGACCGAGTTTATTACCGATGGCACGGTTAACGTTATCCCGACCCAAGTAACCATTAAAGGTGACTGCCGCTGCTTCACTGAGTCTTCTCTCGATCGAATCAAACAAAGTATGGAGAGGATTGTGGCTGGCATTTGTCAGGCTGCGGGCGCTACTTACGATTTCGAGTTCATCAATACCTTCTACCCAACCATCAATAGTGAGCAACAAACCCAATACTCGGTTGCCGCCGCGCAGAAAGTGCTTGGCGTAGAGAACGTTAATGACGCCTGCGACCCGCTGACTATTTCGGAAGATTTCTCAAGCATGCTTCGTGTTAAACCGGGCTGTTATGTGCTGTTGGGTAATGGTACAGAATCGGTCGGTGGCTGCGCATTGCACAACCCTGAATATGACTTTAATGACGGCATCTTAAAGCTCGGTGCGAGTTACTGGGTTCAGTTGGTGAACGACCGTTTAACAAGATCAATTTAGAAACACTTATTTAGAAACAATGAATTAAAAGCAGCTCAATTAGAAGTAACAACTCAATTAGAAGCGATAAGTAGAGACACGGATTCAGCAGTGACGCATTTGGCACTGCAAGATGGCAGACTTTAAACGGAGTTTATTGTCGACACTGCCAAAACTGAAGCGCGTGAAGTGACCAAGGTCATCAACGTGTAATTAGGATAATAAAAGGAAAGACAGGATGAAACGATTAGGCGTAGCACTGCTAAGTTTGAGCATGGTTTTTGGCGTTCATGCCGAAACATGGAAGTTTGCTTCAGAAGAGGACAAAACAGACGTTCAAGACATCTATGCGCAAAAATTTGCGGAAGTGATTAAGAAGGAATCTGATGGCGACATCCGTGTCCGCATCTATTACTACGGTCAACTAGGGACAGAAAACGACATCGTAGAATTGGCTGCTAAAGGCACGATTCAATTCGTATCTGTAGGAGCGGGTCACTTAGGATCTTATGTTCCTGAAGTTCAGGCAGTGAGCTTGCCTTATGTACTGGGTACCAATGAAGAAATCACCCATAAGGTGTTAACGGAAAGCCCAACCATCTACAACAAATTGGCACCGAAGTTTGAGAGTGTAAACCTCAAGCTATTGTCGATGATGTCCGAAGGCGAAATGGTTTGGGGCGGTAATAAACCTATCCGTACTCCTGAAGATTTTGCGAACCAGAAAATCCGTACTTTCACTTCAACCATTCCTGTTGAAACCTACAAAGCGTTTGGTGCAACACCTACCCCTCTTTCTTGGGGTGAAGTGTACGGTTCACTGCAACTAAAGACCATTGATAGCATGGTTAACCCTATCTACTTCATCTACAACGCAAAGTGGCATGAGGTTCAAGACTACTTAATGTTCCCAGGTCAGCAACCTTATGTGAGTACCGTTTCGACCAACAGTAAGTGGTACAACGCTTTGTCTGAAGAGAAGCAAGCAATGGTCGACAAAGCAATCAAAGCGGCAGATCAAGCGGCTTACGACTATCAGATCCGCATCAACAAAGAGAACATGGACAAGATCTTGAAAGAGCGTCCAAACATGCAAGTGGTTGTGTTGACGGATGAAGAGCGTGAGCGCTTTAAAACGCTAAGCCAGAAGCTGCACACGACATACTACGACGTAGTGGCGAATGCTTACCCGGCGGGTCAGAAAAGCGAAGCTCGTGAGGGTGCGAAAACCATTCTCGAAGAGATCCTAGGTGAAGTGAAGGCTGCTTCAGCAACGCAATAGAAAGCGTTAGTAAGGATGATAGTTATCCGTTGATATGTGTCAGCGGATAGCTTATCCCAACCTTCTCCAAATAGTGGCAATGGACTCGTGTCACTGAACGAAGTATGGAGCACTGCCTGTTATGAAAGAACTGCTACATAAAATAAGTGTCGCGACAGAAAAGCTAGAGCGCTTTTTGATCATGACTGCCATTCTCGCGATGATGATCAACTCTACGGCCAATGCGATTGGTCGTTACGCCTTCAATAAAAGCCTATTTTTTTCGGAAGAGCTCAATCAGTTTCTGATTGTCTCTGTTACCTTCGTCGGCTTCGCTTATGCGGTGCGCCAAGGTCGAAATATTCGTATGACAGCGGTCTACGATTCATTGAGCACGAAAGCTCAGAAAATTCTCACAACCATCATTGCGTTATTAACAGCAATGCTGATGTTTTATCTCACCTACCATGCGTTCTTTTACGTTAAAGAGCTGAAAGATATCAACCGGTTAAGTCCAGCCTTACAGTTCCCTGTGTATTGGGTGTACGCGATCATTCCGATCGGATTTTTTATCGCGGGATTGCAATACAGCATGAGTTTCTTGATGAACTTACTGCATAAAGAGATTTACGTGTCATTTGACGTGATTGAAAATAGAAATACAAAAGTAGGTGAGTTCGAATGAGCGATGTTGCACAGTTTTTCTCGGACATTATTGCCGGCGAATTAGATATTTATGTCATCACATTTACTCTTGTCTCTGTGATGGTGATTTTGCTGTTTTTGAGCTTCCCTATGATTGTGCCATTAGCGGTTGGGGCGTTGATTGGTTTGATTCATTTCTCTCAGGTTGAGCCGGGAGTGCTGATTCAGCAGATGGTTACGGGTATCTCGCCGAACGCTCTGATTGCGGTGCCGATGTTCATCTTGGCTGCGGATATTATGACGCGTGGTCACACGGCGTATAACCTACTGGGTCTGATTCAAGCTTTTGTAGGACATCTGCGTGGCGGTTTGCCGATTACTACGTGTATCAGCTGTACCTTATTTGGTTCTGTTTCCGGTTCGACCCAAGCGACCGTGGTGTCGGTTGGCCAGATCATGCGTCCGAAGTTGTTGCAAGCAGGCTACAAAGACAGCTTTGTGATGGCGCTGATCATCAATGCCAGTGACATCGCGTTTCTTATTCCGCCGAGTATCGGCTTAATTCTTTACGGCACCTTAGCCAACGCCAGTGTAGGGGAGTTGTTTATTGCTGGTATTGGTCCGGGCTTAGTGCTCGCTAGCCTGTTCTCGTTATACAGCTATGCCTACAGCGTGAAACACAGTGACACCATCTCTTTGGTTGAAAAAGCCAACACCGCAGAACGTATTGAAGCGATAAAGAAAGCGATTCTTCCTCTTGGTTTCCCCGCTTTGATCATCGGTGGTATTTATTCTGGTGTGGTCACTCCTACCGAAGCAGCCTCATTTGCCGTGTTGTATGCAATCATCGTTGAGTGCATTTTTTATCGCAAACTTGGCGTAAAAGACATCTGTGATGCAGCGCTAAATACCGGCTTGATTACCGCGGTTGTGTTTGTGCTTGTGGGTGTCGGTCAGGCGTTCTCTTGGTATATCTCGTTTGAACAAATTCCTCAGGAGTTGCTAGCTCCTCTTAATCTAGAGGACGCCTCACCTGAATACATTCTGTTTGTCATCGCACTGACTTTCTTTGTCGGCTGTATGTTTGTGGATTCGTTAGTGGTCTTGCTGATCTTGACACCGATTTTCATGCCGATTGTTAATGCCGCAGGTATCGATCCAATCTTGGTCGGTGTGATGGTAACGCTGCAAATGGCCATTGGGTCGGCAACACCTCCATTTGGTTGTGACATCTTTACAGCTATCGCGATTTTCGAGCGGCCTTACATGGAAGTGATCCGTGGGGCATTACCGTTTTTCCTTATTTTGATATTGATGTCTGCTTTGCTGATTTTCTTTCCAAGTATCGCTCTGCTACCAAGAGATGTTTTATTCAATTAATCCGTCGAGTTACCCTTATTCAATCAAGGATAGAGATATGAGTATATTGCCATTAACACCTCCGCAGAGAGGGTTTGAATCAGCAGAACTAGAGCAACGTACTGTCGAGTTGCAACAACGTCTTCGCGCGCAAAACATCGATGCTGCGTTTTTCACGACCGAGCCTGAATTCCGTTATTTCAGTGGCTTTAAATCGCAGTTTTGGGAAAGCCCAACTCGACCTTGGTTTTTGGTCGTGCCTGCGGTTGGTAAGCCCATAGCGGTAGTGCCAGAGATCGGTGTCGCTGGCTTTGAAGAAACATGGATTGACGACGTGCGCAGTTGGCCGTCACCAAGGCCTGAAGATGACGGTATCTCTTTGTTAGCTTCTACGCTATCTGAGGTCTCCAAGAGTTCTCGTAGAATCGGTTCGATGATTGGCCCTGAAACACATCTGCGTATGCCTGCTACCAACTATGCGTTGTTACAGCAGAAGCTGAGCCAACACAACGTGGTTGATGTGTCACTGATGATTCGAGACTTACGTAGTGTTAAGTCTCAAGCTGAGATCGATAAAGTACGCTTTGCTTGTCAAGTGACGGCGGCGGGCTTTGAATATCTTCGTCACCATTTAGCGATAGGCATGACAGAACGACAGGCGTGTAAAGCGATGCATTTAGAGATGTTACGTTTGGGTGCCGATGCGTGTCCTTATCTTATTTCCGCGTCCGGCCAAGGTGGGTATGACAACATTATTATGGGACCAACCGACCGTGTACTCAGTGAAGGTGACGTGTTGATCATCGATACGGGGGCTAACTTTGATGGCTACTTTAGCGACTTTGACCGTAATTATGCCTTTGGTCACGCAGCACCTGACACCATTGCGGCTTACGATGCCGTTTATCAATCGACAGAAGCGGGGCTCGCGATTGCTGAACCGGGACGCACCACTGGAGACGTGTGGCAAGCTATGTGGTCGGTACTCGAAAAGAACGGCGCACTCGGCAACGATGTGGGTCGTATGGGGCATGGTTTAGGTATGCAGCTTACAGAGTGGCCATCACATGTGCCTAACGGTGATGTGATCTTAAAACCGGGTATGGTGTTAACACTTGAGCCGGGCATGGCATTTGCGAAAAACCGTATGATGGTACACGAGGAGAACATCGTTATTACCGAATCTGGTTGTGAAATGTTGCACCAAAGAGCCTGGCAGTCTATGCCGATTATCGGCGAATAAACCACAGTTAGTTACTTTGTTAACCCTTCTATTCATCCCAAATTAAGACCGCTATTTGAATAGCGGTTTTTACATTCAACTTTATTCTCAAAATGAGAATTTTCAACTAGATAATCATAACCTTCTGTTAAATATAGTTTTATTTTTCGGCACTATACTTGCTCCATTCCTCTATACACGTTTAAGGCTAGTGAAAGAGGGAACAGAATGAGAAATTGGAATTCAGTCATATTGCCGAGTTGCTTGGTGCCATGTGTCGCGATGGCGTTGACAACCGCAGACCTTACATTTGAATCAGGCTCGGATGCTTCTAACTATTCTGCAAAAGGTAAACCCAACAATACTTATTCGATCGCGGGGTCACTTCCTCAAGATGTTTTAACTAACGTCTATTCGATGTTGCCAGAAGGCACTACCGTGAACAGTGCCTTTATTGCATCTGAGCGTTATTCGAGTATTGATATTGATGATGAGTTGGACGGTGCAGAGTACGCCACAGCCACAATCACTTTCCTGAACGAAGGGGCGGGTTACCGCAACACCCTTGGCTACTTCGTTTTTGATACTGATAACCCTCCAGCAACTAAAGACGATATCAACGCACATGTCGTGGTGTTTCCTAATACGTCGGTTGCTGATGTTGGGGAAATGCAAGAAGGGGACTCTATTGATCTCAGTGTCCAACTTACGGCAGGTCAAACATTAGCCTTTTTTATCATCTCGAATGGTTGGGGCTGGGAAGGATCTTATAACAACATCCCGTGGCTTGGTGGCTGGGGCACACCTTTCTACAGCTATCCATCACTTAACCCTGAGGCGTCAGCTGAAAATAGAAGACACAATGTTGCCTTTCTAGATACAGAGAATGAGTTTTTGGTACTTGGCTTTGAGGATATTTATCGTCCAACTGGAGACAACGACTTTAATGATCTGATTTTCACGGTCGAAGTGACGCCATTTACCGCCGTTGATGGGGTTAATGAAGATGGCACGACAGATTCCAAATATGAAGTGCTTGTTCAAGAGAATAATGAAGATGTGACCGTAACAACGGTTTACCCGAGCTCGAACAGCTACGCAACGATCGCATTCGAAGATAATTGGCCATTGAAAGGTGACTACGACTTCAATGACGTGGTGTGGCGCTACAAAGTGACAGAGCAGCTTAATGGTCAACGAGAACTCAAGAACTTGACCGTAGATTACACCCTTCAAGCAATGGGAGCGGGCTACTCAAATGGTTATGCTGTGAAGCTACCTAACGTTTTACCTGCTAACGTAGCGTCGACAACATTAACTCGTAACGGTGTTGCCGTCGGTCATACGATTTTGCAAGCAGGTGATAGTGAAACGATATTGATGGTCTCTGAGGATTTGAGAGTAGACCTAGAGAATCTTGGTGAACTATCGGAAAGCTGTGTTTTCTACCGAACCCAAAGTGCATGTTCTGGGGTACAAAACGCTGACGTGCTTAACTACCAACTGTACGTGGAATTTACTACAGCAGTATCACGTGATGACATAGGGTACCCACCTTATGACTCATTTATCTTTGGGGCTGATGGTACTTATCACGGTGACTTCGTCGCGACCCCTCCGGGTATGACGTGGCAAACTCACTTAAAAGAGTTTACAGGTACCAGTGATATGAATAACGCCTTGTTCAATAGTCATGATGACAGCTCTTCAGGCTCTGAGTCGTTCAAAACCAGTAATAATATGCCGTGGGTCATCAACATTCGAGACGAATGGGATCACCCTGTAGAACTGGTTGATATCAGTGATGCGTATACGTCATTCCCTACATGGGTAACCAGCAGCGGTGAGACCGATGGTGAATGGTACAAAGCATCGACCACGAACAAAGTTATATCAGCGACGGATGAGTAGGAGAGCACCATGAATAAGATAAGCAAATTAATTACCATGACATCCTTCTCACTCATAATAAGTGCTTGTGGCGGTGGAGGAGGTGGCGGTGGTAACACCAGTGCATCACCTGCGCAGACTCCAGCTGCGACACCAACACCGACGCCCGCTCAATTGCCTGCGTTAGTAATCCAGCCAGCAGCGATCAGTACGTCTGATATCGTGGCGCCTGTCGGTTTCTCATTTGATATTGGGGAGAAGATCAGCTTGTCGATGGATTACACGGGAACGACTTCGGGAGCGCTGCACTTGTATTCCGAGTCGGCATTTGTGATGAGTAACGGTGATGTTGTCGCTGACCCTTTATCGAGAATCACCACGGTGTATCCAACTCAAATCGATGTTGTGGAATTAGAAGTGAATGGGAACTGGGAGCAAATTTACGCTCGTTGGGTGCCGATGAGCAGCAGTGAGAAAGAGCAAAGTTGGGTGATTTCACTGGATCAGTCGAGCAATAGTTACCACTTAGCTTTTTAGTTGAACTAACCACGCTTTATTACCTCGATATTGGTGATAAAAAAATGAGAGCACCTAACTTGATAAAGGTGCTCTCGTCGTATCTGATTTTCATTCTTGCTCTCGATCAATTACGCCATCGCTTCTCCCTTCTTAACCACAAATAACGATGCCTATTCTTTGCATATCACCCATTTCGGCTCAGAAGATAAGTGGTTAAGTTTTGTTCTTATTGAGTAAAAACATTTGACCATTAACTATCACACCTCAAATCTTTAATTCTTTTCGTTAGTGCTCTAAATGATATTTAATTTATTGTTTTATAATGATTTTTGTGCTTTTGAATGCTGTATTGTTACGAGTTTGTTTTAAATAATCATTTGAACCCTAACTAAATTTCTGTCATTTTATATTTAACTGAACGTTCAATAAAAAATAAAAGGACTAAGAAATGCCGAAGGTTGGGATGCCTGACATACGTAAACCACAGCTTGTTCAAGCGACCATGACGGTGATTGATCGAGTCGGTTTGCATGCCGCGAGTATTGCGTTGATCAGCAAAGAAGCGGGAGTCTCTACCGGCATCATTAATCACTATTTTGGTGGTAAGCACGGCCTGCTCGAAGAGACCATGCGTGAAATCCTTCGCCAACTCTCCAACACCATCACGACTTCACTAAAAGCGCTTCCTGTTGATGCTCACCAACAGAGAATTAACGCAATCATCGATGGTAACTTCGAAGGTTACCAAGCAGAAAATAAGGTCGCGAAGGCGTGGTTGGCATTTTGGTCATATTCAATGCATGACGAGCAGCTGAAAAGACTGCAGCGTGTGAATGAAAAACGTTTGATTTCACACTTACGTCTTGAGTTGAAAGGTATTTTGAATCATGAACAAGCGGATCTCGTTGCTCACGGGATTGCGTCTCTGATTGATGGTTTGTGGCTGAGAGGCACACTAAACCCAGATGGTATCGATGCTCAAAAGGCGCGAGCTATCATCAATGATTATCTAGATAAACAACTTACGTTCTACTCGTGTCACAGCAAATAGATCGCAGTGGTAGCGTTAGACCTTGAGCTAGACCAAGAGCAAGAGCTAGAACGACCACTATTTACACCTAATACTCACATATAGACCAGTAGAGTCTAATAACAATAATTAAGTCAGAATCTCAAATGGAAATGAACTCGTTATACATCGATGGCGCAGCGGTTAAAGCAACCTCTGGTGAAACCTTTGATAGCATTAACCCTGCAAACGGTGAACCTATCGCGACGTTAGGCCAAGCATCTTCCGCGGATGTCGACAGTGCTATTGAATCTGCGAAGCGCGGATTTGCGGTATGGTCAGCAATGACTGCTGTGGAACGTAGCCGTATTCTTTTGAAGGCTGTGGAAATACTTAGAGCTCGAAATGATGACCTTGCAAACCTTGAGGTTGTTGATACGGGCAAGCCGCTGCAAGAAGCAATTGAAGTGGACGTGGCGTCTGGCGCTGATGTTATTGAATACTTTGCTGGCCTTGCTCCCACGCTACAAGGCGACCAACAGCCGCTGAGCGAATCTCAATTTTTCTACACACGCCGTGAACCGCTGGGCATCTGTGCTGGCATTGGCGCATGGAACTACCCAATTCAAATCGCGATGTGGAAATCGGCTCCGGCATTGGCCGCGGGTAACGCGATGATTTTCAAACCTTCAGAAGAAACGCCGTTAACGGCGCTCAAGCTTGCAGAAATCTTTACTGAAGCTGGTCTTCCTGATGGCGTGTTTAACGTGGTTCAGGGCGATTACCGTGTTGGGCAAATGCTAACGGGGCACCCAGACATCGCGAAAGTGTCGTTCACGGGCGAAACCGGTACCGGTAAAGCGGTAATGGCAGATAGCGCTAAGACGCTGAAATCAGTCACCATGGAACTTGGTGGCAAGTCACCAATGATCGTGTTTGATGATGCGAAATTGGATGATGCGGTTTCCGCTTCGATGGTTGCTAACTTCTACACCCAAGGCGAAGTGTGCACCAACGGTACTCGTGTTTATGTACACGAAAACATCTACAACGCATTCATCGATCAACTTAAAACACGCACTGAGAAGCTGATCATTGGTAACCCAATGGACATGGAGACTCAGATCGGCGCGTTGATTTCGAAAGAACACCTTTCAAAAGTCCTTGAAGCAATTGAGCTAGCTAAGCAGTCGGGTGCAACCCTGCTGACGGGCGGCTATCGAGTGACGGACAACGGCCTTGAAAACGGTAACTTTGTTATCCCAACCGTGTTTGTGGATTGCGAAGACAACATGCCTCACGTTCAACAAGAGATCTTCGGCCCTGTAATGTCAGTGTTGAAGTTTACGGACGAAGACGACGTGATTCGCCGCGCTAACGACACCAAATATGGCCTTGCGGCTGGCGTGTTCACGCAAAACCTTTCTCGTGCTCACCGTGTTATTCATCAAATGCAGGCGGGTATTTGTTGGGTTAATACATGGGGTGATTCACCTGCAGAAATGCCTGTTGGTGGCTACAAACTTTCAGGGGTTGGCCGCGAAAACGGGCCAGAGACTCTACTCCACTATACGCAGACTAAGAGCATTCTTATTGAACTTGGCGACTACGCCAGCCCTTATGCCTAACGCGTAACACTCAATTTTATGGGTTAGCTTAACAGAGCTAGCCCTACTGACTCATCTCAGGGAAATTAAAACATGGAACAACGCTACGATTATATTATCGTCGGCGCGGGTTCGGCCGGCTGTGTGTTAGCGGATAGGCTAACGGAAAGCGGTGAACATAGCGTTTTACTACTGGAAGCTGGTGGTACGGACAAGAGTATTTTTATCCAAATGCCAACCGCGCTTTCTTACCCAATGAATACTGAAAAGTACGCTTGGCAATTTGAAACAGAGAAAGAACCGGGCCTTGATGGACGTGAACTGCACTGCCCACGTGGCAAAGTGTTAGGCGGCAGCTCATCGATCAACGGTATGGTTTATGTTCGTGGCCACGCGTGTGATTTTGACCAATGGGAAGAAGAGGGAGCAGCGGGTTGGAACTACCAAGCATGTCTGCCTTACTTCCGCCGCGCTGAGTCATGGAACAAAGGCGGTGATGAATACCGTGGTGACAATGGCCCTGTCGGCACTTGTAACGGTAACGATATGGAGCTCAACCCGCTTTACCAAGCGTTCATAGATGCAGGTAAAGACGCCGGTTATCCAGAAACCAACGATTATAACGGCTACCAGCAAGAAGGCTTCGGCACCATGCATATGACGGTAGACAAGGGTGTTAGAGCCTCAACCTCTAACGCTTATCTACGTCGAGCATTGAAGCGTTCAAACCTGACCTTGAAGAAAGGTATCGTGGCGCGTCGTTTCTTACTTGAAGCACAAGACGCACAAGACCAGTCATCAAAAGGCCAATCGGGCTTGAAAGCCGTCGGTGTCGAGTTTGAAAAGTCAGGAAATACCCAGGTGGCTGTGGCGAACAAAGAAGTGATCTCTTCTGCGGGTTCTATCGGTTCTGTTCAACTGCTGCAGCTTTCTGGTATCGGCCCGAAAGCGGTGCTTGAAAAGGCTGGCGTTGAGCTGAAACACGAACTGAGCGGTGTCGGTGAAAACCTCCAAGATCACTTAGAAGTGTACTTCCAATATCACTGCAACGAACCCATCACGCTCAACAGCAAGCTTGGTTTGGTCAGCAAGGGCATGATTGGCGCGGAATGGATTCTGACTCGCAAAGGCCTTGGTGCTACTAACCACTTTGAATCGTGCGCGTTCATTCGTTCTCGCAAAGGATTGAAGTGGCCGAATATTCAATATCACTTCCTGCCAGCCGCGATGCGTTACGACGGACAAGCGGCCTTTGATGGTCACGGTTTCCAAGTACACGTTGGGCCTAACAAGCCAGAGAGTCGCGGTACGGTTGCGATCACTTCCGCTGATCCGCATGCCAAGCCAGAGATCATTTTCAACTACATCTCGACTGCGCAAGATCGTCAAGATTGGCGCGATTGTATTCGTTTGACGCGTGAGATTTTGTCTCAACCTGCGATGGATGTGTACCGAGGCAAAGAGATTCAGCCGGGTCTGAATATTACTTCCGATGAAGCAATTGATGAATGGGTTAAGCAGAACGTTGAAAGTGCTTATCACCCTTCATGTGGCTGCAAAATGGGCGCTGATGATGACCCAATGGCGGTGCTTGATGAAGAGTGTCGGGTTCGCGGTATCGACAGCTTACGTGTTGTCGACTCATCGGTTTTCCCAATCATTCCAAACGGTAATTTGAACGCCCCGACCATTATGGTTGCCGAGCGTGCTTCCGATTTGATTTTGGGTAAGCCAATGCTCAAATCGCAGGACGTTCCAGTGTGGATTGCACCTGAGTGGCAAGAGAAGCAAAGAATAAATAAACCAGTAAGAGAAGCGTAAGCCTCTGTTATTATTTCAAAAATAGAAAATAGTTCAAAAATAGAAAAAGCAAAAAGTAACAACAAAAATTAGTCAAAAGTCAGAAGAACTGCTCTCTATCGGTGTTGATATCGAGCAGAAAAAGGAAAGATAAAAAGGAACCATTATGACGACTCTAAATATTCAGAACATGACCACGAAAACGTTAACAGCACTAGCCATTAGTTCATTTTCATTTGGTGCTAACGCTTCTATTGAACCACAGCAATGTGAAAACGTTCGCTTCGCTGATGTAGGCTGGACTGACATTACCGCAACAACCGCCGTTACTTCTGAACTATTAAAAGGCCTTGGTTACAAAACCAAAACCGACCTACTTTCAGTACCGGTGACTTACTCTTCAATGGCAAACGGCGACATTGATGTATTCCTAGGGAACTGGATGCCAACCATGGAAGGCGATATTGCTAAATACCGTGAAGCGGGCACCGTTGAAACTGTTCGCGCCAACCTTGAAGGTGCGAAATACACGCTAGCTGTACCTAAGTACGTGTACGACGCCGGTGTTAAAAGTTTCGCAGACCTAGCAAAACATGCCGACAAATTTAAAGACCGCATCTACGGCATCGAGCCTGGTAACGATGGTAACCGTCTAATCCAATCGATGATCGACTCTGACGCATTCGGTCTAAAAGATTTCAGCCTAGTTGAATCAAGCGAAGCCGGCATGGTGTCGCAAGTATCACGCGCAGCACGCCGTAGCCAATGGATTGTTTACCTTGGTTGGGCTCCGCACCCGATGAACAGCAATGTTGAAATGGAATATCTTTCAGGCGGTGACGACTTCTTCGGCCCTAACTACGGTGGCGCGAATGTTTACACCAACGTTCGTTCAAACTACCTGTCTGAGTGTGAAAACGTCGGTCAACTTCTACAAAACCTAGAATTCACTCTAGAGATGGAAAACCAGTTGATGGAAGAGATTCTTAACCAAAAAGTAAAGCCAGAAAAAGCGGCTCAACAATGGTTGAACAACAACCCTCAACAAGTTGAAGCTTGGTTAGACAACGTAAAAACGCATAAAGGTGAATCAGCGACTCAAGCGGTTACTGAATACCTAAAGCAAGTTAAAGCTTAGTTCTACCTATCTCAACAGCTACATAAATAATAAAGGTGGGCTTGCCAATTTATCGATTGGTTTGAAGTAGCCCGCCCATAATAAAAGGCAATATTGTGAATTTTATTACGGAAAACAAAATCCCTGTCGGACAATGGATGGAAGCGGGTGTTGATTGGCTAACAATCAATGCAGCAGGATTCTTTGACGCTATTTCGATTTTTCTAGAAACCGTCATTATGTTTTTAGTCGATGTATTTAAGTGGATGCCGCCTGCTCTGCCAATCGTGATTACCGCTGCGATTGCATGGTACTTACACCGTAAACTCTCGCTGGTGATCTTTGTGGTCGCGGCACTGCTGACTATTCTTAACCTCGGCTACTGGCAAGAAATGCTGGAAACCTTTGTTCTCGTCTTTGCGGCGACAACGATTTCCGTATTAATTGGCGTACCGGTTGGCATCATGGCTGCTCACCGTCCTTGGCTCTATACGATGTTGCGCCCAATTCTCGATTTAATGCAGACCGTTCCGACGTTTGTGTATTTGATTCCAACTCTGGTTCTATTTGGCTTGGGCATCGTGCCTGGCTTAATCTCGACCATTATTTTCGCGATAGCTGCTCCGATTCGTTTGACCTACTTAGGGGTAACGAAAGTCCCTGAAGAGCTGATTGAAGCGGGTAAAGCCTTTGGTGCAAGTCGCATGAAGTTACTGCTCAAAGTTGAATTACCTGCCGCTCTGCCAAGCATCATGGCCGGTGTCACCCAATGTATTATGTTGTCGCTTTCGATGGTGGTTATCGCCGCTCTTGTTGGCGCTGACGGACTTGGTAAACCTGTTGTTCGTGCATTGAACACAGTGAACATCTCACAAGGTTTTGAAGCCGGATTAGCGATTGTTTTAGTCGCAATCATCCTTGACCGCTTGTGCAAAACACCAAACCAGAAGGAAGCTTAATCATGTCTATCTCTCAGGAACAGAAGGCAATGGACGCGATTACCATCAAAAACCTTGATGTTGTGTTTGGTAACAAAGCCAATCAAGCGCTGGATCTACTCGATCAAGGTAAAACTCGCCAAGAGATCATTGATGAGACTGGCCAAGTTGTTGGCGTAGATAATGTGTCGCTGACGGTGGAAGAAGGCGAGATTTGTGTACTGATGGGTTTGTCTGGTTCTGGTAAATCATCTTTGCTTCGCGCAGTTAACGGCTTGAATGAGATCAGCCGTGGCTCATTGGCGATCAAAGATGGAGACAAGCTGGTTGATTTAGGTGAACAATGCGACGAAGCGACCTTGCGTCACCTTCGTACTCACCGCGTTTCTATGGTGTTCCAAAAGTTTGCTTTGATGCCATGGCTTAACGTATTAGACAACGTGGCATTTGGTCTTGAAATGCAGGGTGTCGCCAAAGATGTTCGTCGTGCTAAGGCGCGTGAACAATTAGAAATGGTCGGCCTAGCCGAATGGGAAACCAAATTCCCGCATGAGCTTTCTGGCGGCATGCAGCAACGTGTTGGTTTGGCACGTGCGTTTGCAATGGATACTGACATTCTATTGATGGATGAACCGTTCTCGGCGCTTGACCCATTGATTCGTGCTCAACTGCAGGATGAACTGATCACGTTGCAAAACAAACTAAACAAAACGATTCTGTTCGTGAGTCACGACCTAGATGAAGCACTGAAGATTGGTAACAACATTGCGATCATGGAGTCAGGCAAACTGATTCAACACGGTAAACCTGAAGAGATCGTTCTGACGCCGAAAACAGAATATGTGAAGGACTTCGTTGCTCACACCAATCCATTGAATGTGCTTAAAGGTCGTTCTTTGATGCAGCCTCTTGATTCGCTGACGCAAGAGAATGAAAGCTGGAAGATCTGCGATTCTAAAGACCTCTGGATTGAACAGAGTGAAGGTGCTTTATCGGTCAAAGGTGAATCTACTTTGGCGCTTGTCGAGTGGAGCGAGTCAGATGACTTAGCGGCGATCAGCGCGTCGAGTGTCGTGGTCACAAGCCCTGAAATTGGCATGCGTGATGCGATTAAGCTCAAGCAGATAAGTAACCATCCGATTTTGCTGGTTGAAGACAATCAATTGGTTGGGATCTTGGATAACAGCGAGTTCTACAACGCGCTGACAGGTAATTTTCAACTAAACAGTGCTGCTTAGTCTTTTGAACTAAAATAGTCAGATATCGAAACATTTAATAGGTAGTGGGGCCATCACAATCTCCCTACCTATTTGACTGCTCTGCTTTTTTATTTGTTAACGACTTCTGGCTTTTTGTTACCTTGTTAGCCGATATAAGAGCGAAAATCGTGACTCATTGAGCAAAAGTGTTGCCCTGCGCAAATTCAGAGGCATAGAAAAGATTGAGAATAGTATGAACATCAGTACAATGCGGAAAAATTAATGACGTAATTTATCAATTTACAGTGTAATTTGAGCGGTCCTGACTCCGATTTCATGAGAGTTCTTCGCTTCGACACTGTAAAACCACTCACAGTATATTAGTACAAAGGTCTGCATCTTGGACAAACATGACGAAATCCTAGTCGCTATTCGACAAATTATTCGCGCTATCGATTTACACTCGAAAAAGCTGAGTAAAGAGTATGGTTTGACTGGCCCTCAATTAATTCTAATGAGAGCAATCCAAGAAATGGGTAATGTGACGATCAAAGAATTGTCGAATCACACCAATGTAAGCCAAGCCACAACCACGACGATCATCGATCGCCTAGAGTTGAATGGTTACGTACAACGTATCCGTAGTGTTGCAGACCGTCGTAAAGTGCATGCGAACTTGACGGAAAAAGGCCAAGAGCTGCTAAACAATGCGCCACCGCCGCTGCAAGATAACTTCGTTAAAAAATTCCAAAACCTAGAACCGTGGGAGCAGAGCCTACTGCTTTCCTCGATGCAACGCGTATCATCAATGATGAACGCAGAAGACATCGATGCTGCCCCAGTGCTACAGCTTGAAGGCATTGCCAACGTTGCCAAGAGCTAGTCAGGAAGGTTATTTAATTGTTTTAAAACAATAAATTAGAATAATATTTAGTGGCCGCTTTAAGCGGCCATTTTTGATCTTGTAGCCTCTATCCCTTTGACTATTTCAGTCCAAACTGTCTTCCAATTACTCCTTTCGATTTTAAATTCCCAAGCTTTCTGATTTTTAATTTGTTTAACGTTTATTCACTTATTTCATAAACGCTTTGACGATTCTCTGACAAAATAACACTAGACCGACCGGTTTGTTGTGTATTATTGTGTGCCTCTCCTAACCATGAGGTGATGTATGAAACATGAATTGACGGCAACACAAATGACAGCGACGTTGAAGACTATGCAGGAAGCTTTTGCAGATGATCCGATGCCCACTGTGTCGGTGAGAATAGAACAGTTGCTTGCGCTGAAATCTGCTCTGATCGATTACACAGACCGTTTGTGTGCCGCGGTAAGTGAGGACTATGGTCACCGCAGCCGACAAGATACTTTGATGGCCGACATACTTCCTTGTTTAGGAAATATCGATCACACCATCGAGTGTTTGCCACATTGGTCGACATCTTCAATTCGCCACTCCGGTCCTTTGCTTTCAACTTCTCGTGTTGAAGTGGTTTATCAGCCTAAAGGCGTAGTGGGGATCATTGCCCCGTGGAATTTCCCTATCATGTTATCCGTAGGCCCGCTCATTTCAGCCTTGGCAGCGGGCAATCGCGCCATGATCAAGATGAGTGAATTTACGCCAGAAACCAATCACGTTTTAAGACAACTATTGGATGAAGTCTTCAATGCCAACGAGGTATGTCTTGTTGAGGGCGAGGTTGAAATTGCCGCGGCATTTTCGGCGTTGCCGTTTGATCACCTTCTGTTTACGGGTTCAACCCAAGTGGGTCGCCAAGTGATGAAGTCAGCGGCTGATACGCTAACTCCTGTCACGCTTGAGCTGGGTGGAAAGTCGCCGGTTATCGTGGCTGAAGATATGCCAGTCGATCTTGCTGTTGAGCGAATCATTTATGGTAAGAGCCTAAATAACGGTCAAGTGTGTGTTGCTCCAGATTACGTGCTACTCCCTGAAGAGAAGCTTGAAGCCTTCATTCTTGAGTATAAAAAACAGTACCAATTATTGTTTGATGAAGGGATCTACTCTGAGAGTTTAACCTCGCTCATTAACCCTCGCCAATGTGATCGTATTGTTGGTTTATTGAATGAAGAGCAGGAAGCTGGGACACGAATCGTTGCTTGCCATGACGAAGCGATGGACCTAGATACTCATCGATTGGTGACACATTTGATCGTTGAACCAAGCCTGTCATCCAAAGTGATGAACGAAGAAATTTTCGGCCCATTATTACCCTTGATTACGTATCGCAATATCGAAGAGGTGTTCCAAGTCATCAATAGCAAACCACGGCCTTTAGCGCTGTATCTGATGAGCTTTGATTTGAGTTTACAGTCCCAGGTTAAGCATCAAGTTCATTCCGGTGGAATGTGTATCAATGACTGTGTTTTCCATTTAGCGGTTGATGATGCGCCGTTTGGTGGCATTGGTGAATCAGGGCAGGGCAATTATCACGGTAAAGAAGGTTTTCTCACTTTCTCCCATGCCAAAACAGTTTTGGAAACGGGCTTAGATCATCGAGTTAAGCAGCTGTTTGCAAAAGAAGACAACGAATTAAAAACAGCAGTGATGAGCATGCTTGGTAAGTAAATCATTTCTGTCATTACGCTATTCATTATTAAGAAGTTATTTTTAGAGGTTATTTTATGTTGGAACGCTTTTTTGAACGAACCATGAAATCGTATTTGATGATTACTGGATTCTTAACCGCCACTGCTTTTTCCACTTTCTTGGCACCGGATTGGAGCATGCAGACCCTGTTTTCTTACAACGATACGATGATGGAAAATAAGGAGTATCTGTTGGGTACTTATCAGCACTGGGGCGTGATGGTTGGCTGTATTGGTGTGTTGCTGATGTTCTCGGCCAAGTACAAATCGCTGCGTACTTCGACAATGATTTACAGTGCATTTGAGAAGTCGATGTTTGTTGGCATCTTCTTATACAATGTCTGTATCAACGATTATGAGTGGTTTTATGGTTGGAGTGGCGTGTTTGCGCTCGATGCGTTTGTGACCGTCTACTCTTTGGTTTATCTGTATTACTATCTCAACCGAGACAAAACAAAGGTACCCGCTCATTTGCGTTAACCTCTGTCGTTTAGCTCGTTGATTCTAACATTCCTAAGCCCGCATTTGCGGGCTTTTTTCGTTTCCGACAAATGATCCTCAACGATCTTAATTGACATATCTTTGACATTAGCACTCTAGACCGACCGGTTTGTATTGGTTATTGTTTAGTCATCAAACATAAACGAGGTAAACACCATGACTACCAATAACTTTAACTTTCAACTGAAAACCATTGTTCATGCTCAAGAGAACGGCATCGAAAACATCCCTTCTTTGTTTGCTCGCCTAGGTGCAAAACGAGTTGTGTTTTTTTCTGACAAAGGTTTGGAGTCTTTGGGCTTTGTTGAACAATTCTCAGCGTTGTTTGTAAACCAAAAGGTGACCCAACTAGGCAATGAACAAGCGGCTCAGCTGGTTGGTGTGTACACCGATATTGCGCCAGACGCGACTTGCGACAACATCAACGCTGCAATTGAGTTTGCAAATAGCGTCAATGCTGATGCAATTTTGTCTGTTGGTGGTGGCAGTGTGATTGATGCTTCCAAAGGTGTGAAATACGCATTTCATAAGCAGATAGATGACATTCGCACCGTGATTGCGGGTGGCGGTCATATGGATGTGTGGCCAAATAATGAAGATATTCGAGTACCACACATTGCGGTTCCGACAACGGCGGGCACTGGCGCGGAAGCTTCTCCGATTGCTGTTTTTTACAACGAACATGAAAATATTAAGGCAAGCCTTGTTGCATCTGGATTGGAAGCTGATATCGCGATTCTTGATCCAACGATTACCACTAAGCTGCCTGCTCACCTGACTCGTTCTACCGCGATGGATGCGCTAACGCACGCGGTTGAAGCGATTGTCTCGCCAATGAGTAATGCATTCACCGATGCTTATGGAATTCAAGCTGCAAAACTGATTGTTGAAAACTTACCCTTGGCACTTAAAGAGCCAGAAAACCTAACAGCACGCGGCAACCTTCTTCAAGCTAGTACTATGGCGATCTCTGCTTTCTATTCGTCTTTGGGTGGCATTCCGATTCATAACTGTGCTCATGCCTTTGGTGCGATTAGCCATATCCCGCATGGTGATGCCAACACGGTACTGATGCCGGTTGTGATTGAGGCGCTGCCGGAATTCTATATGCCGAATGCGGCGAAGTTAGCTCAAGCTTTCTCGGTCGACACTACGGGAACCGATGAGATGGTTTACCAGAGAGTGTTGGATTTCTTAAATAATTTCCAAACCAGTGTCGGTGCGATGAAGCGTTTCAGCAGCTGGGACTTTGATGAGCAAGAGAAGAACAACATTGCTGAAGCGATTGAAAAAGACATCTGTTTTCAGTTCTACCCAATCTCGAAACAGACGATTGAAACCATCATTGAGAAAGCGATTTAAGTCTCTGCCTTAATCGACGGAATTTTATGACCATTTAGTTCAGCCCCTGATTCACTCACAACTATTACTCGAGAGCCAATTATGAAAATTGAAAACGTATTGCTATCAAGCTTGTGCATCATCGCGCCATTCCTACTTTTCACCTAACGCATTCAACAGGGACGTTGTGACCTTTATTCCCCGAGGAGGAAATAAATGATCAATAAACGTTTAACTACCGTGATTCTGACTGGTGTTTTGGCCGCACTGTTTTTTGCCAAAGCAAGCGTTGGAAGCGAAAGCTCTAAGAACGTAGGCACCATGGATCAATCGCAGCAGCATCAAGATGTCGCGCAATTATTGGATGAGCCTTATCAAGGGCAATTGGATGCTCAGATCTCTGTCGCTTACTTATATCTGAGCGGAGATGACGTAGAACAGAATGATGAAAAAGCCGCGGAGTGGTTCGTCACCGCAGCCAATAACGGTAGCCCTGAAGCTCAAACACAGCTTGGATTGATGTATATCTCTGGAAGTGGCGTTCAAGCCAGCCAAGCGGAGGGAGTCACTTGGATCGGCATGGCAGCAGCTCAAGAGTATGATCCCGCGCTCGACTTATTACATTGGATGTCGCAAGCCGCGCACTAATTCAAATCCTAATCAAAGTTAATTACAGAAAAAGTTATTCACAAAAAATTAATCACAGAAATTGGAGAACGTCTGATGCAGACATTCAAGAAATCTTTAGTGTTCACTGCAATGGCCGCGGCAAGCAGTGCTGCTCTTGCGGCTGAATCAGAAAAGCCGAATATTGTTGTTATTGTTGGCGATGATGTGGGCTTTGCCGATACACAGCCTTATGGCTCAGAAGCGGATACACCAAACCTAATGGCGTTGGCTGAAGAGGGGGTTAAGTTTACTAACTTTCACGCGTCACCAACTTCATCGGTAACGCGCTCTATGATGTTAACCGGAGCAAACAGTCACGAGGTTGGGCTAGGCACCTTCGACTATGCCGTCTATCCGGGCGCGATTGGTAAGCCGGGTTATGAAGGTTACCTCACCAAGAAAGGCGTCACGGTCGCAACGCTGCTCGAAGAGAGTGGCTATAACACTTACCTGTCTGGTAAATGGCATTTGGGACACGAGGATGGCTTCCTACCTGACGATCGAGGTTTTGGAGAGAGCTACGGTATCTTAGCGGGCGGTTCGAATCACTTTAACCGAGATATGATGTTCCCTGCCAAAAATGCCGCGACAGCGGATGCGCTGCAAAAAGGGGATATCCCCGGCGTTGAAGTTGAGCCAACTTACCGCAACGGTCAGGTGGTTGAGGATAAGTATAAAGGCGAGTACTCAGATCAAGTTTACACTAGTGAGCTGATCAAGATGATCGACAGCAAAAAAGACGACGGCAAGCCTTTCTTTGCTTATTTGCCTTTCACAGCAATTCATCTCCCACTGCAAGCTCCTGAATCCAGTTATCAAGACAAGATTGATTACTATGTTGAACATGGCTGGGATTCGATTCGAGAGGATCGTTTTGAACGTATGAAAGAGATGGGGGTGATTCCAAAAGATGCTGATATTTCAGGCCGTAATGCATTGAGCCGCCCTTGGGATTCGCTCTCTGAGAAAGAGCAGAAGTGGTATGGCAAGAAAATGGCTGTTGCGATGGGAATGATGGAGATGCAAGACCAACAAGTTGGGCAGGTCGTCGACTACTTGAAAGAAATTGGTGAGTATGACAACACTTACATTATGTATCTCGCCGATAACGGTCCAGAAGCTACTGATATTACCGGTGAAAATATTAGTGATCTGATACGAACCTGGACCGCTCATCACTTTGATAATTCGACTGAAAACTTAGGCAAGGCGAACTCCAGTGTGTCACTTGGTCCTGAGTGGGCAAGCGCTTCAACCGGCGGCCTATCTTGGTACAAAGCTTATACAGCAGAGGGAGGTATTCGTGTGCCGTTTATCGTTAAGCCAGCCAAAGCGCTTCTAGAAGGTGAAGATGCGTTGCAACCGGGAACTCAGACTGACGACTTATCCCAAGTGAAAGACATTGCAGCCACGATTCTTGAGATCGCAGAGGTAGAGCATCCAGGAACGGAATATCAAGGTCGAGAAGTAGCACCAATGAGTGGCGTGAGCTTGTTGCCTTACTTTAAGGGTGAAACGGCAGAGGTGCACAGTGCCGATAATGCGATTCCATTTGAATTGTTTGGCAGTGGAATTCTGCTCAAAGGCGATTATAAGATCATCCGAATCTCTACCGGTATGGGGGGGGACAGTGAGTGGCACTTATACAACACCAAGAAAGACCCTGCTGAGCAACATGACTTGAGAAATGAAATGCCAGATCTGTTCCTTGAAATGGTCGCTGAATATCAAGAGTACGAAAAAGTGCAAAACATCGTTCCGGTTGACGAAGCGTGGAACCCGTTTGAAAACGTAAAATAGAGGAAATGAACCACTCGGCCAACCTAATGCCATCAAGCTTGGTTGGCCGATGAACACCGTGTAAAGGAATTACGAATTGTTTTAGCTAATACAAGAACTTTTACATCGAGGCGCTCTTCATGACGACACTATCGCTATCAAACTTGAGTTCAATCCCGCAGTTCAATGCTAAGGCGCACAGCAAGCTTCAAGCGTTAGCAAAACCGATTGGGGCGGTGTGTAATATCAGTTGCACCTACTGCTATTACTTAGAAAAACAGCAGCTGCTTGAATACCCCAAAGGATCTCAATATGTGATGGATGAAGCGCTGCTAGAGCGTTACATCAAACAATATATAGAAGGGCAAAATACACCGGAAATCATCTTTTCTTGGCATGGTGGAGAGCCAACCTTGTTGGGGATTGAATACTTTCAAAAGGTCGTCGCCCTGCAGAAAAAATATTGCCCTAGCCACAGTACTATTAGTAATGATCTGCAAACCAATGGCACCTTGTTGAATGATGCGTGGTGTAATTTTTTCAATAAACATGACTTTATCATCGGTGTGAGCATTGATGGCCCAGAGCACTTACATAATCACTACCGAACCAACCGTGCAGGCAAAGGTACTTTTTCTCAAACAATGCGTGGCATTCGCTACTTGAAACAACATAACGTCGAGTTCGCGACCCTAAGCTGTGTGAATGATGTGACAGGTAAGTATCCACTAGAGGTTTATCGCTTTCTACGCGATGAAGTGGGTTCGAAGCAGCTGCAGTTCATCCCTGTGGTGGATAAGCGCGAGGCTCATACCAACAATCAATGGTTGAGCAACCAACAAGCGATCATTCCTGTCTCTGGCGAAGTTGAATCGTGGAGTGTCGGTTCAGCGCAATGGGGAGAATTCCTTACTACCATTTTTGACGAGTGGTTCGAACATGATTTTGGTCGGGTATTAGTGCCGTACTTTGAAAATTTTTTCGGTGTGTGGATGGGCAGAGAAAGCACCATGTGCACCTTGAGTGAGATCTGCGGCAAAGGGTTAGCGGTTGAGCCCAATGGTGATGTGTATTCATGTGACCATTATGTCTTTCCTGAATTTCAGTTGGGTAATATTCAGGAACAAGAACTTTCATCTTTAGCCTTTTCGCCAAAGCAACAGAGTTTTGGGTTCGCCAAACAGAAGTCTTTGCCGAAACAATGCCAAACCTGTGAGTTTAAGTTCGCATGCCATGGGGAGTGCCCCAAAAACCGCATCATCAAAAGCCGAGATGGTGAGGCAGGGTTAAATTATCTCTGTGAAGGATGGCTGAGCTTCTTCAAGCATATCGACCCGGTTATTAAGGGCTTACTCAAAGCCAATAATATTGCGTCTCGTCTAGGGTAGTGAGTTGGCGTGAATCGATTCAATCAAGATTTAAAGTGAGATAGAAGGCTCGCTAAATTGTGCGAGCCTTTTGGTTTTTGGTACTTGGTCGCTGGTATCTAGTCAGCCGATTCTTGTGCTGGGCTCATGGCAAGAATGGTTTCATCCATGGCATTGTTTAGAATCGAACGGTTGCGCTGCATCGCAGCCATGAGCGTTGAGCCTAGCCATAAGCCATAGAGCGTTCGAGATAGCGATTCTGGTTCTGCGATAGTGAAATCACCATCGGCATTACCTTCTTCAAACAGCTTTGCCATACGCAGGATGATCTTTTCCGCGCCTTCTGCCATAGTCGATTGCAACGGGTTAGCAGACCCAGAGACTTCTCCAGCCAGTTTTACGACAAGACATTGGATATTGAAGTCCTCAGTCAGCTTCGACGCGCACCAAAACTCGAAATAGGCTTTAACGCGATCACGACGAGAAAGCGACTCATCACTTAAAAAGTCGTTCAGCTTAGCGAGGTGCTCATCAAAGTAGTTGGTAAGAAGGATCTCGCCAAAGTGCTCTTTGGATTTAAAGTAGTGGTAAAAAGAACCCTTGGTGCCTTCCGCTTGGTTGATGATTTTCATCAGGCCAACACCAGCAAACCCGTGTTCATTAATAAGGCTAAACCCTGCATCGAGCATAGCTTGTCGCATGTCTTTCATTGTTCTTACTCTTTATGCTGAGAATGAGGAATAGTGTAACCAGCAACATACCAACCGTCCAGTCTAGCGCGTTAGGACGCTGTCAATAGTTGACTCGCTTCGTCAAAGTGACTTTTCTCTTATATCCCCCTTCTAAGCGACAAAACTTTTTTCAAGATAAGCGCATGCTATAAAACGAAAATAACAGCCTTAAAGAGCTTGTTTGGTGCCTTAAAATGGCTAATTTTTGGTATTTTAAGTTGCTGTTTTTGTTGGTTTTTAATTTGGTGTTTTCTTAAGATCGTAATGATAGTCTTAGCTTAATTTCTTTAGGGGGCTAAATGGATACTAATAACAGCACTTATCATCACCACAGTTTTGCTCAGCAAGATTTATCAGAGCTTACATTTACAGCCTGCACGTTTATCCGTTGTGATTTCAGACGTTCGAACTTACGCGACGCAACGTTTATTAACTGTAAGTTTATTGAACAAGGCGATATTGAGGGGTGCCACTTTGATGTTGCCGACTTACGAGATGCAAGCTTCCAGAATTGCCAGTTGGCGATGGCGAACTTTAGTAATGCAAACTGCTATGGGATCGAACTGCGCGAATGCGATCTGAAAGGCGCGAACTTTACTCGAACAAATTTTGCCAATCAGGTAAGCAATAGAATGTATTTTTGCTCTGCGTATATTACGGGCTGTAACCTGTCATACGCCAATTTTGAACAGGCTTGTTTAGAGAAGTGCGAGCTGTTTGAGAACCGTTGGATAGGAACGTACCTTGGTGGCGCGTCACTGAAAGAGTCTGATCTTAGCCGAGGCGTGTTCTCGGAAGATGTATGGGGGCAGTTCAGTATGCAGGGAGCAAACTTATGCCACGCTGAATTGGAAGGGTTAGATCCTCGAAAGGTCGACACATCGGGGATTAAAATCGTCGCTTGGCAGCAAGAGCAACTGCTTGAAACCATGGGTATTGTTGTAATGCCTGATTGATTCTTATCATTCGGTTGTAATCAACCATAGTCGCTAGAAGAAAAGCCCAAAGCTAATAACTTTGGGCTTTTCCGTATCTGGTAACCAGCATTTTATAATGATTTTTTAAAAAGAGAACGCTTGGTGAATAGAGAACTGATTGGCTGATTAGTGCATGCCTGAACGCATTTTGTCGGCCAGGGCAAAGAACACAAACAACACAAAACAGACCAGAGCAACACCCAATGAAACCAAGATGGTTGTTGCGTCTTTTGATATCAATGGAACGACGATAGAAGCTAACGCTACCAACATAACAAGGATATGAACGATTCGTCCGATGATCGGGTTTTTATGACAGAATGAAGCCCATAGGTAACGCATTTTTAACACCAGTATAATATTAGTGGGTTTATTCTATTTTCTTAATGAGTGTTTTGTAAATAACATTCTGTTACAGGAACCTGTAAATATGACCTAAGTCGTTTTACTATAAAACTGGTTAAATAACATAGGTTTATTTGTATTCTATAGAATGTATATCACCTAAATGATAATCATAGTATTCCGTATTCTTTAGGATGGTAAGTTAAATATTGTTCGATTTTCAGTTTTTGACTTAAGATCTCATTTACTGAGTTTTTTATTAAGAGCTCGTTTGCGTATAGCCATTGATATCGTAAATACCAACCAAATTTGAATCAGCCTAGAGCCTGTTATTCGTTTTATGTTATTTATCAAAGCGACTCCTCAAATTGAGAGCGAGGTAATCTTGTGAGTTTTTCTGTTTGATATACTCAGTACTCGTTCGATAAAGATGATGGAGATGATATGTCGAAAACCGCGAAGATCATTAATGAAGATAAGCTGGTAAAAAAAGCAGTTGAAGTCGGTTTTAAGATGGCAAAACTACAAGGTTTTGATTTGCCAAATTCATCCCAACCGATAAAGGTTAAAGCGGTGTACTTGTTCCTTGTTGAAGTCAATCAGATCACACCGTTACCTGACGATAAGCTTGATGGCGCGAACATCAAGAAGCGTTTAGCACTATGGCTTCATAAGGCACTGCCGGACAATGACCCGCTGAAGTAAGCTTGTATTACCTCATTTTGTATTTAAAACCTAGCGACCTTTCGCTAGGTTTTTTGCTTTTGGGTACAGTAAAAGTAGCCCCTAATATTCCCCCAAGCCTAACTTCATTCACATATTCGCCAACCTTATCTGCCATCAACATTAACGCGCATCATCTGTTCATTAGTTGCCTCAACGTACTTGTGAGTACTCAGTACGAGGCCCCAAACTTGACAGCTTGGATCTTACTAACAACTATTAAGTTGATGATCTTCAATTCGTAATCTATCGATTTACCGAACTTGAATGATTAAGAGCATCGGTGTGGATATTCGTTATGACGTTTAGTCTGACTGAACAGGATAAATAGAAAGGAAAAACCTCTTATGATGTCTTTACTGTTTTTGTTGTTACTAGTGGCGATGCTATGCGCCTTTTTCGATAAGAAGACCGCTGCTTATGGCTTTTTTGCTAGCTCAGTGATCCTAGGTTTGTATTGGTTTAACCACCATGCCACCGACCCATTATCGATCTTACTGTAAGGAGCTAGCATGAATCGAAATCAGTTAACTCTCTTGAATACACTTGGCTTGCTAGGTATGACAGCCGTTTTGTTGATCGGCTTTATTCTTCAGTTTGTTCTTAATGAGTTGCCTTGTCCGTTATGCTTATTACAACGTATTGGCTTTGTGATGGTGGCGTTTGGCTTCATGTTGAATGTGGTTTATGGGCCTCAATCTCGCCACTATGGCATCGTCCTAATTGGCGCTTTATATGGTGTTGCTACCTCGCTAAGACAGGTCTCGTTACATGTAATTCCCGGTACGCCTGGCTATGGTAGCCCCATCCTCGGGATGCATTATTATACGTGGGCTTTTGTTTTGTTCACGGCCACTATCTTTGCGGTTGCTGTGATCTTGATACTAACGAATAAGATAGAAACTCAAGAACCATACAAAATGAGCAATCTAGGGCGTATTGCGTGCTTACTGGCAATCGTTGTGGTTGCGCTCAATGCTATTGCTACGTTTGCTGAGTGTGGGCCTTATCAATGCCCTGATAACCCAGTGAGTTATTGGTTGCTTAATCAAGGTGTTGGTTAGAGCCGATTAACTAACAACAAAGCCACAGCATACGCTGTGGCTTTGTTGTTTGTGTTTGCGCTTTTAATTGTATATGTAAACTGTTCGATGTGATTTCATGCTATACGACTTGTGCCGGTTCTGTCGGTTTTGCGGTTTCCCCTTTATCTGAGCCTTTGTTTGTAATGTGGTCATATTTTTCAGTGAGGTGGTCTTGGATCTTTTGGTGATATGCGCCGTTCAGCTTGTAAAAGCGGAAGTAGATGATTAGCGCAATGGCAAAGAAGAAAGCTGGTAGACCAACCATGATGCATTGCATGCCGAATACGGTTTCAGGGCTTTGCGTTACGTTAGGTACATAATCAACAGCGGTGAGCGCGATACCGATAAAGAAAGCGGCAAATGCCGAACCTGCTTTTACGACCAAGGTTTGCACTGAGTAAGCGATGCTTTCGCAACGAGAACCCAGTTTAAACTCACCGTAATCGACCGTGTCTGCCACCATGATGACGTTAAGTACCCAGAATAGCGCTGTACCAATTTGTAGAAAAACGCCTGCTGTTGATATCAGCAGAATGCTCTGTTTGTCGTACATGCCAACGTAGATGAGTACTGCGCTGCCTAAAATAGGGAAAGACGATGCACATGCCCACAGAACTCGGCGTGAAAACATCTGGGCAAGTTTAGGGAACAGCACCAGTGTGATGAGGTTAGCAATACCTGCATAAGCCATGTAGTAAGGGAAAAGTTCTTCATTACCCACCACATAAGTGAAGTAGTAAACCGCGAACGCTGTAATGATGTTGGTCGCGAGGTTATAAGACAAAGCCATACACAAAACACTAGTCAGTTGGTCGTTTTTGTAGATAAGTGACAGTAGCTTTTTCAGTGAAACCTTTTCTTCAGGTTGATTTGTGTCTAGGTTGGCGGTTGAATAACGTTCTTTTACATTACGCAAAGTAATGAAAGTTGATACCAAGAAACAAGCGATCAACAAGAGTGTAAAAATCTGGAAGCCGAACCCTTTATCGTCCCCACCTACGTAGTTCACGAAAGGCATTGCGATAGCCGCAGTTACAATCCAAGCTAGGCTAGCAAAGAAGCGAGGGTATGGGACGAGCTCTTCACGTTCACGCTTATCTAAGGTGAGTGTTGGGACCAGTGACCAAAAAGGGATATCCATTAGTGTGTAAGTCATGCCCCACAAGATATAGGTGACAGCGGCGTATGCGATTAACCAAGGACCTTCGATGTAATGCGCACTAAACACCATCAGAAGAACCACGGAGTTAGCCAGTGTGCCAATTAAAATCCAAGGTTTGAACTTGCCCCATCGAGTGCGGGTATTGTTGACTAACCACCCCATAATAGGGTCATTGACGGCATCCCAGATGCGTGCGACGAGGAAAATGGTGCCGACTGTAGCGGCAGAAATACCGACTACATCCGTGTAGTAAAACATTAGGTACATGTAGACGATGGTGATTGCGAAGTCTTTACCAAATGCGCCAAAGCCATAACTTAGCTTGGTATTCATAGAGATACTCATTGCCACTCCTTACGCCTCCTCGGTGAGAAGGCGTTGATATTCACGTTGTTGTATGTTTTTTTAGTATGAAGTTACTTGTTAACCCACTCTGGTAACCAACCCTGATGGGCTTCAATCAAGTCATCAACCAGCGCGTATATCTCTTCTATTCCAAGTACGGCGGCAGTATGAGGGTCAAGCATCGCAGCATGATAAATACGGTCGCGGTTTTCAGTGAGAATGGCTTCTGTTAATAGAGTTTGGACGTTGATGTTAGTTTGCATCAATGCGGCCAAGTGATTTGGTAGGCGGCCAGCTTTGATTGGTTGCACACCATTGGCATCGACTAAACAGGCGACTTCAACACAGCAACCGTGCGGCAGGTTATCGATTAAGGCTTCGTTTTTAACGTTGCCATAGATGACGCTAGGTGTACCCGTCCAGATAGAATTCATGATGGTGCTAGCGTATTCGTGAGATTCCTCAACGGTGATCTTATCGGCCGTTTTGAACTCTTGAAGGTCTTTTTTCCAATCGGCAATTTGTTCGACACAACGTTTAGGGTATTCATCAAGTGGCACTTTATAACGTTCGATTAAATCTGGACGATTTGGCTTGATAAAGTAGGGGGTGTATTCAGAAAAATGTTCAGAAGACTCTGTCACGAAGTAGCCAAGCTTCTTAAACATCTCATAGCGGACTAAGTTGGTGCAGCGACCATTGTGATAAATACCCGGCTTAGGCGCTTGGCCACTCTCAAAGGCTTCAAGTAGGTCTGGATAAATGTCGACGTACTCACCGCTTTCTGTTTTTTTCTCGAGGGTTAGGTAGTAAGCCATGTGGTTAATGCCTGCGCAGGTATAGCGAAGATCTGCGTAATCTAAGTCTAGGTCGCGTGCTAGTTCTTCTGCGGTACCTTGTACTGAGTGACACAAACCGACTTGTTTAATGTGTGGATACTTCTCGTACATTGCCCATGTGTTCATTGCCATTGGGTTGACGTAGTTAAGCATGGTCGCGTTCGGGCAAACCTCAGTCATATCTTCACAGACACTCCAAAGATGCGGGACTGTGCGTAGCGAACGCATAATACCGCCTGGGCCTAGTGTGTCTGCGATGGTTTGTTCCAGACCATGGCGCTTACACACTTCGAAATCTGTGACGGTACATGGCTCGTAGCCACCGATTTGAAAGGCTATGACAACAAAATCTGCACCTTGTAGTGCCTCTTTTTGATCTAAATGGCATGAGATAGAGCCAGTCGCACTGGATGATTCCATCAACTTACTGACGACAAGGTGAGACTCTTCTAATCGATTCTCATCAATATCCATCAATGCGACATGAGCATTTTGTAGTGCTGAACGGTGGAAAACGTCGCCAAGAATGTTCTTAACAAAAATGGTTGAGCCTGCACCGATGAATGTGATTTTAGGGCTTTGCATAGTGGGATCCTTTATTTCTCTGAGTTCTTTGTTGATGCAGATAAATTACACCTAGAACCCATGTCGATTCGTCTCAGATAATCGAATAGCTCTCCTGTTTTCTAATATTTTTAAATCATTAAATAGAAATCTTAGGAAATGGGATAACTTGTTGGCTTTTAAGGAGAGAGGATATGCAATGAGGCTAGTTTTGCACTTAAGATACTGACTCTAATCACATCGTGATGATCTTATGAATTGGGGTACTGCGTCTCTATGATCGCCTTCAGAGTTTTATTATCGAGGAACTGTTAAAACTCAGCTATACGATTTCCTAAGGAGCGAGATATGCCGCAATCAGCCCCAGATACGGTGAGAATTATCACTTTAGATAAGTATTCATCCGAGACCGTGTCGGTAAGCCCACTGTCTCTCTATTCTTCCTATGAGAAAATCGATATTGAACTCAGAGCCCCTCATTCCATGCCTGGTTATCATTGGCATGGTCAAATTGAGGTGAATATACCCTTTGGCGATGATGTGGAGTACATCATTAACGGTAGCCCGGTTGTGGTCAAAAGTGGGTCGATTGGCTTGTTTTGGGCATCGGTACCGCATCGACTGACGAATCCAGGCCAATGCCATAATATGGGAATCATCAACATACCGATTCACCATTTTATGTCGTGGGCTCTCAGTCGGGATTTAGTCAACCAGATCACTCACGGCAGTGTGTTGCAATCGAATTCTTGTTCGCTGATCAGTGAGTTTGAAATCTCACGTTGGGCAGAGGAGATAAAGCATTCGTCCGAAAGTCGTCAACAGTTGGCTATGGATGAAATTGGCCTAATGCTTAAACGAATCTGCCTTGATGGCTGGCAACAACTGTTGGTAAATCGACAGGATAAGTCGACTAAGAAAGGGGTATCGAAACACTCGCAATTCTATGTCAGCCAGATGTTGGAATATATTGCGACTCACCATAATCAGCCATTGACCGTTAAAGATATCGCTGAACATATCGGGTTACACAGCAACTACGCGATGAACGTATTTCAGCGAACGATGCAGATGACTATTAAGCAGTACATTACTGCGATGCGCATCAATCATGCTCGTGCTTTACTGAGTGATACGGACAGAACTATTCTCGATATCTCACTCACGGTGGGCTTTAATTCGAGTAGTCGATTCTATGAAACCTTCCAAACGTACATTGGTGTCACGCCGACTCAATATAGAAAATTAGCTAGAGAAGATCACCGATGGAGCAGTCATGGAGCTAGCCCTCTATACGACCTTGAGAAAGGGGCATGTGATGGGAAGCGGCCGTTAACAACGAAAGACAGTTAGCGATATTGATACAACCCGATAAAAGCAAAGCCACAGCATGTGCTGTGGCTTTGTTGCGATGGAATCAAGAGAATTTGTGCTTTGTAGATCGTTATCGATTAGCGATTCACTTGCTCGACAATCTCGCGTGTTAAGCGGGCAATCTCATCCCACTCTCCATTTTCAACGAGTTTCTTGTCGACCATCCATGTACCACCGCAGGCTAATACTTGAGGCACCGCTAAGTAGTTATCGATGTTTGATGGCGTGATACCGCCTGTAGGCATGAGTCTAATGTCGCCGTATGGACCAACGAGTGACTTAACCATCCTGATTCCACCTGAAGCTTCGGCAGGGAAAAACTTGAGAGTCGTTAGTCCCATCTCAAGTGCTGCTTCAACGGTGCTTGGATTGTTCACACCTGGAATGATATCGATGCCGATCTCTTGGCATGCTTTAACTGTGTTCGGATTAAAGCCCGGTGATACCACAAAGGTCGCGCCCGCTTCTTTAGCAGCGAGTGCTTGCTCGCCATTTAAGATAGTTCCTGCGCCGATCAGCATCTCTGGCTGTGCTTGGCGAAGTAGTCGAATCGCTTCAACAGCGGCGTCTGAACGGAACGTAATCTCAGCCGCTGGCAACCCATTCTCAGCCAATACTTTGCCTAGAGGGATAATATCCTCTGCGTTATCAATGGCGATAACAGGGATAACTTTAAGTGCTTTTAGTTGTTCGTTAATTGTAGACATGTTTGCTTCTTAATATCAGTTTGAAAGGGTGTCGGTGATGTATTTTGGGATGATTGCGCCATGATGTTGAATCACCAATCCGGCTAATGCATTCCCTTGGTGGCAGGCTTCTTCAATAGAACCTCCAGCGAGATAGCAAGATAAGAAACCGCCATTAAAAGAGTCGCCAGCAGAGGTGCTATCAACCACCGTCTCGACAGGTGTCGTTGTGATTTTTACTGGCTCACCTTCGGGCTTTTCGCTGATCAAGCAGCCTTCAGCACCAAGCTTGACAACAACGGTTTTGACGCCGAGTGCATGTAGCCTTGTTATGGTGTCTTGTGGCGTTTGATCGCCCCATAGCAGTTGTTCGTCATCAAAGGTAACCAAGGCTATATCTGTCGTTTTATAGGCAAGCTGAGAAGCTTCTTTGGTTGCGTCTTGTGAGTCCCACAACTTTGGTCGGTAGTTACTATCAAAGGCGATGGCCACACCACGTTCACGTAGGCTTTCGATGATAGTGAGCAACTTTAGCTGATCGCCATGAGGCAAGATCGCCAGAGAGATTCCACTCAAAAACACCATATCGACATCTTCAAGTTGGGCGGTTATTTTGTCGAAATCTGGGTGCTGTACCATGTAGCGAGCAGCCGAGTCATTACGCCAATACAGAAATGTGCGTTCACCAACGTCATCTAATTGAATCAGATACAGGCCTGGCGAGCGCTGCTCGTCAATCAGCACGAAATCAGTTGATAGCCCTTCATCCTGCCATCGGTTAAGCATCTGCTGACTGATAGCGTCTGAGCCTAGCGCTGTGACATAACTGGTACGAATCATAGGTGTATCTGACGAACAGGAATGGCTGGTGGCACTTCGGTTCAAATAAACAGCGGCGTTGAGCGTGTCTCCACCATAGCTTTGTTGCATGTTGCCAAATGGCGCGCCATTCAGTTCAATCATGCACTCACCGATGATTGCGATGTGGGTCATAATATAGCCTTAGAAAGGAAAGGTTGGATTTGTTCGTATGAAGAAAGCATGACCATAACGAGATACGGTCATGCTTTTTCGATTCTAATCTTACGGGAGTGAGACTAGCCGATTACTTGTTGTCTAGTTTCACGAACAACAGCGTTAGAACATAAGACAGTGCGAACACACCAACCACGCCCATTAGTGCTTGAATGAAGTTTTGCGTACCGCCTGCAAGGTAAGCCGGTAAGCTGAATACAGAAGAAAGAATGTAGCTGGTTAAATGCGTATCGATTGTTACCGAGATAGCACCGAACACACCTGCAGCCAAACTCGCGGTCATCATCGCTTTGGTGTATTTCGTTAGTACACCAAATAGAGCCGGCTCCGTGATGCCTAAGATCGCGGTAACACTTGAGCCCATCGTAATTGAAGATTGCTCTTTAGATACCGTTTTACGTTGCTTATGCCAGATAGCCATTGTCGCGCCAGCAATTGCCATGTTACCTAAACACATGATTGGCATAAGTAGATCCTTACCATACAGTGCAAAGTTGTTGAGGCTGATTGGTGTCATGCTGTGGTGAATACCAAATACGATGGTAATCGGGCGAGTCAGACCAAACACAAAGCCTGTTAATGTCGGAGAGATTTCCAGTAGTGAACTCATTACCCAACCCGCGCCATTACTTAGCCAGATGCCCGCAGGGCCAACAAATGATAGCGTGATGGTTGAAGTCACCGTAAAGGCAAGCAATGGTGTAAATACTGGTTTTGCTGAAGAGGGTACCAGTCGGTCAACTAACGGAGTCACTTTTGACAGTAACCAGATAGCGAGAATAGCCGGTACGATAGCGCCGCCGTAGTTAAGCAGTTCAATCGGTACTACGCCTAGAACCGTCAGCTCAGGTGCAGCGCCAGCATCTTTTAGCATCACCGCTTTATCTACTAGCTTGGGGGCTAACATTGCAGAGGAAACAGCAAGCGCGATGTACTCGTTTACCTTGAATACTTTGGCTGCAGAGAAAGAGACCAGCATAGGTAAGAAGAAGAACACAGCAACAGAGATAGAGCGGAAGAAATAAACCGTGTCTGAGGTTTCAGAGATAACATTGGTTGCAATAAGGCCAGACAACAGGCCCATCAACATACCAGCGCCAGCGATTGCGGGTACAACTGGACCAAAGATGCCCGCGACAATGCGCATCACGCCTTGGAACAGCTTGCCTTTCTCTAGCTCATCAGCCGGATTAGCGTCAGCTTGTTGAGTGTTTGATAGCGCGTTGAACCATTTCTCTACCTCAACACCGATGATGACTTGAGTTTGACCTTGTTGAAGTACCACACCTTTCACATCTGCGATCTGCTTGATCGCTTCTTCGTCTACCAGTGACTCGTCTGATAATTTGAATCTCAGCCTTGTCATACAGTGCGTGATACTCACGATATTGTCTTCACCACCAAGTGCAGTGATTAATAACTGTATATTTTCTTTGAAATTTTTCTTCTTCGATGATGACTTTGAGTTATTAATAACGGCATCACTCTTTTCTACCATTTGCATACTACACCTGTTATTGGAATATATTTAACTCGAGAAATCATAACGACAACCAATTTAAATCCAACGGAGTAAAAAGAGATCTCAATCACATTTAAAATCCGAAAAATTAATTTTTCACCGTTTTTGGCCAATTGGTATGTTTTGTTTATCAAAAAAAAACACTTAACGTACCAATTATTTTTAGGCGAAAATTAGCGCTTGAAATGTGATTTTTAAAGCGGTTAGATAATAGGAGTTGACTTAAGTTTAGGTTATTTAATTGTGAAAGAAACTATTATATCTGATATCCATTGTATTATTACTAAACCAGACAGACACAATCTCATTACTGTGGTAGTTGAAACGAATGAAGGAGTGACTGGGTTTGGTTGTGCGACATTCCAACAAAGACCGCTTGCTGTAAAAACAATGGTCGATGAATATTTAAAACCTATTCTTATTGGTAAAAATGCCAACAATATTGAAGACTTATGGCAAATGATGATGGTCAACGCTTATTGGCGAAATGGCCCTGTTATCAATAATGCAATTTCCGGTGTTGATATGGCACTGTGGGATATTAAAGCCAAATTGGCGGGTATGCCGTTACACCAGTTATTTGGTGGTAAGTCTCGTGATGCTATTCCTGTATACACACACGCGACTAGCGACACAATGGAAGGTATTTATGAGCTGGTGGAATCTTTCCTAGACAAAGGCTACAAGCACATTCGTTGTCAGCTTGGTTTCTATGGCGGCGTTCCAACCGATTTGCATACCACTCAAAACCCGACTGAAGGCTCATATTACGACCAAGATCAGTACATGGACAATACTCTAACGATGTTTAAGTCGCTGAGAGAGAAATATGGTAACCAATTCCATATTCTTCATGATGTGCATGAGCGCCTATTCCCGAACCAAGCGATACAATTTGCCAAAGAAGTCGAGCAATATAAGCCTTACTTCATTGAAGATATTCTGCCGCCAAATCAAACGGAATGGTTGGATAATATTCGTAGCCAAAGCTCAGTTTCATTAGGTTTAGGGGAGTTATTTAATAACCCTGAAGAGTGGAAATCATTGATTGCTAACCGTCGCATTGACTTCATTCGTTGTCATGTTTCACAGATTGGTGGCATTACTCCTGCTCTGAAACTCGGCCATCTATGTCAGAACTTCGGTGTTCGTATTGCATGGCATTGCCCACCAGATATGACGCCAATTGGCGCAGCGGTAAACACGCATTTGAATGTGCATTTACACAATGCCGCCATTCAAGAACATGTCGAGTACAACGAGAATACGAACAAGGTATTCCCGAACGCTGCAGAGCCAATTAATGGCTACTTATACGCTTCTGAAATCGCAGGTATTGGTGTTGAAATCGACCGAGAAGTTGCAGCAGAGTTCCCTGTTATGTATCGCCCCCATGAGTGGACTCAAAGTCGCCTTCCTGATGGCGCGATTCATACCCCTTAACTCGTATTTTTAATATCAAATGGTCGCTATAAGCGACCATTTTCTTATTTAATATATTTACCAGATATTACGTATTATCAAAAATTATATTTCTAGTATCACTAAATTAATGATACTAGATGTGAAATAGTATTAGTGGCTAATCTATAGCGTAATTAACTTATATATAAAAATTAACCATATTAAATCGAATTTAAAGGTTACTTCTTATCTCGGAAGCTCATGCTCTCACTGTTAAAAGGCGTGTGGTAGGTGCATTGGTAGTTGATGTCGATAATATCACTGACGATGAACAGTTCCCCCGATGCTAAGAAACCTCGGTTGGTGATATTCATGACTGCCGCATTTTTTTTGCAGCCGAGCAACTCCGCATCTTCTTTAGAAACATTGATCGCTTGATACGTTGTTAAGTAGCTATCGATCTGAAGGCCTTTCGCCAATGCATGTTTCTGGATTGAGCTTTCAATGATCTCGGCATTCATTTCTGGGAAGACGTTAACAGGGATCTTGGCTTCTTCTATTTGAACTACTTTGTTGTTAATCAATCGAAGCCGTCTAATTTTCCAAATGTAGTCATTGTTGTCTAAAGAAAAAATCTGCTGTTCGTGGTTATCGGGTAGCGCTTTATTCAGCTGGAGCTTTTTATAAGAGATCTCTTCAAAACTGTTTTCAGTAATGGAGTTGTACACCAGTGGTGTACCAATCAGAGAAGTGTTGACGAAGTAACCAGAACCCACCTTAGATTTCACCATGCCAATAGCCTCTAGCTTGGCTAGTGCTTTGCGAATCGTGAAACGAGATAATCCATATATTTCAGATAGTTCTCTTTCAGCAGGAAGCTTATGGCTGATACTGTTTTGGCAAATTTTGCTCACAATATCTTGAACAACTAATTCATATTTTTTCATTCTAAAAACTTAAAAAAGCACTCATGGTGATTAAATTATAGTTAACTAAATCAGATACTCAGCGCATTCCGAGCTAGCCGGTAATTCTAACATAGAAGGCCAATTAGATGATGGGAAATAGGGTGTTTTGGAGGGCGAATTAGAGGGTTACTTCTGGGGGGTGTGACTTTATTCTCTTTCTTGATTAGATAAGCGTGAAGGCGAGGTTACATGCAAGCAAATAATAAAAAAGCCACAGCATTTACTGTGACTTTTGAATCTAACCTGATTTGAAGAGGTTTAAGCGGTTGCAGATGCTAGGGGGGTCATCCGCAACGCCTAATATCTAATGAGTGTGGCTGCTATTTACCCACGAAACCGTTGTACAACATGTAAAGGTGCGCTGCACTCCAAGAGAAGTTATTCGCGCCCTGAACCTCGCCCGTTTCTGGGTTGTAGTTTTCCTGAATCGGGGTAGATTCTGTTAGGCCTTGTGCATTTTGGAATAGCTTGTCGACCATTTGACGCGCTTCTACACCGTAGCCATAGTTGTCCATACCGCGCACACCAAAGTAGAACTGATCTAGCCACACGCGACCACGCCAGTAAATGTCTGGGCCGTAAGCCGGGTTGTCCATTGATGCCGTACCTAGCGGAATCTTAGGTGAGTTAAACTTGCTGGTATTCAGCATGTTCTCCACGACTTTGTCCGCGTGTTCTTGCGTCGCGGCGTTGTTGAATAGTGGTGACCAACCTTCAGGGCCCATGCCTCGCTTCACTAGTACCGGACCTGCACATTGGTTAGGAAGTCCATTTGGTACCACTTCGATATCGTAGTAGAAGCCTGTTGACTCATCGTACATACAACGGTTGATGTACTCTTTGGTGTCCGCTGCTTTTTCTGCAAACTCGGCCGCTTTGTCTGCTTTACCCAGTACGTCGGCGATTTGCGATAGGTATAGGTTATCTGAGTACCAGTAAGATGCTTGGTCTACCGACTCTTGCATCAATGAGTAACCTGAGAGGTTGCTTGAATCGTCAGTGTTCTCGTTGAACTTCACTTCCCAATCTTTCTTCGCTTGAGCCAATTTGTTCATGTTCTCAAGCGAATTATCAAGGTAGGTCACCACTGAACCGTCTGCGCCCATCGCAATATTGTACGTGTTGTCAAAGCCATTGGTGTCGTGCGCGTAGCGACCCATTTGGTCTATCTCTTCCGCTTTTTCTTGTGTCGGTTGTTCAGATAATCCTTGTAGGTTATCGATAGTGTCAATAAAGCCGAACACGCCCGCGTTATCACGACCCGACTCCCAACCCGCTGCGACTTTTGCAGGGATACTCATCGCCGTGTAATCACCAGAAGTCAGCAATTCGTTGTACTTCTCGATACTCGTTTCTTTGAGCCACGTATCGCCATTTGCCTCGTCTTTATATTGGAATTTCATGTCGTCCACAGACGCATCTGATCCCCAAGAACCGTCATTCACGTCACCTGCGAAAACCGTGTGAATTGGATCTTTCGCTGCGCCATATTCCGGAATTCCGTTCTTGTTGGTATCACGAGCACGTAACCACCAATCGTGGAACGCCACTAGCTTCGGATACATTTCTTCTAGCCATTTTTGCGCTTCTTCTGGACGGTTATGCTCATCTTTCAGTGCGGTATACACTTCCCATACCGCCCATGCTGCCAGTGATGGCTTAGTATTACGCTCGTTCCAGTTCAAGCCATCTGTCGCTTGAGGGAACACTTTTTTGTATTCAGTAGACATGCCTTCCCAGCGTTCTGCTGGCAGGTTGTAAGTCACAACATCAAGCAGGTAACCTTCATCCCAAGGGCGCACTGGATCATCAGACTGCACTTGGTATTGGAATACAGTACGAATGTTTTCCATCGCTACATCTGGGTTGAAGTGTGACATTGCGTAAGCTTGCTTCCATGTATCCCACGGCCATGTCATGTTGCCTGAGAAGTAAGGAGCCGTAACGGAAGGGGTTACCGTGTCGTGGTCAATCGCACCCGCAGCTCCACGCCAGTTCGCGTTCAATGTTTCCATTGCTTTTACTGCAACGAACTCATGCTCTTTTGAAGCCGCATCGTTGGTGAGACCGTTTTCTAGGTACTCTTCCCAACGCATTGCTGAATCGTGCATGTAACCTTTTGGATCGGCCATTACTTTATCTAGTTTTGCAAACTCAGACGCTTGTTCTTTGGTGTTTTGAACGTGAGTGTAAGCCGTGTATAACGTGATCTCTTCGCCATCACCTAGAGAGGCCGTTTGCACGAAACCTTTCTTGTCATCATTGATGGTAGAAGTTTCTGGTTTGATAGAACGCGTCACTTCGAACTTTGAATCGCTAGATGTCAACAATGACCATGAATCACGAACTGCGCCAAAAGAGACTTCTACACCACTGTCTGTCGCTGTAATTTCACGGGAGTAAGTTGGGTAAGCTTCTTCAACACTACGGACTGTGCTGTCTTCATTCTTGTATGCCGTGCCATCATCCGCACGATAGTTTTGCATCAACTCACCATCCCATTCACCTTGAATATCTAGCTTATTGGGGTTTTTGATGGTGGTTTTTGCAAGAGAAGTACGATTAGTCACAAAACGCATTTCTAGCTCGGCTTCGATACCGTTCTCGCCTGTATACGTTTGAATCAACGCACCTGGTTGTGAGTATGCGTTTGTCAATTCTAGCGGCATTGGCTGGCCGTCGACAGCCAGAGTCAAACGGTCGAAACGTGCAGCCATGAATGATACGTATTCTTCGGTCAATAGCGCTGTACCACCTAGTGTGATTTCACCACCTTTGGTGTCTAACGTGTGGCCATGCCATGAGCCGTTATCGAACATTGGAATGTAGCGCAGGTGGCCGCCGTGTAAATCACGCAATGCCACAGGTACACCTGCACGATCGATGGTGTTGTGGAATTCGGTTGCTTTAAGTGGAGCATCCACATTCGAGCTATTATCACTACTGTTGCACCCGCTTAGTGTTAGAGCAACCCCGACAGCAATCGCACATAAAGACGTTTTAAACTGCATGTTATATCCTTCTTTATTGATTTTTGAATCTGATCAGGCGAAAAAAGGTCGAGACATGCCCTGCCGAGTTTCGTGAAGAAGATTCAACCTTATTTATTTCACTTATTGGTATGAGAAAAGAGCGCTATTTGCGTCTATTCTTTCTTTATTCAACTTGTTTAAATAACAAGTTATTAATTATTTAATAATATTGTGCCTTGATGGATTACGACTAGATTCCTTATCAATAAAATATAAATTATTATTAGTGCGTGTTAATCATTATTCGTTTGCCATCGATATGGATTTTAATAATTCACCGTCAATATTTGGGATCGTATCAGAAAGAAATATCTGATTGCCTGGAGTGTAGGTCATTAACACATTTCTGAGTCGTTCACTGCCTTCTCCATTCTTGTTTTGTACATCAAATTCAATCAGTTTGTTGTACACTTCGTTAGCCAGCTTTTCTTCTTGTTCTTCAGTAATAGCAATGCGTCCTATACAGATCGGAGGGCGCACGTCATGGCTGAATACTTCATCTCTAAAGCGCTTAGCAAACAACGTATCAAGCTTAGATCCTTCTTCAAAAATAAAACGGCCTTGATCTTTGAATCGGTATTGGTCATTACCTTTCAATTCAACATAATCCATCATTTCTAATGCGCGAAAATATATGGCGACTGACGTATGGCTCAGTTGGTATTTATTGGCAATATCTTGAGGTGACCATTCCTTGCGTCGTAATAGATACAGAAAATCAAACAAGTACGGATATTGATGGAATATTTCACTGTTTATATCCGTAATAAACTGTTCGTTCTCTTGCTGTAACTGTTTGCCTAGAATAGATAATTCTACTAAGTCAGTATCTAAATGAGTTGCGTATGAGAGTATTTTATCCAGCCCTAAAGACGTGTTGTGTAGTTGTCTTTTAATGGTTGAGAGAGGAATTCCCATCCCGGCAGAGAGATCGGAATAACAAATCCCTTTCTCTTTGATTTTTTCTCGTAAAGCAGCAAGTAAATACGTTGCAGAATTATTCATCTAACAATGCCTGTTCTATTTTCGTCAGTATCCTTGATAATAAATTCAAGAGAATCCTACTCTTGTGATTTTGGTTCCAAATATTTTCAATATTAACTATGAGTTGAGTTTTGCAAATTTGAGAATTTTACTTGTTGTTTATTGAACAAGTTTCACTCAATGTTACTAACGTTTAACTCATTATCAATATGTGGGGAGTATAATTGTTTTGATGCGTAAAATTAAGTTAATGGTGGTTTTTAGTAAAAATTTTCTTACGAGAGATTAATTTGTTGGGTGGGCAGTATCAATAAGTTGTACTTGGGAATTTAGTCTAGATTGATATCACAAAGTATTCGTGATTGACTGGTATTTTATTGAGGAGGTGACCAGTGAAAATATTGTTATAAGGAGTAAGGAGGTTAGTTAAATGGGGAGTGTAATTATTGAAGCGTAATCATATTATATAGTTATTTCTTAAACTTCCTATATATTTGTCCTATTTATTACTCGATCTTTAATTTACTTGGTATCTCACCTTGCTCTCTCTTGGCTTGATAGGAGGAAGAATAAGATCACCTGTAAGCAGGCAGGAAAAAAGCACATCCAATAGGACGTACTTCGAGTGCTTGAGGTTTCTGAGTTGCGAGCTACATGGCTAAGTTTTCATGTCTTAAGTTGGTGAGTGCTTTTAGATGGCCCTGTCTTTTAAGTTCGCTAAGCGCGTTATGACTATTCAAGACTATTCGATCTCAGATATTGCGCTTCACTTGGGATACGCAGATGCCTCACAATTAAAAGAGCGTTTAAGCGAGCGAACGGAATAACACCACTTCAATGGAAAAAGATCAATAAAGGTATAGGTGTATAGCGCTTCTAAAGCACCAACCATATTCTCTTCAGAAGCCGATTTGTGTTAGTTATTTCTTAGTTTATTGATATTGAGAAGGCCGTCGTAATGATGGCCTTTTTTGTACTCTATTGATTGTATATTCTACCCAAGGCTTTTAATTTATAAACGTTCGCTATGAATCTTGATGTGCGGCACTTTGTGTCGCTTTTCCATCAATGACATGGTGATAACGGGAGTGTGTATGAGTTCTAATGAAATCAAAAATGTGGTGTTTGATGTAGGTAATGTCATTGTGCGTTGGGCACCTCTGGAAATTGCCCGGCTTACTTTTGGTGATACTGAAGAATTGGAGTCTCGAGCTCGTTCTATTTTTCAAAGTACGATTTGGTTGGATTTGAACAAAGGATTCTTGACCGAAAGTGAGGCCAAGCTTCGTTATCAACAAGAACTCGACTTGTCCCCGTTAGAGTGCGATCGCCTGTTCTATTACGTTAAGCAAACGCAGATCTTACTGCACGGTTCAGTTGAACTCATCGAGCGAGTAAAGCGATCGGGCTATGATGTGTACGCGCTTACTGACAATGTGGTCGAGATTGTTGAATATTTAAAAAATACCTATCAGTTTTGGGCGTTGTTTGATGGTGCGGCAGTATCTGCTGAATTGGGCATGCTTAAGCCACAACCTGAAATCTACCAAGCGCTGCTATCTAATAATGGGCTTGAAGCTTCAGAAACCGTCTTCATCGATGATATGCCCTATAACGTTGAAGGGGCAAAGGCTGTAGGCATAGCTGGTATTCAGTTTACCGATGCCGCTCAGTGTGAAAACAGCTTGCAGGCGCTTGGCGTTAATTTAATAGATTGACACCTTGGCGAATGAGTTAAATTTGAGGATGTAGAAAATGAAAAGATACCCACCTAAGTCTATCGTTACATTCTTGTTTTTGACTATGTCGGTGCTGGTTTTAGTCGTGGCTTTCGTGCTTCAAATTCGCGGTGAGCAAGCATGTGATAGTTGCTATGAATCAGATAAAGGACAGTTCAAGTTTGTCCTTTATGATGGAACTTCACCTGCGATAATTCCCAGTATTTATAACGAGCTATTACTTAAACAGGCGCCTTTGATGAAGAGCTTCGGCCTGGACTCAATACCGGTCATAACGGTGAGAGTATGGCAAAGCCAAAAGGCGTACTTAGATGAGCAAGAGCGTAGCATTGGACAGCGATATGCGTTTTCTACAGGCTACATCGAGCCTAAAAGTAATGAAATCAGGCTGCTTTATTTTGGTGGTGAAATCCAACGAACGGCATTGCATGAATTTGTGCATTTACTGACACTTCAAATCAACCCCAATTTCGCGAACAACCCTCGTTGGTTGTGGGAAGCCGTAGCCATCTATAAATCTGAAGATTATTGGTTCCACATGAATAACAGGAGCGCCATCAAAGGCCGCTTTGATGGGCTTGTTCAGGACTTATACAATAAGCCGAACAGTAGCTCGGCGGTTTATGAGCTTGGGTATACGGTCGGTGAGTTTATTGAACGTTCATGGGGAGAAGGGGCGTTTGTTGATCTTATTAAGAGCAATGGTGACCCCTCACAGCTTACCGATCAGCCAATAGAATCGCTGTTTTATGATTGGGAAAAATTCGTCAAAACTACGTATTTGAGTGGCCCGAAAAGTGAGTATGAAAAAGCCATGGAACGAAGCCCATTCGATAGAAGAGACACGGTAAACTAATCAAAAAAGAGGTGATGTTTAATTAAAAATATCACCTCTTTTGTCATTTACTTTTAGTTCGCGTTTACTTGCTGTCGTCAGTTGGCTGTTCAGTATTCAAATATCTAATCAATTTTGCCGGCGTACCACCGTATAGGCAATCTGGTGGTACATCATTGTTGACTACTGAGTTCGCTGCGATAACCGAGCGAGCGCCAATCGTTACACCTTGGTTGATCACTGAGTTGCCACCAACCCACACATCATCTTCGATTGTTATGGGTAAACAGAAGGTTTCCCATTTACGGCGGCTACGATAATCAAGGGAGTGTGATGGCGTATAGAATTGAACGCTTGGTCCAATTAAAACATTTTTGCCGACTTTGATTCTCGCACCGTCTAGCATTACTACGTTCATATTAATGAAGGTGTCGTCGCCAATCTCGATGGTTTTGCCAAACTCACAATGAAAAGGGGGCTGGATTAAGCTGCTACTCCCGACCTTCCCAAATAGTTGCTCTTGCAATGTGTGTTGCTGGTCTGGGTCTTGATGGTTGTTGAAAGCCATTAGCGCTTTTCTGGCATTGGAACGCATAGTATCAATTTCTTGGTCTGCACCATCATACATTTGCCCAGATAGCATCTTTTCTAGTTCAGTTTTATCGTTTGTATTACTCATGCTTGCCTACTTTCCGAGAGTCTCGGTTTAATACCAATCGTAGTAAATAACTGGTCATCCTAGCTGGTTAAAACGCTCAATAACTGCGTTAGAAATTTTGATTGTAGAATAACTACTTATCGAAAATTTCTGCCTTGTTCTTAAGCCTTTTTCCTGCGCTATTTATGATCACTTACTTACTGTGATTGGTATAAATGACGAATACTGTAAGATTAGCGATTTTTGGACATAAAAAAAGAGAAAAGCCTCAGCCTTTCTCTTCCTATTTTGTACCGTTAAGCTCTGACGTTAAGTGAGCCCAGCTATTCAGCAAAAGACTTACTTTGGTGGCAAATTAGATTTGCTCAACGAAACCCATTAGGTGCTGTTTTACCTCGTCTGAAGCAAAAGCGCTTTCGACAGAGTACTTGTAGATCTCTGCGTAATCTTCTTTTGTTAGACCGAACGTTTCACACACACGTTTCACTTCGTTGGTCATGGTTGTGTTCGACACAGTGCGGTTATCTGTATTGATCGTTACAACGATGCCGTCTTTTTTGAATTCAGCAATTGGGTGGTCGCCGAATTTGTGAATACACTTAGTTTGAACGTTACTTGTTGGGCAAGTTTCAAGCGCAACTTGCTTCTCTTTAACGATGTTGTATGCGTCTTCATTACCTTGGATGTGAACACCGTGGCCGATACGTTCAGCGTCAAGCAGTGTTACTGCATCGTAAACGTTCTGACCATGCCATTGCTCACCAGCGTGAACTGTCACACGGTAGCCTTGCTCGATAGCGTATTGCGTGTATTCAGGGAACTCAGCACAGAAGCCTGGCTTTTCACCACCTGCGATATCAAACGCAACTACACCTTTACCAAGGTATGGCTTACCAGCGTCGATAACATCTTTGATTGAATCTTTCGGGAACATACGCAGTACAGACATGATGTAGTTGCCTTTGATGTCGTACTTCTCTTCCGCACGTTTCATGCCTTTCACCGCACTTGCGATGATCGCATCAAGAGACAAGCCCTTGTTTACGTGAAGAATCGGTGCAAAACGAACTTCTAGGTACTTAACGTTTTCTAGTGCAGCGTCTTCGTAAAGCTCAAAAGAGATACGCTCAATTGCTTCTTCAGTCTGCATCACTTGTAGCGGCAGGCTGAAACAAGCCAAATACTCATCTAGGTTTTTACAATCTTCTGGCACAGTTAGAGATTGAACAACCGCATCGCGATCTTCAGGCAGTTCGATTCCGTACTGTTTCGCCAAATCAATAATGGTGTCTGGACGAACACTTCCGTCAAGGTGGCAGTGCAGATCAATCTTAGGGAGTGCTAGAAAATTCATGAGTATTCCTTAGGTCTATTATTTTTTGAGTTATTAACTCATAGGTTACATGGGCTTAAATTAACAAGTTTGTGATATGATTTAAAGTGACATAAAGTCATCATTAATCTGAATCTAAGGAATATCATGGTAGATGTTAAGAGCTTACTCAAATGTGATATGAATTTACTGCTGTGTTTACACGTTTTGTTTGAAGAGCGCAGTGTGAGCAAAACAGCAGAGCGATTATTCCTTAGTCAGTCCGCGGTGAGTAAGCAACTCACCAAGCTGCGAACTTTGTTTGATGACCCGCTATTTGAGCGCGAATCTAAAGGTCTGTTTCCAACCCCGAAAGCTACTTCTTTAGCGCCTAAGATTCATCAGATCCTTTTGCAAGTTGAACAGCTAACCGTGCCGGACATTTTTGAGCCGAAAGACAGCGAGCGCACTTTTAATATCGATCTTGTTGAAACCGCTTATACCGCGATATACCCTAAATTTATGCCTAACGCGTTGGCAGATGCGCCGAACATTACGGTAAACAGCACTACTTGGAGTAGCGAAACCTTTAAGCGCCTACTAAAGCGTGAGGTCGATTTTGGGATTGGAATTTTTGAGCTCGATGAAAGAGCGAGTACTCACATTCAAAATATCCCTGCTGAGTTAAACCATGTCGAATTGCTGCAAGATTACTCTGTGTGTTTGATGCGTAATGATCACCCGGTGCTTCAGGAAGATTGGAACCTGCAAGCCTTCCTTAAATACCGTCATATTCAGTTAGTCACTGGTGGCGTTGGCGACTGGTTGCTTCTGGAGATCTTGCAAGCCAAACAGCTTCAAATTAACAAAGCCGCCAACGTGTCGGACATCACCAGCGCAGTAAAGCTGTGCAAGCAAAGCGATTTGCTGATGTGTTATCCGTACAACTCGGTTCGTGACTATATTGAGAGTGGCGAACTGGTGATGAAACCGATTCCCATTGAGTTGGTTCCCGGTGGTTTGTTTTTGCTTTGGCATCGTTATTTTGACTCTGAACCAAGTCACAAATGGCTTCGCGACCTAATCGTCAATAAGACCCAAGAACCTCAGCTGTAAACTGCGAGCTACGATGATCAAAACGGCGAAATAACTTTTTTAAAATTTATTTCGTCTTTTTCGAATGAGCATCGTCTTACTACGGGTGCCAAATGCCCGCCAAGAATGAGATATCTAAATGAATCCAATGCCATCGATTCCGCAACAAGTCATTGAAGATGCTTGTGAGTGGGCCATTATGCACGGTGTCGCTTTTCGTCAGTCTGACAATTCCGCGAGACATTGCCCTTTTAGCCTTGCTCCAATGAGTATTGAGCGTAAGGTATTTGAACACCTGTTGAGGGTGACACCGCTTATCACCAAGCTCATCAACAATGTTTCGGAAGACCATGACTTTTTACAGTCATCATTGAGCGATATGGCGAAAGCCGATCCGTTTTTTGGTCGCTTGATGGAGCTTCATCAACAGGCTCATGGCAGTGCCGATGAGCGCTTGAATCCAGCTTGACAACCTTTGTTGTTGATGCGTACTGATTTTATGGACGATCGCCGACACGGTGCAAAAGTGATTGAGTTTAATGGCATTGCGGCAGGGATGGCCCCGTTTGGTCAACGCGCTACAGAGTTCCACTCGTTCATGCAAAACCAATGGGCAAACGTTTATAACAATTGGTTGGAAGACCCGTCAGCAACACCGGCTGAAAACCAAGGTTTAACCCAGTTGGCTTATGGTATCGCTAATGCTGCAAGGCAAGTAAAAGCCGACTTCAACGAGCAAGATAAACCGGTTTTCTTGATGGTGGTGCAGAAGAACGAAGACAACGTATATGACCAACATTTGCTTGAAGTTGAGCTGCAAAAACAGGGCATTCGCACGGTTCGTCGTACCTTTGAACAATTGAGCTGCCAGCTTTCATCGGGCGATAATCAACGCTTGTTATTGAAAGATGTCGGCGCTGTCGATGTGGTGTACCTAAGAGCTGGCTATCAGTATTCAGATTACTGGGCTCCAGAACTCAACGAATCGGTTTGTTGCCATACGTTAAGTCAGACTCGCTTGTTTATGGAGCAACACCATGTCGCAATGAACGCGACCATCAGCCAGCAATTAGCGACCAGTAAAACCATGCAAATGTTGCTGACCATGTTGCCAGCAGCTGAATACGCACGTTGGGGTTTAACGTTACAAGAAGCCGAACTGGTCAAGAGTGTATTAGCTGACATGAAGCCCATCGGCAGTGAAGCAATTGAATGGTTTAATACACAAGCTGATAAGCAAGAATGGGTGCTGAAAAACCAAGGAGAGGGCGGTGGCCACTGCGTCTTTGGTGACGATATCAGTGAATAGCTGAGCCAACTTGAGCCAGAAGAGTACGACGCATGGGCATTGATGCAGCGCTTGTATCCGCATGAGCGTGACGTACCGACAATTGCAGTGCGTGATACACAACAAACGCTCGTGACAGACTTAATCAGCGAAGTAGGTTTGTTCACCGCTTACTATCAAGGAGAACCAGTAACAGAGCTCGGTGGCTACGCGGGCTACTTGATCCGCAGTAAACCCGCTAGTGAAAACGAAGGCGGGATCCACAGTGGAAAAGGGATTCTCGATTCGCTGGTGTTGATTGATTAGTGCTTAATTTTGAACCGTGACAGATAGCAGCAAGGCCAGCGCGTGAACGTTGGCCTTTATGGTCTTTAGAGTGCAATGAATTAATTAGTTCTAGGTTTAAATCATAGATTTTATTCCAGTAATTATGTCCTATTTTCAATTAACAAGCTGCGTTTGTGTAAACGGTAGATTGTGAATAGATTGGTGGTAATAAATGCTCCTGCGACCAAAGATCCACCGATAGAACCAAGCCAAATATTGTGGCTAATCCAACAAAGTGAGTTGAACAGAATAAAGGATCTCAGTGTTACACCTTGTTTGGTAAATAATGCCCAAGTGGCAACTGAAGAACCTAAAACGGTTATGAATTCAAAGAAGTGTGTGATGTTAGGTAATGTCATTACCCACATTAAACCAATGAAAAACCACATCACTTTGCGTGATTGAGTTTTGATGGAAGCATAACTACGAAGTGCGTTAATCATCACGCCAATGGCAGCAACTGTAGCTCCCATTAAGGTGAAGTGAATTCCCATGATCAGACAGAACATCATCATCTGATAACGAAATCGCATGTCGTCTTTTTGCCAAAAGGCCATCACGCCAACTAGGAATGCAATTCCGCCAATACCTTGTGCTATTGCGTTTTCCATACTCGTTCCATCAGTCAATTTAAGTTTATGAACAAAAATTCAGCCCTCTAATTAGAGGGCTGGTTAATGCTTTAATTGACTACGTAAAGCTTATTATTGTTCGATGAATGTGATTATTGATTCACTAAAGCAACGGCTTCACGAGTTAAATGAGCCAGTTCTTCCCAATTACCTTCTTCAATCAGCTTCTTATCCACCATCCAAGTACCACCACATGCGAGTACTCGAGGTATCGCTAGGTAGTCTTTAATGTTATTTGGGTTAATGCCACCTGTCGGCATTAACCCAATATCCGTGTAAGGCGCAAGAAGTGACTTAACCATGTTGATGCCACCCGATGCTTCAGCAGGGAAAAACTTCAATGTGGTTAGTCCCATTTCTAGAGCAGCCTCTACTGTGCTTGGGTTGTTGACCCCAGGAATGATGTCAATACCAATCTCTTGGCAAGCTCTTACTGTGTTTGGGTTAAAGCCAGGAGAGACGACGAACGTTGCGCCCGCTTCTTTGGCCGCGATAGCTTGCTCACGATTGAGCACAGTTCCGGCGCCGATCAACATCTCAGGTTGTGATTCACGAAGTAGACGAATAGCTTCCACTGCAGCCTCAGAGCGGAATGTAATCTCTGCTGCAGGTAAACCATTTTCAGCTAACACTTTTCCCAGAGGGATGATGTCTTCAGCGTTGTCGATAGCGATCACAGGGATAACTTTCAGTGTTTTCAGTTGTTGTTTGATGTTAGACATTGGTATTCCTTAAATGGCTGTGATGGCCGCTTGAGTTAGTTCTTTTGCAATAATGGCACCACGATGTTGGATAACGACGCCTGCCATGGTGTTACCGCGCTGGCATGACGTAATTAAGTCTTCGCCTGCAAGGTAAGCAGATAAAAATCCGCCATTGAATGAGTCTCCTGCTGAGGTCGTATCAACGACGTGTTCAACAGGTAGGGTCGGCACCGCCCGTGGAGCCGAAGCGGTACCAGAATCTTGCTCTCTGTTAGCTTGACTTGTGTCACCTTGACTTGTGGCACCTTGAATGAGACAACCATCTGCCCCCAATTTGACGATGCATCGCTTAACACCCAGTGAAGTTAGACGTTCAATGGTTTGTTCAGGTGAAGTATCTCCCCAAATTAACTGTTCATCATCGAATGTAACCAAGGCTAAATCCGTCAATGTATACATGGCTTGGTAGCTATTTTTGACGGTTTGGTTTTCGTCCTGTGGCCAAAGTGCAGGGCGGAAGTTACTATCGAAGGCGATCTCAACACCTTGTGTTTTCAACTCAACCAAGATGGTTAATAGCTCGATACGATCTTGTTCAGGCAGAATCGCTAATGTGATACCGCTGAGAAAGACCATATCGACATTGCGCAGTGCCTGCTTTATCTGATTGAAATCTGGGTGCTGCAGTAGGTAGCGTGCAGCCGACTGATTTCTCCAATACAGAAAGGTACGTTCACCTGCGTCATCAAGCTGAATTAGGTATAGGCCTGGCGTACGTTGGTTGTCTTGTAGAACTAGGTCCGTCGACACCCCTTCTTGTTGCCAGCGTTCTAACATTTCCTTGCTAATCGGGTCTGCGCCTAAAGCCGTGACGTAGGACACTTTGATGTTATCTTGATTGAGGTTGGCTTCACAGCCGCGGCTTAAATAAACCGCAGCATTGAGAGTGTCTCCGCCAAACGTTTGGTGCATTGAGCCGAACGGTTTGCCGTTAAGCTCGATCATGCACTCACCAATGATGGCGATATGTTTCATGGGTTACGCCCTCTCTTCGAAGTAGCGTTTTGCGTTACCAAAGCAGATGTCTTCGACCATAGGGCCAAGCAGTGACATGTCGTTTGGCACCTCGCCGTTTTCAGCCCAACGACCAAGCATGTCACACAGAATTCTGCGGAAGTATTCGTGGCGTGTGTAAGACAAGAAGCTGCGAGAGTCAGTCAGCATTCCGACAAACTGGCTAAGCAGACCAAGCTGAGATAGTTGCTCCATTTGGCGTTGCATGCCGTCTTTCTGATCGTTGAACCACCAACCAGAACCAAACTGAACTTTGCCCGCGATGCCGCCACCTTGGAAGTTACCAATCATGGTTGCCATCATCTCGTTATCGCGAGGGTTTAAGCAATAAAGGATGGTGCGAGGTAACTCATTGCTTTGATCCATCTCGTCTAATAGGTGAGCCAATTCGAAGGCAAACGTCTTGTCGCTAATCGAGTCAAACCCTGCATCAGCGCCTAACAGTTGGAACATACGCGTGTTGTTATTGCGCTGAGCACCAATATGAAGCTGCATTACCCAACCCATTGCAGCGTAACGCTTGCCTAACCACACTTGAACCGCTGTTGAGAACTGTGCACATTCTAAATCGGTGAGCGTTTCGCCATTGAGGCGTCTAGCTAACAGAGCATCTAAATCGGATTCTGATGGAATCGGCGCGTAGCGAACCACTTCGATACCATGGTCTGCTGCACGGCAACCATGGTCGTTGAAATGCGCTAGGCGGCTGTCTAAAGCACTCAATAGATGATGGAAGCGAGTGATTTCAACGTCAGCAACCATGCTTAATTTTTGTAGGTAATCAGCAAAGCCATCAAGTTCAATTTTGAACGCTTTATCTGGGCGCCAGCTTGGTAGAACCTTCACATCAAATGAACTGTCTTGAGCGATCGTTTTATGGTGTTCAAGAGAATCAATCGGATCGTCTGTCGTACCTGCCATCACCACATTCATTTGCTTCATGATGCCACGAGCACTAAATTCCGGTGTCGCTAATAGCTCGTTGCCTTCATGCCAAATTTGGTCGGCTGTCTCTGGGCCAAATAGAGTGCCAGTAATACCAAATGGGCGGCGTAGTTCTAAATGAGTCCAGTGGTAGAGTGGGTTACCTAAGGTTTGAGGGACGGTTCTAGCCCATGCCATGAACTTATCATAATCGCTTGCCCCTCCAGTAATCAGACGCTCATCAATCCCTGCTGAACGCATACCACGCCATTTGTAGTGGTCACCTTCAAGCCAAATCTTAGACATGTTTTCGAACTGACGATCTTGAGCCACTTCTGCCGGGTTTAGATGGCAGTGATAGTCATAAATCGGCTGGTGGCTTGCATGTTCGTGGTACAAACGGCGTGCAGTCTCATTCGACAGTAAAAAGTCTTCACATAAGAAATTCTTCATTGTTAGTACTCCTTATAACGCAGCCACGGTCGCAACGGCACCGTGTTCAATTAGTGATTGGTACGCTGAACTTACTGCATCAATGACCTGCGGGTTTTGACCTAGCTCGGCAGGGAAAATCGCTTCAACAGCAAGCAATGCCGGAACTACGGAAACATTGAGCCCATGCTGGTCGCAGATCTGGCGAAGTGTATCTACCATTGGGTCGCGCACATCGATCTCATTGCCTTGCTCATCAACGCCAGATACATAACGCATCCAGCCAGCGATGGCGGTTGCAAGCCACGAGAAATCTGAGTCTTGCTCTAAATGGAATCGTAAGCTGCCACCCATACGTTGAGGGATCTTCTGGCTGCCATCCATCGCGATTTGCCAGGTTTTATGTTTCAAGCTTGGGTTGGTGAAGCGGTTGATCAGTAAGGTTGCGTAACCTTCCAAATCAGTCCCTTCAGGCATCGTTAGCGAAGGTGCTTGTGATTTCATCATCATGTCAAAAGCGGCTTTTCGGTAGCCTGCATCTGTCATGGTGTCGGAAATATGGTCGTAGCCACCAAGATATCCAAGGTAAGCAAGGAAAGAGTGACTGCCATTGAGCATGCGCAGTTTCATTTCTTCGTAAGGCACTACATCTTCTACGAACTCTGCACCAGCAACATTCCAGTCTGGACGACCCGCAACAAAATTATCTTCAATTACCCATTGGCGGAAGGGTTCACAGGCGATGCCACATGGGTCTTCACAACCTAGCAGTTCTGCAATTTCTGTTAGTGTTTCTTCTGTTGCTGCAGGTACGATGCGGTCAACCATAGTGCATGGGAAAGTGACATTGGTTTCAATCCAATCACGTAATTCTGGGTCAAGCAGTTGAGCAAACTCAATGACCGCTGCTTTTGCTACATGACCGTTTTCTTGCACGTTATCGCAAGACATGACCGTGAATGGTGTTAAGTCACGTTCTCGTCGAATTTTGAGGGCTTGGACAATGTAACCTAATGCTGATTTAGGTTCGCTTGGGTTAGCTAGGTCAGCGATGACTAATGGGTTATTTTTGTCGAGTTTTCCTGTCGCTGGATCAGCACAGTAGCCTTTCTCTGTGATGGTCATAGAAACGATAGCCACTTGAGGTTCGGCCATTTTTTCTAATACGGTTTCGATGCCGTCTAAGCTTGGATGAAGAGATTCGGTCACTGAACCGATCACTTTCATGTCTGTGGATTCAGCGCCTTTTTCAGCAATGGTGTAAAGGTGGTCTTGCGCGCGAAGTGATTCAATCAAATCTTCGCCGCCGAATAGGTTTATCTCACAAATGCCCCAATCAGTATTGGTTTTGCTGAGCATTTCATTGGTGAACAGCGCTTGGTGCGCACGATGAAAGGCACCAAAACCAAGGTGCACGATACGGCTCTGGAGTGTTGAACGGTCGTAGTCAGGTCGTAATATAGTGTTTGGCAGCGTAGAGTTAGCAACAGTCTTCATTATTCAGTTCCTTTTCCCGCCAGCGAACCAGCGGGATTTTATTATTTGATAAAGCGTTTGAGTGTTTAGCAGTCTTAGAATGTATCTGCGACCTAATTACGAACCGTAGCCCAGTACTAATTCAGGTAGGAACAAGCTCAGCTCTGGGATAAAAGTAACGGCCATTAGGGCTGCAATCAGCGCAGCATAGAATGGCAACAAAGGTTTGATGACTTTGTCGATGGCGATGTTAGCAACCGAGCAACCGATGAATAGAGCACTACCCACTGGTGGCGTACAGATACCGATAGCTAGGTTGAAGGTCATCATGATGCCGAAGTGCACAGGGTCGATGCCTAGGTCTAACGCGATTGGTAAGAAGATTGGCGTGAAGATAAGTACCGCTGGCGTCATATCCATGAAGATACCCACAATCAGTAGGATGATGTTGATGATCAATAGAATCATTAGCGGGTTATCAGAAACCGCCAATAATGCATCAGCAATCATGTAAGGCACATCGGCGTTCGCCATTGCCCAAGACATCCCCATTGATGCGCCTACAAGTAATAGAACGATAGATGTTGTTACTGCAGACTCAAGGATGATCTTTGGAATATCACCCCATTTCACTTCACGGTAGACAAGTACCGCGAGAACGAAGGTGTATACCACAGCAATTGCAGAAGCCTCAGTTGCAGTAAAGATACCGCCAATGATGCCGCCCATGATGATGCCGATCAGTGCTAAAGAAGGTGCCGCTTTTAAGAAGGTATCCCAAACCATTGATAATGAAGGACGCGCTGCCACTGGGTAACCGCGACGTTTCGCAATGATACCCGCCACAATCATGATACTTAACCCCATCAAAATACCTGGGATGTAGCCCGCTAAGAACAGCGCCGCAATTGAAGTACCACCCGAAACCAATGAGAAAACGATCAGCGTATTACTTGGCGGAATCAATAGACCAGTAGGACACGAAGTAATGTTTACTGCAGCAGAGAAGTTTTCGTCGTAGCCATCTTTCTTTTGCAGAGGAGACATGGTGCCACCAACTGCAGCCGCCGATGCAACCGCTGAGCCTGAGATAGAACCAAACATCATGTTTGCCATCACGTTTACGTGTGCCAATGAACCCGGTAGACGACCACCTAACACTTTCGCGAAGTTGATCAGACGCAGCGCGATGCCGCCTTGGTTCATGATGTTGCCCGCCAAAATGAAGAACGGGATTGCCAATAGTGCAAAGTTATCAAGGCCAGCGGCCATACGTTGAGCAACTACAGCGATTGCAGGCTCAAGCGGTAAGCTCATTAAGATGGTTGCTAGTGACGATAAACCAATCGCAAAAGAGATCGGTACGCCGATTGTAAGCAGTACAGCGAAACTACCGAACAAGGTCAGTATTACTTGCCATTCCATTGTGAAATCCTTCTATCAATCAAGTTGTGAGTCGGTGATCAAATCGTCACCTGACATTAATTGTTTAACGCGTTCGTAGGTAAATACGACGGAGTAAAAAATCATCAAAGCGCCACTAATCGGTAAGCAGAAGTAGATGTAGCCCATTTCTAAACCTAGAGCGGGAGTCAGTTGTCCCATCGCAAGTGTTTTAGCTGCAAGTTGGCTTCCACCGTGTACCAGAACGATATAAGAGAAAGAAGCGATGGCTATTTGGATAACGATTTCGTTGATTAATTTGCGTTTGCCAGTCAGCTTCATCGTAAGCAGGTCGATGGCAAGGTGGCGTTTCAGACCCGTAGTGTAAGCAGCACCAATTAAGGCTACCCACATAAAGAGATAACGCGCGAGCTCGTCGGTAACAGTACTTGGCTTGCCAATAACATAGCGGGATAAAACCTGCCATATCACACACAGTACTAAGAAAGACGATAGAGACACTGTAAAGGCGGCCAACCCTCTATTTATGTAACTGACCAATTTATTCATGTTTATTTCCTTTCAACAAAATTGCGTATCTCATAACAATTGGTTTACCAATATAAGAAACTGTTTCTATGTAGGGATGGGATGTTCAAAAATCTGGCTGAATCATAAGCTATTCATTTTTTGGTTGGCGTGAGCAACTTCACAAATGGTTTTGGTTGACCAATTTATGGGTTTTTATTGTGATATTGGTCAATCAATTTTAATTTCAGCTTTGACGGTTCCTTTTTTGAACCCCAATATGAGCCCATAACAAAAAACACCCTACATTTTGGATAACCAATCCACGGAGAATAAGAATGATGATGACGCGTAAAACTTTGATTAGTGCGGTTGTCGGTGCTGCTTTCACTTTTGGAGCAACAGCTTCTGCTTATGCAGCGACAACATTGAAACTGAGTCATAACCACCCTCGTGACCATGCAGTACATGAAGCGATGACGTTTATGGCGAAAGAAGTACGTGAATTGACTGACGGTGAGGTGCGTATTCGTATTTACCCTGATGCTCAATTGGGTACACAGCGTGAATCTATGGAGCTGATGCAGAACGGAGCTTTAGATATGGTGAAAAGTAATGCTGCTGAGCTAGAAGCTTTTTCTCCTGCTTATTCATCATTCAACATGCCTTACTTATTCCGCGATCAAGCACACTACTACAGTGTGACTGATGGTGAAGTAGGCCGCGACATTCTTAACTCTTCTCGTGATAGCGGCTTTATTGGTGTGACTTACTACGACGCTGGTGCGCGTAGCTTCTATACCAATAAGCCAATTAACACGCCAGAAGATCTGAAAGGTTTGAAAGTTCGTGTTCAACCAAGCCCATCAGCAATTGCGATGGTGAAAGCGTTAGGCGGTAACCCAACGCCACTAGCTTATGGTGAGTTGTACACAGCACTGCAGCAAGGTGTGGTGGATGCGGCCGAAAATAACATTCCTTCATTCAGCTTGAGCCGTCACAGTGAAGTGTCTAAATACTTCAGCTTAGATGAGCACACGATGGTTCCGGATGTGTTGGTTATCTCAACCAAAGCATACGATAAACTGACTACAGAACAACAAGATGCGCTAATGAAAGCGGCAAGTGATTCATCTGAATTGATGAAAAAATTGTGGGCTGAATCGGAAGCAAAAGAGCGTGCTAAAGCCGAGAAAATGGGCGTGACTTTTGTGGAACCAGACAAGGCTGCGTTCGCACTAGCGGTCCAACCTATGTATGACGCGCTAGATAAAGCGGACCCAGAATTGAGCGCATTGATTGACCGTATTCAGGCTGTTGAATAACTAGCAAACATAGAAAAAATAGTAATACAAAAACAAGGTGTTACTGCATTTTAGGATATAGAGGTTGACCAATTATATTTGGTCATTATGATGGCGAGAGAAATACAATGGAAAGAAGTGACAATATCATCATGATGCCTTTCGAGCCGAAAAGACCTTATCAGGAGATAGGGTTAGTACTAAGAAGAGAACTGATTGAAGGTCTGTATAAGGTCGGAGATAGGTTGCCACCAGAACGCGATATTGCTGAACGTTTAGACGTCAGTCGCACGGTAGTGCGTGAAGCAATCATCATGCTGGAGCTTGAAAACTTAGTTGAGGTGAAAAAAGGGTCGGGTGTTTATGTCCTGAACATTCCAACTCATTCTCGCGAGAATGTGGTCAGCGATGACGCTGGTCCATTCGAGATGCTACAGGCTCGCCAATTACTGGAAAGTAATATCGCGGAGTTTGCGGCAACTCAGGTCACTCCGGGCGACATTATTAAGATGCGCTCTGCACTCGAACTCGAGCGCGAAGAGCTTGCAAGCGGCACTACCGATTGCAGCGGAGATGAAAGATTTCACATGTGTATTGCAGAGGCCACTCAAAACTCTGTACTGGTAGATATGTTGAAACAATCCTGGGATCGACGCGAAAAGAGTCCAATGTGGAATAAACTCCACTCTCACATCAGTGGTCAAGATTACCGTGAAGAATGGTTAGATGATCACGCTCGTATCCTCGCCGCCTTACAGCGCAAAGACCCTGTCGCTGCTAAGAACGCAATGTGGCAACACCTTGAGAATGTTAAACAGCGTTTATTAGCGCTGTCAGACATTGATGACCCAAACTTTGATGGTTACTTATTTAGCTCAAACCCAGTGGTGCTACTTAGCACGGAAAGTTAGTCCTGAAAGCTAATGTTGAATTCAGCGACAAGGCTCCTCTTGAAAGCTGATTCATTCACTAGGTTGTAGATAGGTAATCGTCTTTAGACCGGCGTAGACCGGTGCTATCTCGGGCAGTAATTGTCATTGCTGCCATTAAGAAGTCGTTATTGCATTTAGCTTGATTAATTCGAGCCGGCTAAGTGCGTCTTAAAGAAAGGTAAGTCTCATGGAACAAACGTGGCGTTGGTATGGCCCTAATGATCAAGTTTCGCTAGACGATATTCGTCAAGCGGGCGCAACTGGTATTGTGAATGCACTGCACCATATTCCAAATGGTGAAGTTTGGACAAAAGAAGAAATTCTGAAACGCAAAGCCATTATCGAAGAGAAAGGTTTAACGTGGTCGGTCGTAGAAAGCGTGCCTGTGCACGAAGAGATCAAAACTCAAACTGGCAACTACCAGCAGTGGATTGATAACTATAAGCAAACTCTGTCTAACCTTGCTGAGTGTGGCATCGATACAGTTTGTTATAACTTCATGCCCGTGTTGGATTGGACGCGTACCGATTTAGAATTTGAAATGCCTGATGGTTCTCGCGCACTGCGTTTTGACCAAATCGCATTTGCAGCATTTGAGCTGCATATCTTGAAGCGCCCGGGTGCAGAATCGGACTATTCAGAATCAGAGCAAGCGCAAGCGTTGGATTACTTCAACAACATGACGCCAGAGCAAATTCAGCAACTGACTAATAACATCATCGCTGGCCTGCCAGGCGCTGAAGAAGGTTACACACTAGAAGCGTTTCAAGCACAGCTAGATCGCTATGCGGGCATCGACAAAGACAAGCTACGTGAGCACATGTCTTACTTCCTCGCTGAGCTGATGCCTATCTGTGATGCGAATGGCTTGAAGATGGCGGTTCACCCAGACGATCCACCGCGTCCAATTCTAGGCTTGCCTCGCATCGTTTCAACGATCGAAGACATTGATTGGTTGACCGAGCATGTACCGAGCAAAATGAATGGTTTGACGATGTGTACGGGGTCATACGGTGTTCGTGGCGACAATGATCTGGTTAACATGATCAAAAAGCACGGTGACCGAATTTACTTTACGCACCTGCGTTCAACTAAGCGTGAAGAGAGTAACCCAATGACATTCCACGAAGCAGCGCACTTAGATGGTGATGTGGACATGTACAACGTTGTGATGGCCATTTTGGATGAAGAAAATCGTCGTTCAGAAGTGGGCGATCACCGCTTAATTCCAATGCGTCCAGATCACGGTCATCAAATGCTGGATGACCTAAAGAAAACCACTAACCCAGGTTATTCGGCGATTGGTCGATTGAAGGGTTTGGCTGAAGTTCGTGGTTTAGAGATGGCATTGAAACGCGCTTTCTACACTAAATAACGACGGCATCTAGCTTTAAAATACCCTATAAAAACCAGAACTCATGTTCTGGTTTTTTTATCTGAACTAAGTACAACCTAAGAGTTTGGATGACTACGATCACGTCCCTAACTTGGTAAAGGCCAACGGGGTTTGTCCGGTTTGCTGTTTGAAAAAAGCGATAAACGCACTGTTGGATGAGAACTCTAACAGATGAGCCACATCACCGACTTGTCGGTTTTCTGAGAGCAGTTCAATCGCTTTAAACAAGCGCCATTGTTGTCGCCACTCTTGATAAGTCATGCCTGTTTCGGCTTTGAATAATCGAGTAATCGTCTTGGTACTTGCGCCAACCGAATTCGCTAATGTCGATAATGCAGGGGCAATAAAAGAGGCGGTTCGGACTTGTTTGCAAAAGCTTTTAAAGCGGCGATCTGTGGGTAGCGGCAAGATAAACGAGTGCTGGTTAGCGCTGTAAAACTCTTCCCAGAATAGGTTGGCGGTATTGGTGGTTTGCTCGCGGGCAATGTCCCAATCCCAGAAAGCCATCTTATTGATCAGCGCTTTCAAAAGCTCGTTCACTTCCACAATCTCAATGGCCTCTGGGCAGGTGTAAATATTGCAATCGAAATAGAGCGATCGATAAGCAACTACATTAGTCATCTGCGCGCGATGCTTGGTATAAGGCGGGATCCACACAGCTTTGGTCGGCGGTAAAATGCAAAGGGCGTTTTTTAAGGTCAAGGTGATGCAACCCTGCGGAGCATACAGCAGCTGTCCTTTAACGTGGTGATGTATGCCCGAGTCATGTTTGCCTAGCTCTGCCGCAATCCCTATTACGGGTGCAGGTAAGCTGTCTGCATCAAACTCAATGGTTTCGCTGATTAATGCCATTTGTCCCAATCTTGGTGTTTTTGGTTTTAATGTTGTTAACGAGCCAAGGTTAGTTTCCCCTAGGCTCCTCGTCAAGTTCACTGGTCTTGGAAAAATGATGAAAATAAAACCGTCTTTATGGCAAATGGTGCTATTGCTGATGTTCCCTCAAATCGCAGAAACCATCTATAGCCCGACTCTGGATTCAATATCGAAATCCTTTGATGTCAGTTACACACAAGCGGCGCAAACCCTATCGATTTACTTCTCTGCATTTGCGCTGGGTGTGGTGGTATGGGGCGTGTTAGCGGATAAATGGGGACGTCGCCCCACCATGTTATTGGGGATGGGGTTATTCGCCTGTTCTTCACTTATTGCCATGCAAACCGACAGTTTTACGTGGTTGATGATTGCAAGAGCGATGGGGGCTTTCGGACTTGCTGTTGGCTCTGTCGTCACTCAAACCATGCTTCGAGATGCCTTTAGCGGTACTGAGCTAGCTAAGGTATTTGGTTACATGGGGATGGGATTGTCGATTAGCCCAATCATCGGGTTGCTACTTGGTGGTCAATTAAGCCAAGCAGGCGGGCATCAATATGTGTTTATTGCTTTGTTTATTATGGTGTTAGCACTGTTGGCACATAGCCTATTGTCATTGCCTGAAACGCAACAGTCTAAGCAGCCATTGCAGTTAAAGTCACTCAGTATTCACATGGTCAAAGATAGCGATATATGGATGTCTGCGTTGCTTGTCGCGTCGTTCAATATTGCGCTGTTTTCTTATTATCAATTGGGTTCATTTGCCTTCATTCAACTTGGATTTAGCGTCGAGCAGTTTGGCTACAGCGGCATTGTGCTTGGGTTCGGAACCTTGTTGGGAAGCTTGGTTAATAAAGCGTTATTGAAGCGACAAGTGTCATCTATCTCTTTGATTAGCTTGGCGGTAGGGCTTCAAACGGTAGGCGCAGTGGGTGTGTACCTTTCACAACACACGATCTGGTTCTTGCTTCCGATGATGTTGGTGGTTATGGCATTCGGTATTGCGATTCCTAATGTTTTGAGTCGAGCATTGGTGCGCTACCAATCTCAAGCAGGAAGTGCAGGTGCACTGTTTGGTTTGATGTATTACACCTTGATTGGTTCTGGGCTAGCTTTAGCGGGAATGATTCAAGATTTAGGTGTGGTGTTGGTGCTTTGTGGTGCGTTATCTGTGTTGGTGACGATACGCAGCCGACTCTAGATTTAACGGTAAGCCTCTCATCTATATATAAATTCTGCATTCTATTGGGTGCGGAATTTTTCATTTTATTGATTCGTAACCGTTGGTAACGAAGTATCGGCTGAGCGTATTGGCGAACGTGTTCTGATTGAGCCTTGTTTGACTGAGGTTTATGGGCAAGATTGTGTTAGAAGTAGCAGAGCGCTAATTTAGTCAGCTTCAGGATTCAGATTGATGGAAGAGCGAGCAAGTGTTATTTGCTCGCTTTTTTGTTTCTGGCGAATACCGGAGGCTTGGCCTAGCAAACGGCTAAGTAACATATCCTATACAGCAGAAAAATTAATGATTCATTTATCACTGTATGGTTTATGAGTTGCCTGTGCGATAATCACCGCCGTTATATATCCCTATCTATGTTGTATTCATCTAGGAGCCGTATTGATGTTTAAAAGGGTATTGCAGGCACTATTCTCACCTTTTGTTGATTCAAAAAACAAACCCTCTGCAGAGCCTGTCCAACAAGAGCAACAACAAACTGTTGCTACTGATTCTGTTCCGTCTTCAATCTTTGTTCCGCGTTCGTCCGCCCAGCCATCATCATTAATTGTAGATAAGACGCTTAGCCTTCACGATGGTGAGTTTCTTGATTATCTGTTTGGCGAGTCCCGTCTGAGAACAGAGTCAGACCCGTTTAGCGATTTTGTCGCCTGCCAAATCGAGCGCTTGATTCGCTCTCCAAAAGCGTTGCTTAACGAACTGCCAGTGATGCCAGCCTCTGTGACCACGTTAATGGCCGAATTACAGAGCGACGAGTTTGATATCGATGCATTGTTAAGAGTGATTGAGCGCGAGCCGAGTATGGCTGCCGATGTGATTAAACTGGCTAACAGTGCTTTTTATAAGCGTGGTGAAAAACAGGTTACTGACCTAAAAACAGCATTCTTAAATATGGGTTCTCAAGGGCTTGTTGAAGGAGTAGTGAATAGCTACATGAAGAACTTCACGCCGGGGAACAATATTTACTGGCGTCACTTCGGTGAGAAAATTTGGAATCACAGTGTTCAAACCGCGTCTTTTTCTAAGGAGTTGATGAAAGACTCTTCATCCCAAGAAGATAAGGCGGCGGCGTACTTTGTTGGGTTGATTCGCAACTTAGGCAAGATGATTATTTTCCAAATGATGGTAGAAGCCTTCAAGCATGTAGATCCTTCTGTTCCGCCTAACTCGTTGGCATTGAAGCGCCTGATGAACAGCTACTCTATTCGCCTGACTTACACCATTGCTAAGTTCTGGGAGCTGCCAGAATCTGTGTTGACCGCAATTGGCTACCAAGAGTCGAGCCGATACGAATGCACACCACTTGGTCAAGCTGTGTTTGAAGCTAACTACCTAAGTGAGCTGAAATACTTATTGGAAGAGCAGGTGATTGAAGCAGAGCAGTTTAAGACTCGATGTAAAGAGACACTCTTATCTCCAGCGGCATTCAAAGTGGCTAACCGTATCTATAAAGAATCTGAGTTATCGCTAGTGAGCTAACCCTTAGCCTATTCGACCTACGCTGTGACTGAACATTATGATTGGTTGCAGCTTGGTTGGGCTAGGTTGTGAAATACAGTTCAGCTACGAAATTCGCTTACAAATGGCTAATCCATAGCTTGTCGAGCTCACACCAACCGAAGCCATTCACTTGCGCACCGTGTATCTTTTCAGAAACCTCTAAGTTGAACGCTTCTTGCTTGAGCTCAACCACAATCCCAGTTTCATCGAGCCAATGTCTAAGTTCTAACAGCTTATTCATTGCCAGGTCGAGGTTTGGCTCGCGTCGAATTGAGGCTATCCCTTGCTCAATCCTATTTAGCATCTTTGCGGCTAGCGATAAGTCTTCAAAAGGGAAACGAGTAAAGAAACTTAACCATGAGGAGAAGGTATCGTTTTCATCAATAATGCTGCACAGCGCGATGTCTTTGGTCGCTGTGTAGTGTCCATATTCGATATTGGTTTTTTGATCGTCAGATACTGATAATTGCTCGAAAAGCGCTTGGCATTCTGAGGTGTCTTCAACGGTGAACTCACGAGCGGTTTTCGACAACTTCGGGTTTTGAACCTTGAAGAAGGTTGAACCGAAATTCTGTAGAGCTGAATCGCTCGCTCCATTCACCGTGACCGTTTTCTCTGGCATTTTGACGCACACTTGGTTTTGCGCACATGCCTTAGTTTGCGACCAGTCAGGGTAAACCCAAAGCTCAACTCGATTGAGAATCGGTGTGCTGTGTGAATAGGCATTATTGCGGCTTAACCTCAGCATCTTGCTTGAGAAAATCTCCAACGCGAAAGCGCCTGAGCCAATTAGCTTATCGTCTGATGTGTGCTCAAATATCGAAGCCTCAGGTCTAGCCAGTAATCGAGGCAAATGCCAATCAGGCTCACTCAGAGTCATTTTGATCACATCGCCAGTGACAGCCGACACGTCAACAATATGTTGATAGCAACGACGCCAGAATTTGCTCCTAGAGAGTGAGGAGAGACAGCGCACTATGTCTTGGATTTCAAGCGATCGACCGTTATGGAATTGAGCGCCATTACGAACTTGGAAATGCCAAACGGTAGCATCTTCATTATGCTGCCAATGATAAGCTAAATCACCGCTCAGCTTTTCTTGTCGAATTGCAGTGAGGCGTTGGCAAATCTGCATCACTAAGAAACGTTCAGTACGCCTTAGCACACGCTGAGGGTGGAGTGCTTCAAGTTCTCGGTGAAAGGGAATGAATGCTACGTTCTGTGTTGAATGATTGTTGCTGCTCAGAAAGGCTTGCAGCTCAGTGCCAGCGTTTCGGCCATTGAAGCCTAAGGTGTTAAACACCTGCTCAATATTGCCTGAATCTGCTTGGCTTTGTGCGTATTGGTAACACGCCTCAATGGGTTCAACCAGACACGTGAGTTGTGCCTTCTTGCTGCGGCCTGAACTAGCTTGCCACTCAATCCAACCTTGCGCTGTCATCGCTTTGAGTAAGGTCTGAACGTGACGTTCACTCACGTGCAGCAGTGTGGCCAGTTGATTGACCTGACAATGCGATACTCCAGGCCCAAAAGCCTGAAATATCTTTTCATACAGTTCAAGCTTGCGCTTAAGGTTGCCCAATTTGCTTTTCCTAACGATGAGGTTGAGTTAAATGTGGATAGCCAGAGTCAATGAGTGCTTGTTCCATGGTATCCAGTACCTGAGCACTTACATTTGAGCTTAGGATATCAGAGTACGTTTTTCCCTCTAGCACCAGCTGTGAGAAGTGTTCGATTTGATATTCGAACCCATTGCCTTGAATTGGGTGCTCGATGGTGAAGGTTTCATTCTGATATTCGACCTCGATGTAGGCTGGGTTCCACCATTTGTCTTGAATCGTGATGGTGATATCTGGACCATTTAATCGAGCTGCGCGTGGCAGGTTGTGCACTGTCGAAGCTGATATGGTCGCGTTGATCTCGCCAGAAAACTGAAAGCAGGAATCGGTATCAACATTCGCCCCCTTATACAGACATGACATCTCTACCTGAGGTTTTGAAGGACTAACCCCCAACGTTCGACACAGATCGTAGAAGAACCAAAGCCCATAGACCCCAACATCGAGCGTTGCTCCGCCTGACAAGTCCGGATTGAAGATAAACAAATCGGGCTTATAGTCGTGATGGTTACCAAAGCTGGCTTCGATTGAATCTATCTGAATGTTGTTATCGACCAAGAATGATTGAAGCTCACGATACGCGGGAAACACCACGGTTTTCATCGCTTCTAACAGCATCACGCCATTTTGTTTCGCGAGGGCTTTCATCTCCAGCCAATCACTAAGGTTGGTAAAAGCCGGCTTCTCGACCAATACATGTTTTTTACTCTTTAGAAACAGTTCGGCGAGTGGCTGGTGGTATGAGTGAACCGTAGCGATGTACACCGCTTCAATATCCGGGTCTTGCGCCATGACTTCATAAGATCCATAAGCCTTGTTGCAACCAAACTTATTGGCGAACGTGGCTGCGCGGGAGTGATCTCTTGCGGCAACGGCATAAAGTTCACCATGCAGACAGTGCTCTGTGACTGCGGTTGCGAATCGATTGGCGATATTGCCTAGCCCTGCGATACCCCATTTAATCTTGCGTTGCGTGCCGCTCATCAGTTGCTCCAAATCGTTGTTTTGTATCAGTGTACTCAGAGACGCCACATACAAATAGAGAACAGATTTCTCAACCTGTTCTCTATTTAATTCTATTCTAGTTGAAGCTCCGTATCAGCTCTGTATGGAGCGTTTCCACTCGGCTAAGGCTTGAATGTGTTTTGGCCCAATACCACAGCAACCACCGACAATATTGGCACCCAATGCGTGCCAACGTTTTGCGTAAGCTAAGTAACCTTGGCCATCCAGCTCTCGCATCTCCTGAAACATGTCATTGGCTTCATGTTCACTGCTGATAGGTGCAAAGTTATTGGCGTAGACACCAATTTCCAAATCACTGCCTAGCTCGTCGATCACTTTCTTAGCATCGATAATGGCTTGATCCATCACTTCAGGCACTGAGCAGTTAAACATAATGCCTGTCGCGTTAGATTGGCAGGCCAGTTTGATGGCATCTGTTATGCTCTCACCAGAACGAATGTTGGCAGAGTCGCCCTTGGTATCTTCCAAACTGAATGCGTAGTAACAAGGCTTATCGGACTGTTTAAGTACCGCATGAATGGATTCGAACTCTTGCAGGCTGCAGATGGTTTCCGCTATCCAAAGGTCGATGTTGGGATCTTGTGCATCGTAAAGGGTTTGAATGATTGGCGCCGCTTCTTCGACTTTGAACAAGTCCGGTCGGTAGCTGCCGAATGGCGGTGGAATCGCGCCTGCTACTTTCACGGTGTGAGAAGTATTGTCAGCAACTGCTTTAGCCAGTTCGCCAGAAAGTGCGGCTAGTTCAAAGCCTCGTTGTTCAAAGAGCTCTTGACCCAAATGAAAAGGCACACACGCGTAGCTATTAGTGATCAGGATTTCAGCACCAGCATCGACAAAGTTTTGATGCGCTTGGCTGACAAATTCGGGTGCTTCAATCAGCGCTTGAGCACTCCAAAGTGGTTGAGAAAATGGCGCGCCAATTTCTTTGAGTTCTCGGCCCATGCCGCCATCAAGTATGGTTAGTGTTTTCATATTCAATACTATCTAAACAATTGCTGAAGTTCTTCCGTCACCATATCAGACAACTTTGCTAGACAGAAGCCATCAAAGTGGAAGTGGTTTAGCTAAATCAATACATCTCAATAGCGAAAGGAAAAAGGATGGAGAGGTAATCGGTGCTATGCTGCATTGGGTTTAAGATATATGTTTATCTCATCAACCATCCCAGAACGTTAAATACTAAGTCACCACAATCTGTTGAGGAAAAGTGCATTGAAGTTAACGAATAAACTCGTACGTTACCCGCACATTGATGTTGATCGTGCGTTTGAAAAAGAAGCTGAATTATTGCAGCAAATACAGGCTGGAGAGATTGGACAAGCCTTAATGCTATGGCAAGCAAAAACGCCAACACTCGTTTTGCCCGCAGGTAAAAAGTGGCCAGTGACGGTAGAGTCTAGAAAGCAACTTGAGGCACAAGGCTGGCAGCTCACCTCGCGAAAAACAGGTGGCGCTCCCGTTCCCCAACTGCCAGGGGTCATTAACCTATCGCACATTTACCATTGGCCTCGTGACGAAGCCTACAACATCCCCAAAGCGTATCTACACTTGTGCAATGTCTTAACCCTGTTTTTTAAAGAACTAGGTGTCGATGTGGATGTGCATGCAACTCCCGGTTCTTACTGTGATGGCGACTACAACCTCAATATCAACAAACAGAAAATAGTGGGCACTGCTCAGCGCGTTTTACTTAAACGAGGGGGCGGTCAAATAGTACTTTCACAAGCCTGTATCTTGTTAGATGTCGACTTAGAGAACATCGTTGCACCCGTAAATTTTTATAATCAAATTTGCGGCAATCCAACCGTTGTAGAGCCGCACGTTCATACTCTTTTATCTGAGCATGTGACGCCTCTGCCCAACGTAGACTCACTCTTCCAGCAGTTAAGCCAAGCCTTTATCAATCATGTGTGATGCTATGTGTCTACCAGAATTAACTGGGTGCCACGCACAATTTCTCTTTTAGCAACCGGTCAAGCGTTTCCACTAATTTACGGTTTTTAGCGGGATTCAATGCATCGGCATGGGGATCTTTGAATAACCCTGAATCATTATCAAAATATTGACCGGAAGCGCTGGCAAACTCGTCATTGAGTGCAGCGCGACAAAGGATATCGGCTCCTATCGCCAGATCATTCCCTTCCACGCCATAAGCCTCTTTGACCAATTTACTGCCCAGGAAAGAAGCAGGGTTCACCGGGATCACCGCAGGTCCATTATCTAATAGAGTGTTGGCCAATTCGATAGACCACATCGTCAGCGCGAGCTTACTTTGCGCGTAAACTGGGCCATCTAATTCGCCTGCGTTCGGACTGGTAAGCGCTTCTAAATCTACGGTTGATTGGGCTGCTGAAGATAGGTTGATGATACGACCTGTCGCATCCAAAAGAGGGAGCAGCTCCTGTGTCAGTAGATAAGGCGCAATGGTATTTACAACAAAACGTACATCAAGGTTGTCTGAGGTGGTGACTTCCGAAACCTTGTATACGCCAGCATTGTTAATCAGTATATCGAGTCGCTTGTGATTACTTTTGATTTGGGTTGCGAGCGCCTCAACTTCAGAGAGTGTCGATAGGTCGGCGATGTAGCTTTCGATGATGGCGTTCTTAGACAGGCGAGATAAAGCTGTCACAACCTTGTGGACTTTGGCTGGGTTGCGGCCATGAATGAGAACGTGGTGTCCTTGCTGAGTCAGCGCTTTTGCGGTCTCTAAACCAATGCCATCTGTGGCCCCTGTGATCAGAATTGTTTTTTGCATTTTTCTTCCTTTGAAACATTTCCCGTGTAACTTTTATAACAAAGATTCGGTGCGCAAAATTCATACTAGTTCACATGATGGGAGGAACAACGGTTAGGTAATGTGCTGTAAATGAGAATTATGACAATACTGAGTCGGGTAGGATGGCTGGATATTATACTGCGATTTCTCTAAAGCTTTTGTGAGTGGTTTGTAATGGCAAGATTTAAGCCTGCTGGAGGAAATACTCTTGCAAGAAAAAGCCTCAACTAAATTTTTTAGTTGAGGCTTGGTCGTTATTAGCCTTTTTTCAGCCTATATTGGCTTTGTTTGACGTTGTTATTTTATAGATATTTTTTTGGAGCTTAATGCGCGTGTACCGCTGAATCTTGGTATAGCTTTGCATCAACTTCTTCACCTTTGTTTGGACGCGGCACAATCTCAAATGAGGTGTCAGCTTCAGTCAGGGAAGACAACAGTTTGTTCAGAGATGATTTGTCACCTTTCACGCCTGCTTGTCCGTCTTCTAACAGTTTTCCAAGGCTTGTTTTCTTAAGTACGATATCAGACACGTCAGACTTATTGATGATCAGTGTCGTATCCGCGTCTTGTAGCTCGCTTACTTGAATGTTATTCAGGTTACCGTTAGACATCTCAACGTAGTAGAACTCTTGCACATCTGGTAGCTGAATATTCAATGTAAATGGTGTTTCTTGCGCTTTTAGAGAATCCACTTTTACGGCTAAGTAATCGAGTAGGTTTTCAATCGTCATGTTCGCTAACACGTCCGGAGATGCCGTTTTTGGTGCGCCCGGCTGAGTGCCAATGCGAAGCTCTTGAGCGCCCGTTAGGTAGATGTTTCTCCAACCTGCGCCTTCTGATTGATAACCCAATTGCTCGTAAGTATCTGCCAATAGGCCACGTGCAACTTTGTTATCTGGTTCTGCTTGAATCACCTTGTTCAATGCGGTTGCAACGAAGCGGTATTCTCCGTCTTGGAAGTCTTTCTGCGCTTTTTCAATCACAGCATCGCTGCCGCCCATGTACTCAACAAACTTTACCGATTCTGGCTCGATTGGTAATGGGTTTAGGTTCGCTGGGTTCATGTCGAAGTAACCAAGGTACATGTTGTACACAGCGCGAGCGTTGTGAGAGTAAGTACCGTGGTAACCGTTGGTGTGCCAAGTCTGCTGAATGCTGTCTGGCATTACTTCGTAAATCGCATCACCGATGTCTTGCAGAACCACACCGTTGTTGGCTAAGCGAAGCGTTTGGTTATGAGTAAAGCCGTAAGCATCACGTTGCATTTTTAAGTAGTCAGAAATCTCTTCTTCACCCCAAACTGGGGCTGAGTGAGAGGCGAATAACACCTCAGTTTCTTCGCCCCATGTCACCAACATTTCGTTGATCTTCTTCGACCACTTCAAGCCATCACGTACTTTTGCACCACGTAGGGTATATAGGTTGTGCATGCCTTGATAGGTCAGTTCGCCCGTCCATAGTGCTTTCATACTCGGGATATAAGTCACCATCTCAGAGGCTGCTTCCGTCCCAGATGCGTCCATGAATTGCATTTCTAGCCCGTCGATAACCAGAGTTTCAATTTCTTCGTTATGGTTCAGCTCATAGTCTGGCAGTACGTAGGTAATGCTACCCGTCGATAAGCCTTTTGAGAGCGCCGCATCGACAATACCGTGCTCATGGCGATTCAGTGTTGCACCATATTGATAAGCAGTACGACGAGACATTGCATTACCCGCCAATACGTTTTCGTCGACGATTTCTTTAGTAATGTTTTTCGAGCCGTACACTTTTACATCTGGGTACGCGTCTTTGATTGCACGAGCGCCACCAAAGTGATCGGCGTGCGAGTGAGAGTAAATCATTGCGACAACAGGCAGTTCGCCACCATCAGGAACATTGTTCTTGAAGAATTTTAGTGACTTAGCGGCCGCTTCTTTGGTGAGAAGAACATCGTAGGCGATCCAACCGTTGTCACTACGGATGAAAGAGATAGATGCCAAATCGGCACCACGAACTTGGTATACTTTACCCGGAACAACTTCATATAAACCTTCAGCCGCTTGGTTTAATACCGCTTGGCGCCAAAGTGAAGGGTTTACCGAATCAGGTGCTTGGTCTGCGTTATTAACACTTGGATCGATGAAGTTAAAGCTATTGCGAATGATGTCGCCAGTCTCTTGGTCAAAGCTAGCAATCAAGCCTTTGTTGTTATTCTCAAAAGCGCGAATATCAGCAAAGTTAAGAGTTTTTGCGAACTCGTTGTTTGCTTTAGTGGTCATTTCGGTTGCATTTTTGCCACCTTGGTCGCCAATTTCGCTGAAGTGTGCGTGGTCATGATTGGCTGCAACCGCAGGGAATGCGAGAGAAATAGCTAGGAACAGTGATGCATTTTTGAATGTGCGAGAAGTTTTCATAATAGCCTCTTCATTTCAGAATTTTGTTTCGTTGAGGCGATTATAGGAATAAGACATATAGCAAAAAATAAAGTAAGCTTTATTTAACACATCACGAACTGTTATGTGTTGTATGCTTAATAGTGACATATTGAAGCCGAAAGCTCCTCGTAGGCTCGATGCGACCACACCTAACATGGAGAGTGATTGTGAGTGATGTTGAAAAGTTAGACCTGAATTTGCTGAGCGTGTTTTTGGAAGTATACCGATTAAAGTCGATTACCTTAGCATCGGAATCACTGGGTATGACTCAGCCAGGAGTGAGTGGTGCATTGAAGCGACTCCAATCTCAGCTTGATACTGACCTGTTTATTCGTGAAGGTCGAGGGATCATTCCGACTAACGCTGCGGTGCAACTGGCAAGCCGAGTAGAACCCGCACTCGAGGGGATAACCAGCGCAGTCAGTACTTTAAAGCAATTCGATAACCAGCAGCATCATGTATTCAGACTTCTAGTGAATGAGATCGGTTTAACCAAGCTTCAGCCCCTTGTCGAGCAAGATGAAACGCTGGGAAATATCTCAATCGAATTCAATATGGTGCCAAGCAATGAGGAAGATCTTCTGCAGAGTTTGAGCATGCAACAAGCCGACTTGGCGATCGATATTCACTACCCACAAGTGAATGGTTATATGAACCAGCAAGTGATCGAAGATGAGCTCGTATTGATCGCCAAGAAAGGGCACCCAAGGATTGATGGTTCGGTAACGGAAGAGCAGTACTATCATGAGAAACACATCACCTTCAGAATGCGTCGCTCTCGCCTCTATACCGCAGATTACTTTACAAAAAGCCCGATACAGCAACGAAAAGTCAGTTCCGAATGTGATTCATTGATGACGATGTGTGTGTTGGTCTCTGGTTCAGACTGTGTTGGTAGCACGTCTCGTGATTTTGCTAATCAGTTTGCGGAGCGATTCCAACTGCAAGTGCTCGACCAGCCTTTCGAGGTCTTGCCCATGAAGCAGTATATGATTTGGCATAAGAGAACCGATTTAAATCCTGCTCATCAGTGGTTGAGAAACAGGATTCAACAATACATGGCCGACTAACGAGCCGCTCTTGCTGCTCGTTTCTGTTTGGCGCCCTCTATCATCTTAGACGGCGTCATTCCGGTTACTAACATAGTACCAGTGATAACAAGAATTGAACCAACCACTGTGTTGATACCAATCGCTTCATCTAAGAAAAGGTTGCCCCATAAGATGCCAAAAACAGGAATCAAGAAGGTGACAGATAGAGCCGAAGGCGCACCAAGTTCATTGATGAGGTTGAAATAAAGTAGGTACGCTAATCCAGTACATACAGCGCCCAACAAGATGACCGACATGGTAATGGTGAGATTGGGTGCTTCTCTCATCGGAATGAAGAACACAAATGGCAATACGATTAATACTGCCGCCCACATGCTGCCATGAGCATTATTGAATGCCTCAACTTTAGGTGCTTGTTTGGTATAGTTTGACGCTATTCCGTAACTAAAGGCCGCCATCACCGCAGCAAAAATAGGAAGTATAGCTTCTTGGCCAATATTCATCGCATCCCAACCGACTAACACGCCAACTCCTGTTACCCCAATCCCAAGCCCTAGTAGAACACGCGCCTCGAGTGTAGTTTTGGTCCATATTGCACCTATGATTGCCGCCCAAATTGGCGCGGTTGAGTTCAAGATAGCAAGTGTCGAGGCGTTCAGTGTCTGTGCGGCATAAGCGAAAAACAAAAAAGGAAGCGCAGTGTTAAATAAGCCAAGAATGAAAAAGTGTTTCGCATGAGAATTAAAAGAGAGCTTCCTTTTCAGGTAAAAAGAAACCAAGAGTAGAGTGACGGCAGCGCACAGCACTCGAGCTTCAATCAACACCGCTGGGCCCAATGGATTCGCGGCAATTCTCATGAAAAGGAACGAGCCTCCCCATATTGCAGCTAGCATGATCAGTTTTAAAAAGCTCACAGTGTAAATCTCGGATTGTGTAAAAACCCGACTATGGATCAAAGCTATGTATTACACAAACTTAGATGTTAATACTGTGCAGCTAATTGTTGTTATTTTGATAATTCAGCCGATCCTTAAATAGGAACATCTTTGATGAATTCTGTTCTGTTTATCCTTCCTTATTTGGCGAGTAATCTAGTGTCATACGTAAACATTAAGTGATAAAAATGAAGATCGAACATATCGCGATTTGGACCAAACAACTCGAAGTGTTGAAACGATTTTATGAAGACTATTTCGGCGCAACATCAAACTCAAAATATCACAACCCAACCAAAGGTTTCTCTTCATACTTCCTGTCTTTCGAAACTGGAAGTCGTTTAGAGATCATGGAAATGGATTCTGTGCCTGAATCGAAAGATGACATCTATGATCAGTTCACTGGCTTTGTTCATATGGCGATTTCGTTGGGGTCAGAACAAGCCGTCGATGAACTGACTCACCGCTTAGTCGAAGATGGTTATGAACGTTTAGACGGTCCAAGAAGAACGGGCGATGGATATTATGAGAGCTGTGTCCTCGATCCTGATGGTAATCGCTTGGAACTTACCGTTTAATGTAAGGACTTGATTGAATGACTTACGGATTTGAGGGGGCAGTGATGAAGTGCATGTTGGCTTTTGTTTTTAGTCTGAGTTTGGTGGGATGTGCGTCTTCGGAGCTAGCGCAGGTTGATGCACCAGAGACGACAATCGAACCATCTCAATCGATTGGCTACCTTGGCTTCAAAGATCATCAAAACTGGGCTATCAAATTCAATGATTGTACGGTTTACGATCTAACCGGAGCTCAACCGTATCAATGGTTTGATCGCACTTCTGCGTCTATCAGTTGTTATACGTTTAAGCCAACCGATGCTATCGAGCCTCTGCTGGTTTACTCTAATGCTGATTTCAACAGCAATAAACTCACTCCAATTGACCGTTTTCAAGAGTTGCAGGTATCAGAATCAGGTTGGGGCAGCTTTCCTATTGTCTATGAGACAAGCGGCACTAATTGGCTGAAAGTCAAAGAGGGTTGGATTCACCTCACTTTAGCTGATCAAACGCTTGTACAGTTCTATCCTGGCACTCAAGACCAATCTGGAAAATCTCAACATGACCAATATTTTGAGCAGCATTGATTTGAGATAAAAGAGAAGCCCCAATTTAATACAATAGGGGCTTGATGGTATGGTTGTAGCAGTGATTAGCTTCGAGTTATTTGCTCTTTTTAGCCTTGATTACAAAAGGCATGATGGCACTCAATACGATAACAGCTGCGCCAACTAAGGCGACAGAGTTCGGCAGTTCAGCAAACAACAATTAACCAAGAATCATTGAGTAGATCATTTGTGAGTACTCAACATTTGAAACCACGTTCGCTTCTCCCCATTTGTAGGCCGTCACACCAAACCATTGACCAATAGACGAGATCACACCAACCAATATCAACAGCAGGAATTCAGAACCTGTTGGCCATTTCCACTCAATAATTGCCGGAACTAGAGCGACTGCGCCAACGAATATCGCTTGATAAGCCAACACCACGACCTTGGATTCTATATTAGCCATTTTTCTCACACAGATAACCGCTATCGCCGCACCTAACGCAGCAACCAACCCCGTCCCGATATAGAACAAAGACTCACTTTCTAACGTCGGTTGCACGACCAACATCACCCCAGTAAACCCTACCAATATGGTTGCCATTCGTGCCCAGCCTACGTTTTCTTGCAGGAACAGGCGGGAAATGACTGCCACAAACAACACCTTCATAAACCCTAACGCGGTCGCGTCGGCAAAGGGAATGTTACTCACGGTTAAGAAGCTAAAGTAGAGGGCGATGAACGCCCCGGTGACGCGCCACACATGCATCGACACCATCTTAGGATTGAGCATCGCATCCATGTTATTGACCATAGAAGGCATTAACAGAGTCACAAAAACAAGCTGACGAAACAGTAGAATTTGGAAGATGTCGATGGTTTGGCTTAACTCTCGCACGATCACACCCACTAAAATAAACAGCGCGTTCGAGATAAGCGCGAGTGCAATTCCTTTGGCTGGGTCGGATAGCGAATTAAAAAATGACAGCAGTGGTTGAGGCACTGCAAAGGAACGATTTATAGACATGACATACCTCGATGTAAATTGAGTATGAAGTCTAAAGCCTACACTGGTAGACGGGTCAAACAAGCTTTTCAAAATATTGAGAGGAATCATTAATAGAACTCATTAACTTGTCATTATTTATATTAATAGAAATCAGATGAAAAAATAAAAATCTCGGTTAATAAATGAACATGTTCGTAATTCCACGGCAACTTTCATATTTTGACGTAATTAACGAGCTGGATAAATTCTGAGGGAATAAGCTGAATCATGAATATTACCACTTTATTGATAAGGGTAATTGTCTCGAATAGTTATTGTTAATATAAAAACAATGTAAAATCAGTGATAGTATTGACAGTAAGGTGGTGTAACGATGCGAGTCACGACAAATAAATATGCTATTTTTACAAAAAAATAATTAAATTTATATTATTAGCGTGGTTGATAAATGAATAATCTTGATTTGATGTTGCATTTGTCAATTTAAGTGTTTGTTTATGTTTGGTATTGTTGTTCATTTTTTTCTGTTATGTGGTAGGTGTCATGAATGCTGGCTGATTTTACATTGATTAAGTTATTAATTAAGTTTGTGTTGGCTGTTTAATAATTAAATAGCGTGTAAGCAATAGTTATCAGAATGGATAATGCCACTTGTAATAGTTGATAATATAAATTCAAAAATAAGGTGAAGACCTTAGGATGAGTTTAATTATCAAAAAATCGTCATATACAGTGATAACGTTGTCTGTTCTTTAATTTTCTTAATAAATAATATGTAAGGTCAACACTATGAAGTTGTCGATAAATAAGTCATTGTTAATAGCAATGTCAGCGTGTGTTTTTTCTAATGTAAGTGTTGCTGCAATTAATGGCGACTATCATGTGGTAGATGATGACCTAACGGCTGATCATAACGAAAGCAACGGTGTGCCGATGCCTTTTTATGCTAACGGGAGAATGCAGTCCAAACTCAGTGTTTCTGTTTCTTTTGCGGATAGCTACGGCAGACCAGTGACCGTATCTAAGAGTGACTTAGAGGGAGCGATATCTTTTTACCTAAAGAATAGTGGGCAGGAGTTAGGTAAAGATAAAGACTGCAGTTACGGAAGCGGTTGTTGGGGATACACGTTGAATCCAAATGACTACTCTCACCAAATGGGCAGCAGTTACGGTTACTCGAAAACCCTTCCTACGTCTCGTGTTTCAGCAAGTGATACTAAATTAACCGCTTGGGTGTATAGCAACGAAGTCGCTCAATATCGTGAAGTGTGTATGAAGGTTAAGTTCGATGCCGGAAGCCAGTATGACAACAATTACTACGATAGCTGTGCCTTCCCGAATGAAAGCAGTGCGTTCTACCAAAGCGTGCAGCCTAAGTCTTACAGTGCTGCTGATTTTTCTGAGCTTGGAGAAGGTGAGTTGGTGTGGGAAGAAGCCAACGCCGACGGGTTCTATTTTGATAAAGCAGAGATGCGTAACTTTTATGTGACGCCGAAAGATACGTCCGTTCAACTGGTTCAGGTTGCTATGGATAACTTTGACGAGTCGGATAGCGATAAAGTGTTCCTAAACGATGAATGGTTGGGCTGCTACTCAGATTGCCCAGACGATAATCGCTCTGTGAAAGGCTATATATTTGTTCCAGGTTCAGAGCGCAATGTCTCTGACGAGTATGTTTGGAATAGTGCTGCTGGTGAAGGCCGAACTGCTGTGTGGCGTGTTAACCAACAGCTAAGATCAGTGACTCTTAGCAAGCTGTTATATTCGAACAACGGAACGTCAAACAACGATTCGCAAAAAGAGTACCGATTTACTGTATTCGACCAATACGGTAACAAGGGACCATTGAAGCTTATTTATCCTCAAAGTGAATTTACTGGTGGTGGTCAGAAGTGGGATTACACCCGTTGGACCCTAGTTAGCCAATAACACTCGAACAAAACAGAGTTAGCTCAAGCATTTGAGCTAACTCATCCACTTTAGGGGAAATTTATGTCTAATTGGACTTCAAATGCTTTTAACTTTGATAGTTTTTGTTCGGGCGGTGTAGACCAAAGGACCAGAAGCTACTCATACCAAATCTTACTTGGCTCTCTTATTGGTAACTGGCTCAAGGGACCAAACCTCGATATCTCCATTCAATTCTCACCATACTCAGCAGATAACCTTGGTTTTGGTAAAGGCTGGAAGTTAAATCTTCCGAGATACGATATTGAAAATAAACAACTCTATCTAGCCAACGGGCAATCTTATCGCGCTGAATTAAATGCCAATCTAGAAATGAGTATTCGTTACAAAAAGTTGCTCGATTTTTCGGTATCGTCTAGCGCGAATGGTTACGAAATTACTTATAAAAATGGCCGTACTGATATTTTAGATAAAGATGGTGACATCATTAAGGTACTCCAAAGCAATGGGCATGCCCTCTATTTCTCTTGGCTCAATGTTGGCGGCAAGAAACGCTTGGACAAAATTTGGGACGATAGAACAAACAAGCAAACAGCGCTGCTGTGGATTGAATATGTGAGCACAGGTCGCGTCAATATTTTTACCAATCTTGGCAGTACCCACGAGGCCTTTTTTGGTCTTACGCTAAATAACAGTAAGCTGGTTAAGTGTGACTTACCTGAGCGCGCTGGTAGCTATAGCTTTGGTTATCTAAACATTGGTACATACACGCTAATTGAGAAAGTGGTTCATCCTTGTGGTTTAACGGAAAGTCTGCGATACAAAGCTAATGGCATTCGAATTAATTCGATGACCTATTTGCCTGCGGTGACTTCTCATGATGTACTGACTCTCAACTCTCCTGTCATCACGACGACCTATGACAGTATTGGTACCGATAGTCGTAATTTTATGGGGTACGGATCGCCCGGTGGAGAATTGAGCGAAGGGCTTGATAATTTGCTGGAGCGCGGCAGAGAGTACAGCTATCGCGTACAAAAAATTGAAAATGGCTCTATTGTCACGGCTCAAACCTACAATCAATTCCACTTGCTTGTTGAAGAAGCTCGACACGTCGATGGCAACCTGGTTCATTTGAAAAGGTTGGATTACCCCGCCCTTGATAATCAAGAGTTCTCCGCTCAACCCGCTCAGTACTCATTGATCAGTAAAGAGGAGCAGGTTTGGCTTTCTGGAGCGGATAGCCAAGCTCAAAATAGATTCTGGGACTATGACGAATACGGCAACATGCTCAGGTTTGTCGACGAGAATAGTATTACAGAACACTATGAATACTACGCTAAAAATGGAGAAGCGGGCTGCCCTGCATCACCAACGGGCATGGTTAATTTCGTTAAATCCCGCACGTTAGACAATGGCTCTGAACAAAGAGTGATTGCTTACCAGTATGCTTCTCTAGAGGGGTTAAATGGTCAGCGAGACGTAGTGCTGAGCCTAGAAGAAGATACACAACGTTACCAAACTCATTACGCTTATCAAACTGATACTAGTGATACCTATTCATTTAGCCGACTGGCTTCGGTACAAAATGACATTCTTCACCCTAACGGTGTCTATTCTGCTACTTCACGTTATCAGTATGCATTGGATAATGATGTTCTTGAAGAACACGAAGAACTGACTTGTCATGATAATACGAAAACCAATCTTGTTGTTGGTCACTACCTTGATATTGGTGAGTTAGCACGACATGTTGACTCTGACGGTGTCAGCTGTTCATTTGCTTATGACACGCTTCGAAGAACCACCGAAGAGCGAATTGAAGGAAGTGCTTCCCGTTCGTACCAATACATTGTTGATACTGGCTTGAGCCGACAAACTCTGCTGTTAACTGACTGCAAAGGTAACTTGTGTGAGCAGAGCTGGGATGGTCAAGGGCGAGAATTAGAAGCCAAGGTTGGAAGTTCAGTCGTATGGACCAAAATGTACGATGCGTTTGGCAGGCTGCAAAGCAAGAGTACCTATGATGTGCTGCCCGATCGAAACTCCAGATCAGCGCCTGTAGTGTTAACTGAGAGCTATGAATACGATGATTGGGGGCAGGTTAAATCGACACTGCTTGCGAACGGAAAACGTCGCGTTGAATTTAACAACCTTGCATCGCGTAAGAAAACTCAGGGTATTGAAGGCTTAACCATGACGGTGAGCTCTCTAAACACTTGGGGCCTTGAAGATAAAAAAGAGCAAGGGATCCATAGCTGGAATTATGAGTATGACTCGTGGGGAAGGCTGATCAAAGAAACCAACCCGCTTGCTCAATCTAAGCACTACCATTACGACCGTTTTGATCGCGTGATTCGCATGACTCAAGCGAACGGTGTCGATCACGACATCAACTATGCTGAGCATACCGATCAGTCACAGGTTGTAGACCTGAAGATTGGTGGGACAACGGTGGGACAACGTGACATTGATGGCTTAGGGCGTCAGCGATCACTACGACGCGGTGCGAGTACTCAAGCGGCGCTGAGTTGGTCCTACTCAGACAGCAGTAATATTCCTGAAACTGAAACTAGCTTGTCAGCGCCAGTGCGTAAGTTTACTCGCGATAGTCAATTGGGTGTATTGAGTGCCAAGTCGTCTGATGGGCAGGTTGCTAACTATAGTCATGACCCAATATCCGGCTTGCAAACCGGGAGTCAAGATAGTGAAGGCAATCAAAGTACCATCACCTATTCGTCGAAGGGGTTGCCTGAAGTTGAGGTAAATGATGGACAGATTCGTTACTACAGCTATTCGGATGGCGGGGTTATCGCTGCCGTTGATAGCGACACGGATACTCGACAGTATGGTTATGATGAACTCGGACGCTTGGTGAAGCTGAGCTCAAACTCGACAACGGTTTATTACGAGTATGACGAGTTTGATCGGGTGATCGTCGAGACTTTAGTGTCTGGTAATCAAACCCAAATTACGGAGCTTGATTGGGATGAGTACAGCCGTGAAGTGAATCGTGCTGTTGCCTTGAACAACCATTATATCTTTGAGCAATCACAAGAATATAACGCGCTGGGTATGCTCGAATCTCGTACCAAAGAGTGTGCGACATTAGGCAACCTGACAGAAAGCTATACCTATGACGAGCTTGCTCAGCTTACTAAAGTCGAATTCTTTGGGGCGGGACCTTTGAGTGATTGGGGACAGCCAATGACTTCAATTGAATGGAGCTATGACGAGCTGGGTAATATGTTGACTCAGCGTACATTGACGGCCGAATCTGAAGATTTCGCTCGTTATTTTTACGAGTCGGATGACCCTAGTCGGTTGACCAGTATTACTCACTCTCATCCAAAACTTGATAGCCAAATATCAATCGAGTACGACTTGAATGGCAACATGACTCAAGATGCGGATGGTCGAATTCTTGAATATGACAATTTCGACCGATTACAGCGTGTGTTAGCTGATAATACCGAATGGCTCTATCAATATGACAGCAACGACCGACTGTCTACACAACAGTCCGTTTCTGAATCTCGTCACTTTAACTATCTATTGGGTGACCTCGCTTCGATCGAGGAAAATGGCAAACTCACTCAGTATATCTATCACGAAGGAGTGCCTAAATGGTCAGAGATGGACTCGGAAACCACGTTGTTGGCGACGGATCAAAATGGTTCTGTCATTGCCTCTAATACTTCAGGGAAAACGGGTTCGATGTACCGTTACTCTCCATATGGACAACGCGATCAAGCGGGGAATGTAAATGAAGAATAAAGACTCGGTATTTATTACCCCACTTAATCGCCGTCAGTTTCTGATTAAAATTGGTCAAACAGCGGCAGTGGCTGGTGGCATATCCTTGCTACCGACTTCAGTTCGTTTGGCGATGGCGCAGTCGATGACAATCTCTCATTCAGACATTGGCTTCAATGGTGAGTGGCTAGACCCCGTGTTACAAGGTTATCACTTAGGACAAGGCTATCGTGTTTACCAACCTAAGCTGATGCGTTTCAATGCCCCCGACAGTTTGGCGCCTTTTAATGAGGGTGTTCATAATGCTTATGTGTATTGTCACAATGATCCTATTAATTTCACTGACCCAAGTGGGCACTTGAATATCAGCAAGATCTTGTTTGGTGCTTTTGGTGTACTTGCTGGGATAGTTGGTATTGCATTGGCGGCACCTACTGGTGGTTCAAGCTTGGTGTTGGCGGCTGGTATCATCGGTGGTATTGCTGGGATGACCAGTGGCGCATTGCAAATTGCATCTGGTGTTATCGATGATGGGGACATTTCCCGTAAACTTGATATAGCGACGATTCCTTTCGATATTATTGGTGTGGTAAGTGGCGGGTATTCGGCCTATAAGTCGGTTCAGAATCTGCGTTGGGTAAGAGCTGGCGGTGCTCTGGAAGATGTGACACAGCCAGGCCTTGGCTCTCGCTTAATGAATAAAATCAGGCCTTCGAGTGAGTACAATGTGGCATGGGCGAGTAAAACGAACCCGGCCATGCGAATAGGCAGCTCTGAGGGACGGGTGATTGCGACCAGAATGACTCAGGGCGGCAAGACGATGACGTACACGCCTCCCCCGATTCACGGTGGCTACACAAAGATCCTCCTTGGGCAGGTAAAGGTTGGTGCACGAGGCTATACCATCTATCAAGGTATAATGACGGCGCGCTCGATTGGCAGTTTGGGCTGGTCTACGGTCAAAACGATACCTGGGCGCTTGGATCAGGAAAAGTCATCAGCGGATAATATGGTAACTGAAGGCAGAAGTGCTAACCCTGCTGCTAAGAAGACCCAAATGTACGCACTCGAAGAGACCAGACAGCGCATAAAATATGGTAATGAAGTACAGCAAATGATCCGTCAATTGCCATTGTCTTAGCCTGCTCTATTTTTTCTTGAACAATGTAAAGCCAGCTCAATCTTAGTTGAGCTGGTTTTTTTGTATTTATTATTGGCGTTTTTGAACGTTAGCTGTAAATCATGAGCACTTCCCTTAGATTCACTTTGTGATCAAAAAAAGATCAAAAACAGTTGCTGAAACCTGTTTCGGTGTGTATCTTCATTGCACCTTGAAACCGGTTTCAGAGTTGCAGCTTTTAAGTTTGTTATCTTAAACCTATCTATTTTCTAGCGAATAACTTGTAGCGAGTGATGGTATGAACAACGAATTTCCAAACGATTTTTTATGGGGTGGCGCGGTTGCGGCGCATCAGCTAGAAGGCGGCTGGGATGCGAATGGTAAAGGTGTCAGTGTTGTTGATGTATTGACAGCGGGCGCTCACGGTGTACAACGTCGAATCACCGATGGTGTAATCGATGGTGAAAACTACCCAAACCAAGTGGCGGTTGATTTCTACCATCGCTACAAAGAAGACATTAAGTTATTTGCTGAGATGGGCTTTAAGTGTTTCCGTACTAGTATCGCGTGGACGCGTATTTTCCCGAATGGTGATGAAGCTGAGCCATGTGAAGCGGGCTTAAAATTTTACGATGACCTGTTTGATGAGCTTCTGAAATACGATATTCAGCCAGTTGTGACGCTGAGCCACTTTGAAATGCCTTACCATCTAGCCAAAGAATACGGTGGCTGGATGAACCGTAAAGTGATCGACTTCTTTGTTAAGTACTCAACCACGGTGATGGAGCGTTACCAGCACAAAGTGAAATACTGGATGACGTTTAACGAGATCAACAACCAAATGAATACCTCGGCAGATATCTTCGGTTGGTTGTGCTCTGGCGTGAAGTTCCCACAGTGCGAAAAACCGCAAGAAGCGATGTACCAAGCGGTTCACCACCAGTTTGTTGCAAGCGCATTGGTAGTTAAGAAAGGTCATGAGATCAACCCAGATCTTCAGATCGGTGCAATGTGTGCGATGGTGCCTTTCTACCCTCGTTCTTCAAAGCCAGAAGACATCATGGTGGCGCAGCAAGCGATGCGTGATCGTTACTTCTTCTCTGATGTCATGGTTCGTGGTCACTACCCAAGTTACGCCAAGCGTGATTGGGCTATTAAAGGCTTCAATATTGAAATGCAGCCAGAAGATGAGCAGATCCTAAAAGAAGGTAAGGCCGATTACTTAGGCTTTAGCTACTACATGTCGAATACATTGGATTCGTCTTCTCACCAATCGACAGAAGAAGCGATGGACGGCGGTCATGAAAACTCGGTCGATAACCCGTTTATCAAGTCGAGCGATTGGGGCTGGCCAATTGATCCAACAGGTTTGCGTTTCTGTTTAGCGTCTCTGTATGAACGTTATGAAGTGCCATTGTTTATCGTTGAGAACGGTTTTGGCGCTGTTGATACCATTGAAGAAGATAGCAGCATTAATGACGATTACCGCATAGCTTACCTTGGCGACCACATCAAAGAGATGAAAAAAGCCGTTGTGATTGATGGTGTTGATTTGATGGGTTATACCCCTTGGGGCTGTATCGATTTAGTGTCGTTCACCACGGGCGAGATGAAAAAACGCTACGGATTCATTTACGTAGATAAGCACAACGATCAATCTGGCTCACTAGAACGCAAACGCAAGAAGTCGTTCGAGTGGTATAAAGGCGTGATTGCATCTAACGGTGCCACTATTTAGAATGCCTGCAATTGAGCGGCAGCGTGCGTTGTCGTTTCACGGATACAATTAGCTGGCTTAGGTCGGCTAATTTTTTATAGAAGGGTAAGTGAATGGTCACAATGCTTGATGTCGCGAACCGCGCTGGCGTATCTAAATCGACGGTTTCTCGTGTCTTAAACGGCAAGAATATCGTGCGCGCGGATGTGGTGAAAAAGGTATTTGATGCGATTCAAGAAACGGGCTATCGACCAAACTTGTTAGCTCAGCAATTGGCGACCAAGAAGACCAACTTCATCGGCTTTGTTATTACCAATGAGTTGTTCAACGGCCCTTACTTTTCTTCCTTGATGTACCACGCGGCTTCATACAGTGAAAAGTCGAATCACCAATTGGTGATCACCGATGGTAAACACAGTGCTGAAGATGAGCGAAAAGCGATCAACTTCCTACTCGATATGAAATGCGCGGGCATCATCATCTATCCGCAATGTTTAACGGAAATCGAGATAGCGCAGATCATCGATAGCACCGATACTCCGATTCTGGTGCTTAACCGCGAAATGCCTTCGAAGCCTGAGCACGCGATCACCACCGATCATTATCAAAGTGCTTGTTTGATGGTTGAACACATTATTGAACAGGGCCATACAGATATTGCGGTCATTCGTGGTAAAGCTAGTTCATCGACCGATGAACAGCGTTTTAAAGCCTATCAAGATGTACTAACCAAGCACGGTGTTGCACTAGATGAAACCAAAGTCGTTCAGGGCGATTGGACGATGGAAAGTGGTTACCGTGCCGGGCGAGCTTTAGCGGAGAGCAAAGCAAGCTTCACTGCGATCTTGTCTGAAAACGATGACATGGCGATTGGCGCGATTAAGGCGTTAACAAAGCTGGGTTATTCATTGCCCAAAGACATCTCTATCGTCGGCTTTGATAACAGCAAAGTGGGTGAATTCCTCACACCAAGCTTAACCTCTGTCAGCGTACCGCTGGAGCAGATGATACAAAAGGCGATCCTGAAAATTGTTGGTGATGCTGAACAAGCTGAGGCCATCAACACTACCGGCAGTTTGGTGCTGCGCGATTCAGTTGCTCAGCGTATTTAAGCTCAATTAACAGAGAGTCGATTTCATATTTGGCCTACAAAAAGTGATGGGCTATACATCTCTGAAATCGTGCTAAAGCCTTGCTTACTCCGCTTTATTAGATATGCGATATTGCGTTCTTTGGTCGTTGAATTGACCATTTTTAGGTAAGTAGTGTGAAAAGAGGTAAGTAACGTGAAAACAGAAAAACAAAAAATGTTAGCTGGTGAGCCTTATTTAGCATGGGATGAGCAGCTGTACGCGGAGCGAATCGAGTGTCGTAAGGTATTGCAAAAACTTAATAACAGCATTCCAGATACCAATGAGTGGCGCACGGCAATTGATAAGCTGATTCCTGATTCTGAAGGTGCCTATTTAGAGCCGCCATTTCGTTGTGACTATGGCTCAAACATTAAGCTGGGTAAGAACTTCTATGCCAACTTTAACTGCGTAGTTTTAGACGTGGCAGAGGTAACGATTGGCGACAATGTGTTGTTCGCGCCAAATGTTCAGGTGTTAACAGCAGGACACCCGCTAGACGTTAAAGGACGCGTTGAACAAGGTGTTGAGTTCGGTACACCAATTACTATTGGTGACAATGCTTGGATTGGTGCGGGCGTAATCATATGCCCAGGCGTGAACATTGGTAAGAACAGTGTGATTGGCGCTGGAAGTGTGGTGACTAAAGACATTCCAACCAATGTGGTTGCGGTGGGCAATCCATGTAAAGTGCTGAAATCGATCGATAACGACTAAGTTTACTGAATACTTCCATCATCTACATTAGAGCGATTCTCTATGTGTACGTGAGGGACTTAGCTTTCTCGATTCATTATTACCAATATGTAATAATCATTTCCAAAAATAGGGGATTATCAAAATTAATATCCCTACCTATACTAGCCCCAACAAAACGAGAGAGCGATAACAAACAAGCTCAACGTTGACTGACTAATATAGGAAATATCACATGACTATCGAAATCAAACATGGTCAAACTCATATCCAATCTAAAGCTATGGTTGCTTGGAAAGCGGGTGAGCCGCTAAAGCGTGAAACCGTTGACGTTGAACTGCCAAAGGCTGGCGAAGTACTTGTTCGTATCGTTGCTACTGGTGTTTGTCACACTGACGCATTCACTCTTTCAGGTGACGATCCAGAAGGTATCTTCCCTTCTATCCTTGGTCACGAAGGTGGCGGTATCGTTGAAATGGTTGGCGAAGGCGTAACAAGCGTTGAAGTTGGCGACCACGTGATCCCACTTTACACAGCTGAGTGTGGCGAATGTAAATTCTGTAAGTCTGGTAAAACTAACCTTTGCCAAGCGGTTCGCGAAACTCAAGGTAAAGGCCTAATGCCAGATGGCACAAGCCGTTTCTCTATCAACGGTGAGCCAATCTTCCACTACATGGGTTGTTCTACTTTCTCTGAGTACACAAGCGGGCGAGCCACTAAAGCGTGAAACGGTTGACGTTGAACTGCCAAAAGCTGGCGAAGTACTTGTTCGTATCGTTGCGACTGGTGTTTGTCACACTGACGCATTCACATTATCAGGTGACGATCCAGAAGGTATCTTCCCTTCTATTCTTGGTCACGAAGGTGGCGGTATCGTTGAGATGATCGGCGAAGGCGTGACAAGCGTTGAAGTTGGCGATCACGTTATCCCACTTTACACTGCTGAGTGTGGCGAATGTAAATTCTGTAAGTCTGGTAAAACTAACCTTTGCCAAGCGGTTCGTGAAACTCAAGGTAAAGGCCTAATGCCAGATGGCACAAGCCGTTTCTCTATCAACGGTGAGACAATCTTCCACTACATGGGTTGTTCTACTTTCTCTGAGTACACAGTACTTCCAGAAATCTCACTAGCAAAAGTAAGCAAAGAAGCACCACTTGAAGAAGTTTGTCTTCTAGGTTGTGGCGTTACAACAGGTATGGGCGCGGTACTGAACACAGCTAAAGTTGAAAAAGGCGACAACGTTGCTGTATTTGGCCTTGGTGGTATCGGTCTTTCTGCAATCATTGGTGCTCGTATGGCTGGTGCTGACCGCATCATCGGTGTTGACATCAACGAGAGCAAATTCGAGCTAGCGAAACAACTTGGCGCGACTGACTGCATCAACCCAATGAACTACGACAAGCCAATCCAAGACGTTATCGTTGAGATGACAGACGGTGGTGTTGAGTACTCTTTCGAATGTATTGGTAACGTAAACGTGATGCGTCAAGCGCTTGAATGTTGTCACAAAGGTTGGGGCGAATCTGTAATCATCGGTGTTGCAGGCGCAGGTCAAGAGATCTCAACTCGTCCATTCCAACTAGTAACCGGTCGTGTATGGCGTGGTTCTGCTTTCGGTGGTGTTAAAGGCCGCTCTGAGCTTCCAGAAATCGTAAACCGTTACATGGCAGGTGAGTTTG
>NZ_PIGC01000018.1:0-121901 GCF_003050065.1 Vibrio sp. 10N.286.51.C3 | reverse complement strand
GATGCAACCAATGAACAGGTTGAAGCCGTGGTTGAAGTATTGGTCAAAAGCGTCGAGCACAGTCCGGCGCAAATTATCATGGTCTCTAACGAAGTCGGCTTAGGTGTCGTGCCGCTGGGTAAAGTGTCGCGCTTGTTTGTAGACAATGCGGGACGCATGAACCAATCACTAGCTCGCGTTGTTGAACGAGTCACTCTGGTCGCAGCAGGGTTACCACTGAGCTTAAAACCATCCAATCACTTGCTTGATACTCAAGCCTAGGTCACGCACATGGTCAATGGAACAACCAAAAACATCTATCTGCTAAGACATGGCAAAGTCGAAGGAAAAGCTGCACTGAATGGTGTATCTGATGTATTGGTGAGCCCTGAGCTTCAAGAACAGATATGTCAGGCGCTTGCTACACAAGACATTACCTTTGATAGCGTGGTTACCTCGCCATTAAGACGATGTGGTGATCTCGCGAGCTTGTATGCAGAGCGTATGTCTGTGCCTTTGTCGATTGCACCTGGCTTTCAGGAAATGAACTTCGGTGAAGTCGATGGTGTCCCATTTGATGAACTTGAAGACAAGTGGGGAATGCTAGAAACCTTTTGGCAAAACCCAGCAAATCATCAATTGACTGGCGCAGAAAGTTTACAGAGGTTCCACGACAGAGTAACTCAAGCTTGGTCGCAACTTTTGAACAATCCAAGTGACAATATATTGTTGGTTACTCATGGTGGTGTGATTCGCATTCTGTTAGCGCATTGCCTTGATATCGATTGGAAAAATCCGAGTTTGTACTCGAAGTTATCGATAGAAAACGCGTCGATAACTCATATTCAAATCACTCAGTTTGCACAGAGTTTTATCAGCGTTAAATCGATAGGGCTGCCTGTTCTCTGAGTGTTCAAAAAACACAGTTTGAGAATTAACAATCTATTAGATCTGTAAATAGACACAGATCTAATAGATCGAAATATAAAGCGGCGTTCACAGCCGTTATACCTGATTGGTATTACTACCTACGTGAAAGGAATTTAGTCATGACAACACCGAGTTGGGATCTAAGCATTGCTTACAGCGATCTTAATGATGCAAAAATCGAACAGGACATTGAACTCATTCAGCAGTGTATTGAGCTGTTGAACTTACACGTTGAAAAGCGTCACATAATTTTAGCGATGCAAAACGCGATTCAGACTTCAGAAGCGGCAGGCACGTTACTCAGCACGATCAACACTTTCGCTAATTGCCACGCATCGGTTGACGCGACACACACAGAAGCGAAAGCACTGCTTGGTCGTGTTGCGAAGCTGAACTCTGAAATGTCTCAAGCGTTCAGCCCTTACGAAGACACGCTAATTCACGCAGAACCAGAATTTATTGATGCCGTATTAGAGCATGACAGCGCAGATGTAGCAGGACAACGCTTTGCTATCGAAAGCTCACGTAAGTTATCAAGCAGTCGACTCAGTGTTGCTGAAGAGCAGTTATTGGCAGCTATGAAGGTTGATGGGCGTGACGGATGGGGTCGTTTATACGATAACCTAACCGGTTCTTTAAAACTGTCGCTAAAGCTGGACGGTGAAGAGGAAGCTCTAGGTTTTTCACAAGCCGCGAGCCTGTTATACGGCAGCGAATTCGACAAACAAGAGCCGGCATGGCGCGCGGTTCAAGCCGCAATGAAAACGCATCAAGAGTCGTTCGCTTCGATTCTAAATGCATTGGCGGGTTGGCGACTAACGGAAAACAAAAAGCGCTCGAAAATTAGCGATGTGCATTTCCTTGCTCCAAGCCTACACGGTAGCCGCATTGTGCCAGAAACGTTAGACACCATGATGTCGGTAGCAAAAGCTAATCGAACGGTTGGCCAGAAAGCGGGTTTGTTGATGGCAAGAGTTCACGGCTTAGATGAAATGAAGCCTTGGAATCATCTAGCAGCAATGCCACCACTCGGTGACGCTGAATCTAAGATTTACCCATTTGATGAAGCGATCGAAGTGATCAAAACTGCGTTCGCTGAAGTGAATCCAGAGATGGCTGATTTTGTCGCTTTGATGGTTGAGAACGGTTGGATTGATGCAGCTCCAGCTGCGAACAAACGTCTAGGTGCGTACTGCACCAAGTTTGCTGCGACACGCACACCTCTTGTGTTCATGACATGGAGCGGTAGCCGCTCAGATTTAATGACATTGGCGCACGAACTAGGCCACGCGTTCCACAACTGGGTGATGAAAGACATGCCGTTGTGTCAAACACGCTACCCAATGACGCTAGCAGAAACGGCTTCGATCTTTGCTGAAAACATCGTTCGTGACCATCTATTGAAGCAAGCAAAAACACGCAATGAGAAACTTGAAATGCTATGGGAAGAGCTTTCTTCTTCTTTGGCATTAATGGTGAACATTCCTGTGCGTTTTGAGTTTGAAAAAGCTTTCTACGAGCAGCGTGAAAAAGGTGAGCTAACGGCTCAGCAGCTGTGTGACTTGATGGAAACGACTTGGAAAGAGTGGTACGGCGATGCAATGACAGAAGCCGACCCTTACTTCTGGGCGAGCAAGCTGCACTTCAGCATCTCTCAAGTAAGCTTCTACAACTACCCATACTTGTTTGGTTACCTATTCAGTAAAGGTGTTTATGCTCAGCGAGATGCGAAAGGCGAGCAATTTTACGGCGATTACGTGTCGTTGCTTCGTGATACAGGCAGCATGATGGCGGAAGAAGTCGTTCAAAAGCACCTTGGTATGGATCTGACTCAAGCGGATTTTTGGCAACAAAGCATCGACATGGTCAAAGTTCAAATCGATGAATTTGAAAGATTGCTCGATCAGGAAGATTAATTGATCTCAATCTGTTCATGGCAGGTAAGAGCTGTGTTAGCTTACGTGGCTCTTATCTTGCTGAGATGACCTGAGACAACCAAAAGCTGCTCTAAATAGAGAAAGTTATTTGGAACAGATGTCGGTTAGTAAAATCAGCAGGTAATACAAAAATATATGGGTAGTATTTGTGAGTGATAACGGAGTTTCTATTGATAAGTGCGATCCTAGCAACACAATTTCTATGTACAATTTATTAACATACGGCCGTGCAATTAAGGAGTAGCGCATGACGAAGACCCTCTTTCGCCAATCATTTCTTTTTGACAGCCTAGATCTTGAGCAAGAAGTGGTTGCAGGACAGACCGTACTGAGTAACGGTGTTCAAATTAAGCTTCATCAACGCGGTGTATTGGAAGTGATTCCCGCAGAGTACAATTCTGAAACCAAGAATATCATCTTTTCAACAGGTGTTCATGGCGACGAAACTTCACCAATGGAGCTGATTGATAAGCTCATTGAAGATATTGAAACAGGCTTCCAAGTAATGACAGCAAGATGTTTATTCATCATTGCTCACCCGGAAGCAACCAACGCGCATACTCGTTTTCTTGATGTGAATATGAACCGTCTGTTTGATGAAAAACAGCACGAAAGCAACCGAGAAGTGGATATCGCGAAGAACCTTAAGTACTTGGTGACTGAGTTTTACAAAGAAACGGTACCTGCCACTCGTTGGCACTTAGATCTGCACTGTGCGATCCGTTTGTCTAAGCATTACTCTTTCGCCGTAAGCCCTAAGGTTCGCCACGAAGTTCGCAGCAAAGCTTTGTTCGACTTCATTAACAGTGCTCACGTTGAAGCTGTGTTGTTATCGAATGCGCCAACGAGCACTTTCAGTTGGTACAGCGCCGAAAACTTCGAAGCGCAAGCACTGACAATGGAGTTAGGGCAGGTAGCAAGAATTGGTGAGAACCAACTTGATAAGCTAACTGCTTTCGATTTGGCAATGCGCAATCTGATTGCTGAAATAGAACCAGAGCATTTGCCGAAGAAAACCATTACATATCGCGTAAGCCGAACGATTGTTCGTTTGCACGATGACTTTGATTTCATGTTCTCTGATGACGTGGAGAACTTTACCGCGTTCAAGCACGGAGAAGTGTTTGGTCATGATGGTGATAAGCCATTGATGGCGAAGAATGAAAACGAAGCAGTGGTATTCCCAAATCGTAACGTGGCTATCGGTCAACGAGCGGCCTTAATGGTGTGCGAAGTTGAAACACGATTCGACCACGGTCAGCTTGTGTACGATTAATACCGAGTCGAGTTATAGCAACGAAAACAACCGCTCAACTGGTTGAAATATCAAGGTTCACATTACGGTGTGAGCCTTGAGTTTATTTAGGGATACAGGTAAGGTTACGCGAACAATTTCAAAGTAGCTTGATATGGATTTCCAACAACTTCTTCACCAAAAACAGCGCAAATGGACCCGAGCCATTTATCTGATGACAGCACTGCTTGTCACGCTGAGTGCGATTTACCTAATGGTTGGCGATCTCTTCATTTCCCCTCTGGACACCTTGTCCACGTTAGAACAAAAACTACTGATTGATTTACGCTTACCTCGATTATTAGCAGCGATTGCGATCGGAGCAGGGCTAGCTGTATCTGGCGCAAGCTTACAAGTCTTATTAGGCAACGTATTAGCAGAGCCAGGAGTACTCGGCATTTCTGGGGGCGCAAGCCTCGCCATGGTGATTGTGCTGTTCTTCTTGCCGTTTGCGCCGACTCCAGAACTGTTCATGATTGCTGCGGTTTTAGGCTCGCTCTGTTTCACCGTGATACTGGTGAGCATGGTAAAAACGATGCGACTCACCACGGCTAAATTACTGCTGGTGGGTGTTGCATTAGGCATTCTTTCTGGCGCGATGGTGACATGGGCGTTCTATTTTAGTGATGACTTAAGTCTACGCTTGTTGATGTATTGGCTGATGGGTAGCTTGGGTGGTGTAACTTGGTACCAACACTCGCTCACGTTAGTGATGATCCCCGTTATTATCTGGTTGTGTTTGCAAGGCAGCAAACTAGACAAACTGATGATAGGCGAAACGCATGCCGCACAGTTAGGCGTGAATGTTCCGAGATTACGTTGGCGTTTAATCTTTGCTGTCTCAATTTTAGTCGGCTGCGCGGTTGCCTTAGGTGGCGTGATCAGCTTTGTTGGCTTGGTTGTGCCACACTTATTGCGTTTAGCGATTGGTACTGATAACAAATATCTGCTTCCTTTGTCTGCCGTTGCTGGTGCTGCATTGCTGGTATTTGCTGATATCTGTGCAAGAACCTTATTAGATTCCGCAGAGCTGCCTTTGGGTGTGATGACCACCAGTATTGGTGCGCCTATCTTCATTTGGATGTTAATTAAAAATCATGATTCAAATTAAGAGCCTGAGCGTCGGCGCTCGTTTATTACCACTATCATTTGAGCTCAAGCAAGGGCAGGTGACTCATGTTATCGGCCCGAATGGCAGCGGTAAAAGTACCTTACTCGAAGCGATATCTGGCATTGGTGATGGTTACAAAGGCGATATAAAGATCGACGGGCAGGATTTGTCGGAATTGTCGCTACAAGATTTATCATTGCATCGTGCTTATTTGTGCCAAAGCGCAAGGCCAGCCTTTAACTTGGAAGTGTTCCAATACCTTGCGTTGTCATTGCCAAGTTCATCGCATGGCCTTGAGGCTGAAATCAACGCAGCTTTGGAAGAAATTAGCCAGATGTTAGACATTGCAGACAAACTTCATCGTTCAATTCAGACACTGTCTGGTGGTGAATGGCAACGCGTTCGTTTGGCGGGAATGTGCCTGCAAATTTGGCCGACACTTAACCCCTACGCGAAGCTGCTGATCCTCGATGAACCTGCCGCTCCGTTGGATATTGCTCAAGAAGCCTTGTTGTACAAGCTCATTGAACGAGTAGCAGAGAAGGGGATCGCAGTTATCATGGCTAACCATGATTTGAACAGAACCCTAAGACACGCAGACCAAGTGTTGCTGCTCGATAAGGGCGTACTGCAAGCATCAGGTAGCGCTACAGCAGTGCTTACTCCAGAACAACTAGAGTCCGTGTTCAACACTGAAGTCAAAAGTATCTCAGTCGATAATCAAACCTATCTGCTGTTTGGTTAAAAGACTAATTGGTTAAGCTGATCATTGGGTTTAAGGCGAGTTAGTAAAGGAAGCAAACATGTTTAGATACATCCAAAGACGAAGGATCAAAAAAGTAATTAAGCTTCTGTCTGCAAAAATGGTGAAGAGCTACGGAAGCCGTGATTTCTTCTCGATTGGACAGGTTGAGACGAGCTCTAATGAACTGAGCAAGCGCCAACAACAGATTGCTTTAGCCTTGTTTGCGGATCCAAAAGACCTTGCTGTTGAATTGGCTCCCACTATCCAGCTGTTACGTAATGATGTGTCTAATGACTTCTTCGGTGGAGAAGACTACACAGCGCGAGATGTACTCAATCTATTGGGTGGCGGCGGTTGGAAGGGCGGTCGTATGGACGATGACATGTCGCATCGTATGGGCATGCATAGCCGTTATTAACTACCTTCTCATTACTCAACTTGTGTACAACTCGTGCAGCATACTTAATGTATATATTGAAAGCGGCTTAATCATTAAGCCGCTTTTTTATTCACTTTGAATAATGTTGCGTCAATCAAGACGGAATACTGAGACCCGATAATTCGAAGCAACATCATCTATCGACAACGCATTTCTTTGAGTTGTGTGACTCTGATTCCTATCAATATAAAACCCGCTGTCATTGATAAAATTGACGTATATATTTTTCGTTGTTCTTCAAATAAAAACTATAAACCCTCGAAGTGCAATTTTGATTGGTAAGTGACCAATTGATGTGATGTGCAGGGTAAAATAATAGAGAGTGGGAAAGTGACAACAATAAATAATAATATACTAAAAGTAGCAGTAGGCATGGCTATGCTATCGAGTGTGCCTTCAGTGGCAAATGCTCATGGTTGGTCTGAATTTCCAAGTGCGCGTCAGAACACGTGTTACGAGCAAGGCGGAATCTGGTCGGGTACACCACCTAATGCTGCGTGTGCTCAAGCAAAAGACATTTCTGGTTCATATCCGTTTGTTCAACGTAACGAATACGCTAAAAATGTTCAGGATTTCAATAATATCAATGCTGTAAAAGCGGCGATTCCTGACGGCACGTTATGTTACGCCAATGATTCGCAAAAACGCGGTATGGGTGCGCCTCATACTGGTTGGACTCGTACTGAACTAAATACTGGTACGTTTGAATATGTATTCAATGCGACTGCGCCACACAACCCTTCTTTTTGGGAGTTCTACCTAACGAAACCAAACGCAGACCTAAGCAAAGGCTTAGCGTGGGGAGACTTAGAGCTTATCCAAGAAGAGGGTAACGTTCCGGTTAATGGTGGTAAGTACCGCATTAACGTCACTATCCCTTCAGACCGTTCTGGCGATGCGATTCTATTCGTTCGCTGGCAACGTGATGATGCTGCGGGCGAAGGCTTCTACAACTGTTCAGACATCACTGTCGCGGGTGGCACAACCCCTCCACCAGAGCCGGGTCCAGAGCCCGATCTAGTGCGTGGTGATCTGTTTGTTTCAGACCAATTTGGAACGCCAGAAGTTGGTGATACAGTTAAGTACGACATCATCAACAAGTATGGTGAAGTAGCGCGTAGCTTCGACATCGTCATCGATGCTTCAAACATTAACGATTGGGCTCGTTTGTTGGCTTCAGAAATCAATGGTTGGCATGAAGAGTTTAAAGATGGCGCGATCTTCATTGGTGACTGGCACGCTGAAATGCAGCACTACATGTACTTCCAAAACGATCCTTCACGTAACTTCTTCAACTCAAAAGATAGCCGTGCTTCTGGTCAGTTAACGCTGATTGATGGTGGCGACGGTGGTGTTGAACCACTGAAAGGTGACATCTACGAGCTAGTGAAGAGTGACAATGTTGTGAATGCTGGTGATAAAGTTGTGATTGCAACAAGCGAAGCGGCGACATTGACTCAAACTCAAGGTTCTTCAGTAAGCATCCAGAATAACGGCACGGCTTCTATCGTAGTTGATACCGCTGGCATCACTGCAAACGAAACTCTATCGTTTATGGCTAGCTCAATTGAAAACGACAGTGTTGAAACCTTCACGTTCGAAGTGATTGCTGATGGCAGTGGCGTGACACCAGACCCTGATCCGACTCCTGACCCAGACAATGGCACTTGGGACTCATCAGCGACTTACCTTGGTGGCGAAGTCGTGACTTACTCGAACCAGTCATGGAAAGCGCAATGGTGGGTTCAAGGTGGTACAAACCCTAAAGCGACCTACGAAAATGACAAATGGGGCGTTTGGCGTCCAGCTCAATAACTCCATAGGTTTCACGATATGGGCACACCTGAGGTGCCCATATCTAATGACCTCGAGTTTAACTAACCTTGATTCTACGAATTTACTTCTTCAGAACATCCAGATACATTCCTCACGTCAGCCCCAATAAAAACAATTTCATCTAATCTATTGTTAAATATTTACTATTTGTTAGTGTGTCTAGGTGCACATTGAGGATGTGTTTCATATTTAGCGAAGAAATATTAGGAGTTGCGATGAGTATTATAGTGAGACGGTCTGAACCGTCAGATGCAAAGGGAATCAAAGAAGTTTACGAATGCACTAATGCTTATACCGGTACGCTGCAACTCCCAAATCCATCTCTGGAAAGCTGGCAGAAACGAATCTCTAATATTCCCGACAACGTGTACTCGTATGTCGCAATGATTGACGATGAGATTGTTGGCAACTTGGGAATGGAAGTGTGTGTGAACCCAAGGAGACGACATGTCGCTTCATTTGGTATGGGTGTTAAAGATGATGTACTAGGCAAAGGTGTTGGTAGCCAACTGCTCGCAACAGCAATCGATTTGTGTGATAACTGGATTAACATCAAGCGAATGGAACTCACCGTCTATACCGATAACGAAAGAGCCATCAGCCTATATAAGAAGTTTGGTTTTGTGATTGAAGGTGAGTCAGCAGGGTTCGCTTTTAGAAATGGCGAATATGTGGCGGCTTATCACATGGCTCGACTGGTATAGTGTTCTGCTTCTAATACACGGCTCCAATTAACACAGCTAGAGTTTTCTAATAGATAATAAAACGCCACGTTAAAATAACGTGGCGTTTTCGGTTTCAGTCAACTGAGGCTTTAAAGTGTTTCAGTTGTAGCCTTACTTAAGCCGTTAGAGGCTCAAGGTTCGCTGGGCGGTAGTGTACTGATTTTAGTACTTTACCTTGGCGAACTGTCTTGCCTTCAGATACGAAATCTTCCGCACACTTCGCGATGATGTATTCGCCTTTTTGAACAGCCATCAGTTTGATGTTCTGCTCAGCATAGAAAGCTTCTGTTTCAGCGTATTCTGTTTCGTTGCGACATACTTTGCTCATGTTGCTTGAGTGTACTTCGTCCCAGCAAGGCAAGAAGTCGATTGAGCGGTTTTTAGAAACATTCAACAGTAGGTCGATCAGGTAGCTGATTGCTAGGTTGTCTTCTACTTTCGACTGACCAAGGTGGACTAAACGTCCCATCAAAACATAAACGCTGTCTACAATAGCGTCCGCTTGTTCGATTTTAGAGTCAGCTTCTGCAAGTTCTGTTAGTTCTTCGATCGCTAGAGAGGTATGTAGCGTATCGCCTTTTTCGTCCATTGTTTCAGGAGCAGCAACAGGCAGATCAAAAGTACTGCGGAACTCTTCAATGTCGCGGTAAAGGTGATCGTAGATTTCTTGGCTTAGTTGAGAAAGGTTCATTTTCCTATCCATTCTGTTTCGTTAATGGATTATTTTATCCAAGCTCGGAATAGGGTGCTAACGCAAAGTCGAAGAAGTCGACTTTTATTCATTGGACCAATGAGGTATTTTGCATACAAACCGATTGATTATTATGTTTTCTGCCCTTTATTAGTAATAACCTCAATATTGGTGTTGTCATTTATCTCGTCAGCAGTGGGATCTCCGTTATGTACCAAGCCAGTGAAAGCGAAATTGTTATACGCCGTTTGTATCAAATCACCAATGATTATCGAAAGGGCTTCGATATTCAGATCGCTCAGCTGCTTATTATGGGGCTTGAACGCTTCAACCTTGATATTGGTATCTTATCGAAAGTCGATGGTAATTCTTATTTAGTTGAGCACTGCGTTACACCTGAAGGGGTAGAACTCAATAGCGGTGACACCTTCGATTATCGTTCGACTTATTGCGAAATTACTTGTAAATCGATTGGTCCTATCTGCATTGAGCATTGTGGTAAACACGATAAGTATGCGACTCATCCTGCCTATCAGTCTTTTGGTTTGGAGTCATACATTGGTATTCCCATTTTCGTTAATGATGAGCTTTATGGCACCTTAAACTTTTCAAGCCCAGAGCCTTATCATCGTGAGTTCAAAGAGTTCGATATCGACGTGATGAGGTTAATGGCCTCATGGATCGAAGTAGAGCTGGTTAGAAGACAACAAGAACGAAAACTCAAAGAGCTCAATGAGAAGTTAGAGTACCAAGCTATGTACGATCCTTTGACACATTTACCAAATAGACGTTGCTTGTTCAAAACGTTGAATGCGGAAGTCGAGCAGTTAAAAGGCTCTTTAGGAAAAGGAACCTTGGCAGTTGTCGACATCGATTTCTTTAAACAGGTCAATGACACTTATGGCCACCAAATGGGTGATGTTGTCTTAAAGAAAGTGGCGAACGTGCTAAGTAATAACACTCAAGAGGGTGAGTTTGTGGCGCGTTTTGGTGGTGAAGAGTTTATTCTTTGGTACCCAAATAAAACACCAAGTTGTATAGAAGATAAGTTCATGACTCTTTTGCAAGAGATGAAGAAAATCACGCTGGATAGAAAGCCTGTTACTATATCAATCGGTGCGTGTCATTTTGAGTTGAGTACAGGGGATACCAAAGGGGAAAGGATGTCGGCGTTAGATAAGCTAATCAAAGTTGCCGATGAATGTCTGTACATTGCGAAACAAAATGGACGAGATCAGTTTCTTTCTCGTCCATATCATCAAGAGCGCTCAGGAATATGAGCCAGCATGTTAGAGATTAACTGAACAGGTAAGGGAATAGCTTACGACGTTCTTCCGGCGTTAAAGACTCAACTCTCGCGATGTTGGTATCAGGAATCGCTTCAGGGTTAGGGTAGTGCTTCAACACCTTTTCCATACTCGCTTCACGAATCAAATGGTAAACCGGATACGGAGAACGGTTCGTTAGGTTTTCATCGTCTTCTGGATCTGCACCGCCAAAGCAATAGTCTGGGTGGAAGGTTGCCACTTGGTAAACGCCTTCCCAATCTTCTTGCTTGATCAGCGCTTCAATCCAATCAATGAACATGTTGTAATCGAAGAAATCTTGCAGCATGTTAGGAACCACAACCAGAGTCGTCTCTAGTTCAGCGACTGGTGTGTTATCTAACTCTACGAAATGCGTCATGATGTCTTCCAACAACGCTTCTTCCGTATTCGCTTCACTCACAAAGATCTTAATCTGTTTATTACGTTGTGGCTTGGCTGCAAATGGACACAGGTTTAGGCCAATAACGACATCGTCTAACCACTGTTTTACTTGGTCGTGGATGGTTTGAAGATCTGTGCTTTGAGTGTTCGACATAACAGGTTCCGAAATGAAATTTTGCGTAGGATATCAGAACGGACGTTAATCAAAAGCAATAATTGAGTTACAACCTCAGTCGTACTTATGCTTGTGCGAGTTTGGACGCCGATACTTGGCGCTGTTTTAACTGGTAGACCCAAGCAAATATCGCGACATAGAAGATCGAGCCACCTGCAATCACGCCATTCCAACCGAACAGTTGCCAGCAATATAGGAGTAAGAAGCCTCCTAAACTGCCACCTATGTAGTAGTGGACTAAGTAAAGTGCCGTTGCTGTCGCTTTGGCGCTCGGTGCTTTTTGGCTCACCCAAGAGTAGGCAAGAGTGTGGGCGAAGAATGCACCGCCACTAATCAATAACAAGCCAGCTAACATGAACGGGACTTTATCGACGGCAGAGATTAGCATCCCAATCAGGCTAATACATACGCCCATCAATATACCGTTTAACGGATCAAAGCGAAGTGTCCATTTGTTGGAGAGCTTAGAGCTTACCGTTCCGGCCAAGTAACATAGGAATATAAGCGAAGCTAAACCCACTGGCACAGAGTGAGGCGCAGATACTAGCCTAAAGCCCATTACCGAATACAGGTTAACGAACAACGCGAAGTTAGCACCACCAATCAACATCGCGAGCCACAAGGTACGGTTTCTTAAGTGCATCACAACCGAGCGGTTATGATGAAAGAACAACCCTTTCTGTGGTTTGAAGTTTTGTTGTTCAGGCAATCTAAAGGCGATATAGAGCGCGCCAAGCAAAGATCCGACAACGAAAAACAAAACCGTTGCGTGCCAGTCGAAATAATCCGTAATCAAGCCACCCAATACACGCCCGAAGATGCCACCTAAAGAATTAGCCGCAATATATCCTCCAATCGCGACTGCGAATGCTTTGGGTGATAACTCTTCGACCATATAGGCAACCGCCACGCCCGCAAAAGCAGCGACTGCGATTCCCATGAATGCTCGGGCAATAACAAGTTGCAGTAGAGTGGTTGTGAACACCATGCTCAGCCCGATTAGCGGGATAGCAAATAAGCTGAACAGAATGATGGGTTTTCGACCGAAGGTTTCAGAAGCGATCGCCCAAGGCACCAAGCTGATGGAAAGCCCAAGTGTTGTCGCGGCAAACAGCCAGTTGATTTGAGTTTCAGATACTTGGAAGTGCTCCGCCATGTGCGGCAAGATTGGCTGAAAGAGGTAAAGGTTACAGAAAATGATAAACGAGCCAATCGCCAATGATTGGGTGATGCGTTTGTATTGAGGACTGCCTTTATCAAACATTTACGTTGTGCCTGCACGAGTTAGTAAGCTATTTGTGAACAAGTTATCAGTACAAGTGCAATTAAAGAAATATATTAAAAATATCACCTCTATATATTTAATATATCGCCATGCTTGAATCAAAACCACTTCGACATTTTCTGGCTGTTGCGCAGTTTGGTAACTTCACCCAGGCCGCCAAAGCGCTGCATATCGCACAGCCTGCATTGAGTATTTCTATTAAAAAACTCGAACAGACGCTTGAGTTGATTCTCTTCCGTCGAGGAGATAAATCCGTAACATTAACGGAAGAGGGAAAAGTATTGTTCGAACACGCCAAGAGGATTGCTCAACAGTTCGATGATGCTCAACTCGCAATGGACGAGTTAAAGGGGTTGGAGAAAGGAGAAGTGCGGTTAGGCGCTCCAAGCATGATGGGGAGTTACTTTTTCCCACAGGTGGTGATGGCATTCAAGAGCCAATACCCGAACCTAAAACTGACGATTATAGATGCTGGTACTGCTTCGATTCGTGAAATGTTATTAAACGGTGAGCTTGATATCGGCGTGATTAATCATGAAAACGTGCCTGACGACCTCGAAACTGATCATCTATTGAGTTCTGAAATGTTAGCCGTCGTTGGTAAAGATCACCCATTGGCAACGCAAGCATCCATCACCTTTGAAGAGTTTTTCGCTCAAGAACTCATCATGTTCAAGTCGGGTTATTTCCACCGTGACTTTATCGATGCGACCTGCAAAAAGTACAACCTAGACATGACCATCGCGTTCGAAACCAACTTGCTCCCGATGATTCTTTCTATAGTGAAGCGAGAGTTCGCCATTACCGCACTACTCAGCTTAGTGACAGAGTACGAGGAAGATGTTGTCGGCGTGCCATTCAAAGACCCTGTGAAACTGAACCTCTCTTTGGCTTGGAGAAAGGAAGGATATCTTTCGAAGGCAGACAGAACCTTTATTGATTTCGTGAAGCGCTATGTGTGATTAAGTCAGATATAAATAAACAAAGCCCGAACATCCTTGGTTGGACATTCGGGCTTTGTTTGTAGAAATATAAGTCTCTAAACCACGTTATGTGTTCTTTGAGTTATACATCTTATCGAAGTTCTTCTGATTCCAACCGACCATCACTTGATCGCCGATCTTAAGCACTGGGATAGAGCGAGCACCCATCGCCTGTAACTCTTTACGGCCACGCTGCATCTTTGCATTCGTCAGGCGGTAAACAATTTTCTTAGAGTCTAAATACCTTTGGGCATCCTTACAGTGCGGGCATTTGTCTGCGACGTACAATACAACACGTTTCATTTTTTCATTCTCTTGGTGAATCTCGTTAAAGTGTAACGAATCCTAGGTGATTAGAAAAGTGTGATCAGTTACACTATGCGGCTCAATTTTCAAGACCACAACGTATTGTCGTGGTGTAACTTGTACGGTCTTTCAGCATGCATCCTTCTTTACGCTATATTCAAGGCTATCCTAAGCACATTCTTGATCCTGTGACTCAACTTGTCGAGTCGGGTAAATTGGTGCCTTGGTTTGAAGCTCGCTACCCAAAGAATCATGAAATAAAAAGCGAGAAAGCCCTGTTTGACTATGCGATTGAGATAAAAAATCGCTACATGAAAAAAACACCACCGATCAGCAAAGTGATTTACGACGGCAAGATACACCTAATCAATAATGCGTTAGGTCTTCATTCTTACGTTGCGAAGAATCACGGTGGAAAGATCAAATCAAAGAATGAAATTCGTATTGCCAGTGTTTTTAAAAATGCACCAGAACCTTTACTTAGAATGCTGGTGGTACACGAACTGGCGCATATCAAAGAGAAAGAGCACGACAAAGCCTTTTACCAACTATGCTGTCACATGGAACCGGAATATCATCAACTTGAGTTGGATGCCCGTTTATTCATGATGTATTTAGATTTAAAGAAGTAGCCCAATGAGCCAATCACAAAATAGAAAGACGCTAAGCCTGTCGAAAAACAGTACTTCATCAGCAAAAACAAAAGACAATCAAGCTGATGTTAAGCCAAGTACAGCTAAGCCAAGCAGCGACAAGCGTATTTCTACAAAGAACACATCAGATAAAAGCCGCAAGAGTAGTGCACCGAAAGGTACGGGCAATAACAAAGCAAAGCGACCTTTTGCAAAAGATAGCAAAGGGAAGCAGGGCGCGAATAAAGGATCATCAAATAAGGGTTCTTTTAATAAAACGGCTTTTAACAAGAACGCAGCTCAGAAAAGACGTTCTTCTGAAAAACCTCAAGGTGGATTACACCCAAGAAACCAGCACACTGGTCGTTATGACTTTGAGTTGTTGGTTGCCTCGTTGCCTGAGCTAAAAGAGCACCTGATCAAGAACCCAGTAGGAGAAGACACCATTAACTTCTCTGATCCATTGGCCGTTAAGCTGCTCAACAAAGCTTTGTTAGCACACCACTACGGCGTTAAACATTGGGATATTCCTGCTGGTTACTTGTGCCCGCCAATTCCTGGGCGTGCAGACTACATTCACAGAGTGGCCGACATCCTTAATAGCGATGGCCAAGGCGAACCATATAACCACGCGTCTGTGAAAGCATTAGATATTGGTGTTGGTGCAAACTGTATCTACCCAATCATTGGCACCACGGAATACAAATGGCGTTGCACAGGTACAGATGTTGATCCTGTTTCCATCAAAACAGCGAACTTCATTGCGGAAAGCAACGTTAATCTAAAAGGTAAGATCCGAGCTCGCCTACAAGCTGACTCTGAATCTATCTTTAAGGGCGTGATTAAGGATAATGAACGTTACGATGTCACTATTTGTAACCCTCCATTCCACAGCTCCCTTGAAGAAGCGGAAAAGGGGTCACAACGTAAACTGGATAACCTAGCGGCGAACCGTGCTAAGAAGGCAGGTCAGTCATTTAAGCCAGAAACGAATAAGAAGCCAGTTAAGTTAGATAAATCAACTAAGCAAGATAAACCAACCTTAAACTTTGGTGGTCAAAAAGCCGAGCTTTGGTGCCCGGGTGGCGAAGCTGCTTTCATCATGAAAATGGCGAGAGAGAGCCAGCTTTTTGCTACTCAAGTTTTGTGGTTTACGACATTGATCTCTAAGAAAGATAACGTCGATATGGTTCGTTCAGAGCTGGGTAAGCTACGAGCTAAACAAGTGAAAGTTGTCGAGATGTCGCAAGGCCAGAAGGTGAGTCGTTTTATCGCATGGACCTTTATGGACGATGAACAAAGACAAGAGTGGATCGCGCTTAAGTAACGACTGCACTTAATTAAGATATTAAGTCGAAATTATGAACGGGCTTGTTGTTAACGCAACAAGCCCGTTTTTTGTGTTTTGCATATTCGCTAAGCAGAAAGCAACTCATCTAACTTACTCTGATATTTCTGCTCTAGGGCTCTGTTCCCGGCTTTGTTTTCGAGATCGACCAAGATTTGAAGTGATGGAATTTGATAGCCATAACGCTGGTGGAATTTGAATAAACGAAGTCGAGCCTCATTGTAATCGGCTTCACTTACTTCGATTTTAGAAAGCTGTAATATCGACTTTACTCGATTTGGGTCATGGTCAATGGCGCGAGTGAAGTAGTACTTCGCTTGGTCAGTATTGCCAGCCTTAAATGCGCAAAATGCCGCGTTTTCATAACTTGCAGACACCAAGTAGTAGTAGGGTTGGTCGATGGCTCGATTGAAGTACTTGTCGGCTTGTTCGTATTCGCCCTGTTTACACAAAAATGTACCGTAGTTGTTCAATACATTACCGTTTCTAGAATCGAGACTGAGTGCTTTGCGGTAAGTGGTTCTCGCTTCGTCTACTTCGCCCACTTGTTCGTAGTAATGCGCCATTGAAAGTCGAGCACGGTAGTAGCTAGGTGCGTGCTTGATAGCCAGCTCAAGATTTTCACGCGCTCTTACCATATTGCCTTGTCCCATATAGCCCAAACCTAATTCGATTCGAGATTCAGACATCGCAATAGGATCGCTTTCAATTTTTGGTGGTCCTTCAGTGACAGAGACGCAACCGACCAACGAAAGCGAGGTGAGTAGTACCAAACTTGATAACGAAAGGGGGCGGTGCAACGAAATCGGATTTGAGAATGACGGCTTGGCAGGCATGTGAAGCTCCTTATGAACACCAACCCATCATATGAAATCAAACCCATTGAAGTGGTAAATCTATTATGGAATGCGACTCAACCACCATAAAAAAACCGCGTCCAATTTGGAGTCTTATCAACAACCTATTGAACACGGCTTTATGTGTTTGTGAATCGGAAGAGAGAACTTAATCGTCTTTGGTAAAGTTGTCTTCGCTGAAATGCTCCAGATCATAAGGCGTTTGTTGGTAAACGCAGTAGTTTAGCCAGTTAGAGAATAACAAGTGGCCATGACTACGCCAGCTTGCAACAGGCTTGTTGTCTGGATTGTTGTTCGGGTAATAGTTGATTGGAATAACAGGCTCCATGCCTTCACCTAAATCACGAATGTATTCATTGTGAAGTGTATGGGAGTCGTATTCAGGGTGGCCCGTTACAAACACGTTTCGTTTATCTTTGGTCGCTGCTAGATATACACCCGCAACATCAGAAGTCGCAAGAACATCAAGGTCGGTATGTTCAGCTAAGTACTCTTGAGAGAAGTCCGCATAGCGAGAGTGCGGTGCCAAAAATGTATCGTCGAAGCCACGCAGAATAGGATGGTATGGGTTATGTATCTCGTGGTTATAAACACCAGACAGCTTCTCTTTACGAGTGCGTTTTGGCAAATCATACAATAACTTCAAACCAGCCTGAGCCGCCCAACATACGTATAGCGTTGAAGTAACGTGCTTGTTTGCCCATTCCATGATGGTTTTCAGGTGATCCCAGTAGATAACATCTTCAAATTGAACCAAGCCAAGCGGCGCGCCAGTGATGATCAATCCATCAAAGTTTCTTCCTTTGACCATTTCAAATTGGCGGTAGAAGTTATCAAGGTGTTCAGTCGGTGTGTTTTTGCTCGGTCGGTCATCAATGCGCAGCAGCTCTACGTCCACTTGCAATGGGCTGTTTGATAGTAGGCGTAAGAATTGAGTTTCGGTTTCAATCTTCTTCGGCATTAGGTTGAGGATCAAGACTCGAAGTGGACGAATTTCCTGTGTCGATGCTCTTGATAACGGCATAACGAAGATGTTTTCTTCACGAAGAACATCGGATGCTGGCAATTGGTCTGGAATGCGAATAGGCACAGCTTTCTCCCTAAGCTAGATATGTAGACGTCTATACATCTAAATCTATAGTAGTTTGATACGCTTGTCGATATGCAAAATGGATAGATGTAAATTATTTGTGTTTTCTATCAGAAGCAATCCACGGGCACAGAGGGGAGTCTCATAGCATTCAGTGGTTGTCTGAGTCGAGTGTAAGTACTTGGTTTTCGGATATTGAGCAAAGGCAGTTATCAGAGAAACTCGTTAGTATTTGAGATAAACTTGAGCTTTCGAATTAGCCTGTAAAGTGACAGATGAAGTTAATACTCATTCGAGGGTTGCCTGGTTCGGGCAAGTCAACAAAAGCCAAAACCTACGATGCGTTACACGTTGAAGCCGATATGTATTATGTGAATGAGCAAGGTGAATATCACTTTGACCCTAGACAGCTGCAACAGGCACATGAGTGGTGCCAAAACACGGCTGAAAATGGTCTAAAGCAAGGTTTTGATGTCGTGGTCTCAAATACCTTTATTAAGCACTGGGAAATGAAGGCTTACCGCCAACTAGCACGCAAATATAAAGCAGAATTGATTATCGAAGTCTGCCGAGAGCAATATGGCACTATTCACGACATCGAACCATCGGTGATTAAGCGTATGGCGAAAGATTGGCAAGAATAGCCTCGTTTTTCCTCTGCTTGCATGGCTGTATGGTAAATAGAATTAAATTAATAGAACAACTCCAAGGTAACGATTGAAATGGCAAAGCGCTCTGTTGTGGTCGACATGACTTCTTATGGTATCTATTCCACATGGGATTCCAAATCTAAAGATCTTCCAAAAATCCAAGAGTTCACCACCATCGTTGATGCTGAAATCGACGTGGAGTTTGGCTATATCCTGAATATAAAAAAAGCCAAAGGTGAGAAGATTCGTTACTGCATTTATCACCCGAACATCACCACAGACAAAGGTGAAGTGCTCGAACCGTTCGATGGTGAAGAGTATGTCGGCAACAATGATTGGGATTTCTACTTAGGTGACACTATCTGGGCACCTGTCTCGAACAAACTAGGAAAATGGCGTATGACGGTTGAGCTAAAAGGCAACATCATCGCCGACAAGACATTCGACCTAGTAGCAAAAGACGAAGGCCAATTCTGGAAGCGTAGGGGGTTTTAGGTTCGACCTTCCATGTTCACCTAAACAGCAAAAAGCCGAGCATCGTGATGATGTCTCGGCTTTTTTCATTGTGCTAGATAGAAGTGACTACCTAACTAATGGATTCGATTATTGCGTTACATAAGCCACAACAAACTCAGTTATAGCGACCATGTCTTTCACTGCAATGTACTCTTCAGTGGTGTGAACTTTCGCCATACCAGTAGAAAGGTTAACTGTTGTTAGGCCTTTCGCGTTGAAGTTGTTTGCATCACTACCGCCGCCAGTGCGTTTAGTGTTCGCTGTTACGCCAAGCTTCTCAAATGCTGATTTGATAGAAAGAATATGCGGGTGATCATCTGCAATAACGAATGCGTCGTAAGCACGAGTCGATTCGATTTCTACTTCAGCGCCGAACTGTTTCGCGCTTTCTTCGAATGTCGAGATCATGTGTTCAACTTGTGCTGTTAGTTTTTCACCGTTTAGAGAGCGAGCCTCAGCCACGACTTTAAGCTCTGGCATTACGATGTTAGTTGCTTGACCGCCTTCAACAATACCCACGTTTGCTGTTGTTTCTTCATCGATACGAAGCAGGTTCATCTTAGTGATAGCGTCTGCTGCCACTTGAATCGCACTGATGCCTTCTTCTGGTGCTAAACCAGCGTGAGCAGGGCGACCTTTGATCTTCGCAACGATTTTTTGTTGGCCAGGTGCTGCATTTACGATAGTACCGATCGGACCGCCTGTATCTAGCACAATAGCGTGCTCAGATTGGATGTAAGACATATCGAAGTTCAGAGAACCGAATAGACCGCCTTCTTCGAATACGGTGAATGCGATTTCAATCGTTTTGTGTGCTTGGCCTTCAGCTTGGATTACGCGAACCGCTTCCATGATAGCCGCAATACCAGACTTATCGTCACCGCCTAGGATCGTGTTGCCTTTTGAACGGATGATACCGTCTTCGATGATTGGCTCAATGCCGATACCTGGCGTTACTGTGTCCATGTGGCAGCTGAATACTGTGCTACCTGGAAGTGTGCCATCTAAACGTGCGTAGATGTTGAAACCGTTCGATACTTCTTCCGGAACTGCCAGTTTGTGTACGTCAAAGCCTAGTTCGCCTAGCTGCTCAGCCAGCGCTTCAGCGATGGCTTTTTCGTTGCGTGATTCACTATCGATTTTCACAAGATCACAGAAATGGTCGACTAGACGTTGTTCATTAATTTGGGTCATTGTTAATTCTCATTATGTTTCCGCTCGTTCGTCAGAAGTCACGGCTATAGGAACAGGAAAATCACTATAACGCCAATGTGCGAGATGAATGCCTGTGTTAAATCAAGAAAGTTGCCTGATTATGCTATTTAATTAGAAAAATCTTATTTATATCGTCGAGCTGGCAACATTTTAATCTGTCTAGGGCTCGGGTATAATGCGTTTCTAATATAGATAAACAGCAGTGATATGAGAATTCAATTTGGAACGGCCTTGATACATGAATAAAAACAACGTTTTAGGATCCTTTCTACTCGTTGTGACAATGAGTGCCGTACTCGGGCTTTATTTGTTGTACCCATTGCAGGACGACGACCTAAGTCATGCGCAATCAACGAACACTGCTGCTTACACCCCAGAAAACGAATTGGCTAAGTCCGCATATGGGCTCCAGTTAATCAAACTGCTTGAGCTATCTCGCGGTGATCCACTTCTCGCGCAACAAAAGCTTACTGAGCTTGCAGAAACTTCACCTGCAAAACCTTCAGCTATTTACCAAGCTTACCGTCTGATGATTCTGTCAAATGTCGCCCATCATCAGCAAGATACAGAAGCCGTCATGAGATACATTCAACAGCTTAAAGAATTGGCTGACCACAAAGATTTGTTGTGGTTGAAAGCCCAGTCGCTTGTTGAATTATCCATCGAGAATTTGAAAGAAGGTGAACTCGCTGCCTCTGAAGTTCAAATTCGTTCCGCAATCGATATAGCTGAGTCCATAAGATACGAAGAACTGTTGGTCAAAGCCTATAATACGGCGGGCGCCATCAATAACGTTCGTAACGACCTACAAGATGCTCAATACTTTTTCCATCAAGGGATACAACTTGGGAAAAAGTACCCAAAGCATATTTATAACAGCAAGCTCATGTCTAACATGGCATTGCTTTACATCTATTTGGAAGATTGGCCGAAAGCACTCAAGATCATTGAGAAAGCCAAAAAACTCTATTATCAAAGCGGATTACTCGAAGATGAGGCCATTGGTATCCTCTACATTAACGAAGCCTTCACCTATTTAAGCAGTGGCGATCTCGTAAAAGGTCGTATTGCTTATAACAAAGCGAAGCAGCTGAATAGTGAGAGAGTAAGTACGCGATACAAGGTTCTATTGCTCAGAACATACAGTGATGTATTGCTTGCGGAAGGGGAATTCCAATCAGCACTCAATGTGACGAATCGATGCATTCATTATCCTGGGGTCGAGAAATACACGCTTCAACATGGGCAGTGTTACCTCAACCGAGCGTTGGCGAAAGTCGGACTGAATAAAGATGATGATACCCTGGCAGATTTTCAACGCGCGTTCGACATTTTTGAAGTTGTGGGCAGCCGAAATTGGAAGGTACTCGGATTAAAAAGGCTGGCTCAATATTACGAATCAAAAGGTAATCTTGATAAGGCATTACACTATTACAAGCTATATTATAAAGCTAATAAAGCGCTGCTTTTTGACAAGCGCCAGAGTGATATCTTTCTTTTAGAACAAGACTTTGCGACTGCGACACTCGCGAAAGAAAACGAATTACTCAACACGGAAAAAGACCTGAATGAGTTGTTACTGCAGAAGCAGCAGCTTAGGAATCGAATCGTTGTCGCATTGATCATTATGGTGGGTATTAGCGCACTGTTATTGATGATTCGATTGCGTTCAATCCAAAAAAAGAACAGCGCCTTGTTAACCCAATCAACGACTTGTGAGCTTACCGGCTTGTTCAATAGGCGTTATCTCGAACAATTACTAGCTCAACCTATGCCATTCGGTCACACCCAATTTGGAATGAGTTTGGCGATTCTAGACCTCGATTTCTTTAAGAAAGTGAATGACACCTACGGGCATGATGTTGGTGATCAAGTGCTGGTGGAAGTGGCTAAGCGTTTAGGTCAGGTAGTACTTAAAAATGATGTTGTTGCACGTTGGGGCGGGGAAGAGTTCGTTCTGTTATTTTCAGGCTCTCAAGATCCAGAACAACAACTAGAAACCATCAGGCTAGCCATCGCCCAGCATCCCATTGATACTCATGCTGGAACGTTGAGTCTTACCTGTTCAATTGGTGCCACTATTAACATCGCTCAAGAGCAAGTTAACAATGGAACCTATAAGAAGTCGCTTAAAGCTGCTGACGATGCTCTGTATCAAGCCAAAGAGGCAGGTAGAAACCGCGTGGTTATCGCTGAAAGTTAATCTCTAATCTGGGAATAAAAAGCCATTCTGATCGTGGTTAGATAAGAATGACTTCTAGGCGATAATTTTGGTATCAGTGATAGATGAACGTATTAACTTACTTTGCGACGCCTTGCAGCATTTCAACCAGTTCGCCCTCTGTAGAAGGTTCTCTTGCTAGTTCAATAACAGCGGAAGCGCCACCTTTTAACATGTAAGCTCGAGTTCCGCAGTGGTCATAGTGGAACCACTTACCGTCTACACATACATCGGTATAACATCTTGGGTCTTGTTTGAGTTCCATATCAATTTCCCTATTAACATTTGCCTAACGTTTTTCAGACTAGTTGATCACAAGTTAAGGTAAATTGATCTAAATCAATCTAGAGTGTAATTGATGATTTGAATATCAAATAGGAGAGATGTGTCTAGCGTGGGAGCGAGCTCTCGGTGATTGCAGCGCTCAAAGGTCGTGATTCTGGTTGGTAACTCTCGCTCTTTTGCTTGCCAGGTGATGCTTTTCTACATACGCTAGCCACTCTCTTAATCCCTATACAGACTTGATTGTGTTGGAAAATGACTAATATCTTTATCGTTGTAATTGTTCTGGTTGTATTCTTTTACTTTATTCAAAAGTATGTGGTGAAACATGATGACACCAAAGACCATGCTTATCAGAAGAAAGGGGCGTTGATGTCGGCGCAACAGGCGACATTCTATAATGCGCTTAAATCCGCTGTGGGTAACCATGGGGAAGTGTTTGCCAAAGTCAGCATGTCGAACGTACTTGTTCCTGCTAAGACGAACAACAAGAAGAATTGGTTTATCGCCAACAACAAGATCTCTCGTAGTTACTTTGATTTTGTCGTCTGCGACCCACGAACGTTAGAACCCCGTGTGATCATCGAACTCGATAACGGTAAAGAGCTCAATAAAGGGAAGGTCGACCGCGAAAAGCTACTGATTCACGTCTGTAAATCGGCAGGTTTACCTTTGATTGGTGCTTCGATTAAACACAGCTACCAAGTAAGTCGTTTGAAGAGGTTACTTGCAGCGCACATTGATTTAATCGAACCATCCAAAGAAGTTCGATTTTGTAAGAAATGTGGTAGCCCGATGATCATTAAACTGGCAAGCCAAGGCGATTACAAAGGCCGACGATTCTTCACTTGTAGCCGCCAGCCTAACTGTACCTATACCGAAAACTACAACGTTGTATTCGATGTAGATGAGGAATAACGTAAAGCAACACTCAATACTTAGTGTGATGTAACTCAACTTTATTTACGTTTCACGTCTAAAAATTCAACGTATTGGTGCGAATAAGAGCAAACGGTTGATTCAAGTGTAATTTCTACTTGCGCCGCAATAAATCAGTCGTTAATATCTTCCTCGTTCTAAAGGAATGCGTCCGTAGCTCAGTTGGTTAGAGTACCGCCTTGACATGGCGGGGGTCGGTGATTCGAGTTCACTCGGACGCACCATTCCTTGTTTAGTTGTTATTGCATAACTATTGAGTTTGTCACAATGGTAGTAATAAGAAATTAGAACATCGCCCGCTTAGCTCAGTTGGTTAGAGTACTTGCATGACATGCAAGGTGTCACTGGTTCGAGTCCAGTAGCGGGCACCAAATTCGTTCTTTATGAACAAGCAGAAAGCCCACCTAGTGTGGGCTTTTTTGTGCCTGTAATTCCTCTCATAACTCCTATACAATCTGCCAGCTCTTATAAGCCCTGTATGTCTTGCCAGCCGGCGTTGTAGACTTAATGAGACTTCGTGTGTCTCTGCAATTTGGGGGTGAGTGTAGTCACCATCATCAGCCTTTCTTCTACTCATCAACATCGTTTGTATGAGGTTAACCGAAAGCTAAGTCGCCCCAGAGTGGCAAGATGCGGGTATTACCCTAAATAACCCCGTAGTGAGCTTGTAGACGACCGCTCGACAATCACTCTCGTAGATTTACTACCAAGCACTTAAATCTAGATTTCGCGATCAACAAATGACGAGTAAAGCGATAAATACTCTGAAGTTGTTTCTATCAATTAAATCGAAGCAATGAAAGGTTATAGCTGTCGTTAAGTTTTGATTGATGAGCTATAGAATAAACAAAATATAACGACGTCAATTATATTTATTATCTATGGATTGTTTCGGAACTATATCAAGATGTATGGCTTTACTCGTATTAACTCCGAAGCTGGCTAATGTACCAGAATGTGATTTCCAGATTTTAAGAGAACGTTATTGAGCTAAATCAGCAACAAATGTTTGTTTATATTGAGTACTGGTTTGTAGCTCCTTTTTGATCCACTGATTAAACAAGCTAAAGTCAGAATGTATTTGCCAGAAAAGTGATGCAATAACTCGTTTACCAAAAAAGTCAGGGTGATCGGTAATAACCTTAAGTTTATGTTCTTTGATATTACCTTCAATAAGAAACCCTGGTACAAAAGCGATGCCTTTTTGAGCTTTACATAAATCGATGATGGTTCCTAAATCATCCAGCCGCCATAGGTTATATGCTGCGATGTTAGACAAGTTAAGCAGCTCTTCACACCCGTCCATTAATAGCACTCGCTGTGACGATGCTTGAGACTTTAAGGTGACTAAGTCTTCATGAGCCACCCACCAGCAGTTAACGTGGAATAGCTCCTCGATATTGAAGTCGTAATTGGTCTTGTGGTACGGGTTACCCAACGCTAGGTCTATCTTCCCTTCGTTTATATAGTTACCTAACACAAAGCTGGGTTTCGTCACTACAAGTAAGTCGACATTCGGGAATGCTTCCGAGAATGCTAGTAGTGTCTTCTTTACGTTTTTATTGAACACCAATGGATCGATACCCACGCGGTAAACTATCTGGTCAGATATATTCATCTGCTGGGCAACGGTGATTAATTCCCGATATTTTGATACCACAGGTAAAGATAATTGGAATAGGCGTTCCCCTTTCTCTGTTAACCAGACTTTAGAGTGCTCTCTATTAAATACGTTGAAACCTAAGTCTGACTCAAGATTTTGAACAGCTGTGCTAACTGTTGACTGTGATTTTCCAAGCTTGCGTGCAGCAGAGCTAAATGAACCTTCTTCAACTACTGCTATGAACGAAACAATATTTTCGAAATGTAGTTTCATGATTCGACTAACCTTTGACACAAAGAAATTATATTTATTATTGTTTGTTGATTCGAAGAACAATAGCGTGATGATACTTGTATTTCAACAGGTTTTATAATGAATAATAAAGCCTAATAAATTATCAATTGGGTTATATCTAAAGGTTATATAAGTTGTATATAACAAAAAAGATTGAGCTGCATCTTACTTTTTCAAGTTTATAAATTTAAATTAATATAGATTTCCGACAGTGATTTTAACTGTAACTCATTGTTGATAAAAGATTTGTTACGTTTTCTTTTAATTTTAGTGTTTTTATTTTGATCAATTTTCGCTCTACCTATTGATAAAGTCGATAGGGGGTATTTTCCCCAGAGTGGGTGGGCTAATTATAATGGCGACGAATTTTCAACAGCCCTTATAGGAACAAATAATGATTACTAAGCTATACGTGAAAACAAGCATGTTTTTATCACAATTCAAGAACGATGAGCGCGGCGTAACTGCGATCGAATATGGTCTTATTGCTGTTGCAATGGCTGTGCTAGTAACTACAGCGGTAGGTGCTGATGGCTTCATTGGTAAGCTAGAAGGTGCTTTTGAAGATGTAGCTACGGCTATTGATACTGCTAGCAGCTAACATCAAGCCTTATTGGCTAATGTAGAAGATATCGAGAGATATTCATGCCAGACCTGTGTTTACATTGGTCTGGCTTGGTTAATTTACGATGTAAAATAAGATTTGTTTTAACCAAACTTAGGTGGTATTTCCAATTTTTAGTCATGAATTGTATTTAGTGACTTTGGCAATATTGAGTATATATGTGTCGGCTACTGATTTTCTCTATCGTAAGATACAAAATTACGCCTTGCTCGTACTACTCTTCTTGCAGTGTTTCATATCCCCATTAGATATCCAAATTATGAGTTTTTTACTGATGTTAGGTGGAGGACTTATTCTTTATAAGCTGATTTGGATTGGAGCGGGTGATATTAAATACGTCGTTATTTTGTCTCTTGCCATCCCTGTTGATGACTTATTATTGGCGTATATTCTGACGGCTTTTGCTGGTGGTATTTTAGCGCTTACTTATCTAATAAGTAAAAAATTAATAAGAGGAAATGCCCATAACCAAGAGGGTATTCCATATGGAATAGCAATTAGCATTGGATTTTACTTAGTAATTTTAACTCAATCTACGCCACATATATGAACCTCCAAAAAATGAGCACATTATGAGATCCCGACTGGTATTACTTGTGGCCATTGCTGCCTTAATCGTGGGTGCGCTAGGCGTTATCGACCTGTTCAAGAGTGAGCCCCAACCGAAAGTAGCGGCTGAAACGATCATTGAAAAAAATGAAGAACATGTTGCCGTTTGGATGACCACCAAAGCCTACGAAAAAGGGCGTGCAATCGACGCACAAGGTGTCGTCAAACAACAGCTTCCTTTAAGTGAAGCTTTAACGCTGGGTGTTAGAGAAGACGCTCAAATCAGCTTTGCTCCTTCCACTTTGTTAAATCGCGACCTTAACGCCAGTGAGGTGGTACTGCCTGAATATCAAGTGACACCAGGACAGCCAGGATATGTAGATCTTTTGATAACAGAAGGCATGACGTTATACCCACTTAAAGTCAGTGATAAAAACCTAATCAACGATTACATCCGACCAGGTTCGTACATCGATATTCTCACAGTGAGTTCTCCTAATGCCAACTTGGCTGGAAATATCGATAAACCAAAGCGCTTTCGAGGGGTGAAGGCCTCGATGTTTCTTAAAAATGTCAAAGTCCTCAACATCGGAAATGACGAAACTGGCGACAGTTCAATTACCGCTCGAGCGCCGAGTAAAGAGGACGGTTTGACTACGGTGGTCATCGAAGTTAAGCCTGATGAATTACCAAAACTCGCGCTAGCACAACGCACAATGCACATCGAAATTTATCGAAGCCAAACCTATACGCAACCTGAGGTCGCGGAGGTACGCAACATTATCGATAACTATACCGGTATTGCTGAGCTACGTGGTAATGAGAATAACTCTAGAGAGGCGTTGTAATGATGATCCATCACCGAATCAAACAAGCACTGCGTGTTTCCATCTTAGCAGCGTTGATTGGCTTACTTTCTATAACAAACACTTTTGCTGCCGATCGTTCCATTACGCTCAACGATGGTCAGCACATCAAATTCAAAAGCCCGATTGGTCAAGTGTTCATCAATAACCCTGATATCGTTGACTACAAAGTGATCAACGACAACACCTTGGTAGTCTTCGCCAATAGCATTGGGCAATCACGTTTAATTGTCTATGGAATTGACGATGAGGTGTTGCTGTCCGATCGTATTATTGTCGATTTGGATCTGACGGATATTAGACGCCAACTCAAATTTCATTTCCCTGACGCTAAGGTCAAGGTTCAGTCTGTAGGAGAGCAAGTCGCTGTCAGTGGCCTTGTTGATTCCGAAGCGACTCGTGACGACATCTATCGTTTGGTAGCGACTCTATTGGGACGAGAAAAAACCGAGAAATGGGAAAAAACTCAGAAGCTAGAATTTAAATCTGACAGCTCAAATTACGAAGAACCCGAAAGCATGGTATTTGCCCGCAATATGACGTGGGAAGGGATCATCGAACGTATTGAAGTTGCGACCACTCAACAGGTGAACGTCAAAATCTCAGTTGCTCAGGTAACGGAATCGTTTGGACAAACCGTTGGTGTTGATTGGAGTTCTGTGGGCTCAAGTGTTGGTGAATTTGTTTTCGACCAGTTCGATGCGGCAAACCTGAGCACGTTAATCACAGCGTTAGGCAATGATCAGATTGCTGAAGTTCTGGCTGAACCTAACTTAACCGTGTTATCCGGTGAGTCTGCAAGTTTCCTTGTGGGAGGCGAAGTGCCCGTTATCGTTACTACCAGTAACAATGTGAACATTTCCTTCAAAGAGTTCGGCATCAAACTCGACCTAACGGCGAAAGTGCTTAGTCAAGACAAGATCCGCATGCAATTAGCGCCTGAAGTGAGCGAAGTCGAAGGTTATGTTGAAGCGGCAGGAATCAAAGTCCCACAATTGGCTTCACGACGTGCCATGACAACCGTTGAACTTGCCGATGGCGACAGCTTCGTTCTTGGTGGCTTGATGAGCAGTGCTGATTTGGAAAAAATGCAAAAAATCCCTTTCGTTGGCGATATTCCTGTACTTGGTGCTGCATTCAGAAAAGCAACCACAGAAAGAAAGCGAACTGAGCTGATCATCGTTGCTACCGTGAATCTCGTCGAGCCAATTAAGCCGAAAGACATTCAGCTGCCTTACATCAAAAAGACCTCTACATTGGCGCGTTGGCTTAACGTCGAATGGGATGGCAAGTCGGTGACGTCATCTGATGCAACGATTCGCCTGTTGTCGCAAGGAGGGTTTATCCAATGAAGAAATTATTATTGATGGCGTTATTTACCACGTCACTTTTCGGCTGCGCCTCTGAGCAATACTTTGTCGGACAGGGTTCTGAAGCCTTGGTGTACAAAGAGCACCACAGTTTTGAGTTTGCGATGAAAAACCGCGCTGAAACGACCAAACAGATTACTGCTTTAATTCAAGATATTGAGTCGATGGACAAAGAAGCGACCTATGTCGTGGATTACAAATCTCCCCGCACCAAACAGATGTTGCAGGCGATCTTTAAACAATATCCTTCACACCTTATCGCGCCACAAAGAGTGACGTATCGAAGCGCTCAATTGTTGCCTACTGATCTCAATATTCAGGTGACGTTAACGCGTTTGAAGACTCAAGAATGCAAACCAGCGCAGATTCACGTTCGGTTGAGGCAGCAAGATTGCTTTGCTGAATCGATGCGTTTGAAGCAAGTGGCTTACAAGTCTCGTTTGGTAGGAGAGCAATAATGTTTGACCTAACGAAAGCATTAACAACCAAGGCCAAGCCAGTTCAGACCGGAGCGACAGGTGTTGCCGGATGTACATTGTTCTATCAATCTCAAGAGTGTTTAGACCTTGTTCAAGAAGTCTTTCGATTTGAAGGATGGAATGATCCTGCTTGTGTCAAAGCCAAAGCCGGTTTAACCAAACTGACAGAGCAACAAAGCAGCCACATTGTGATTCTAGAGCTTAATGAATCGACCAATGTGGTTGAAGACGCTAAATCTTTTGCCAGCAAACTACCCACGCATAAAGGGGTGGTTGTGATTGGTAAAGAGGATGCGATTTCTACGCTTCGTTCGCTTAAAGATATGGGTTTTTACTACGTGTTCTGGCCAGTGAATAAGCAGGAATTTGCTGACTTCTTGAACCACGTTAGTAAGAACCTTAAGACTTTCTCTGGTGTGAGCCAAAAACGTAAAGCAAAACGAGTCGCGATTGTCGGTTCAAAAGGCGGCGTGGGTGCATCGTTTCTATCAACCGAGTTGAGCTCACTATTATCGACACAAGGCTCGGACACGATTCTCGTCGATCATCAATATGCGGATACCAACCTTGATGTCTTGCTCGGCCTAAAAGACTTTAAGCCGAGAACCATTGACGAGTTCACCGCACCATTGCATGAAATGGATGAAGAAGGGGCGTTGAGTTACCTAATCAACGCTCGTAAGAATTTACGTCTGTTAGCGATTGATGGCGACATGAGTCAAACCGATGTTCTTAATTACAACCAAACCTTGTGTGACCTGTTAGCGCGTAACACCAATTTCATTATTGAAGACTTTTCGGGTTGCGTGGATTTCAAAGTTGAACCTCAACTCTTGGTAGAAAACTTTGATGTGGTTGTGTTGGTGTTGGATGCGTCAGTGTCTTCAGTAAGAAGTGCAAAACGACTGTTTGAAAAAGTCTCCAACTTGCAGCTTTCGTTATCATCGCGTACTCGTGTGATTACCGTGGTGAACTACCATCGTCCGGAAAACGCTTACGTTTTACAAAAGCCCGATCTGACTAAGTATTTAGGCGCAGAGGTTGATCTCGAAGTCGACTACTGTAAAGCGTTAGCGCACATCATTATTGATGGTAAACGCGGGCACAAGCATGACCGCCATATCAGTCGTTCTATGGAGCAATTGGTGAAGCTGATTAATGGTCAACCTATGGATCAGAAGGGCATGAATTCTTGGTTGAAAAAGGTGCGTGCTAAATGAGTTCTAACAAAGACTTATACCTCGCATTTCGTGGTCAGATATTTGAAGCCCTAGATGCAGAAGCGGTTCAGAAAATGAGCCGTCGAGACCTTGAATCTCAGATACAAGCGGCCGTTGACCTGTTAGCTAATAGCTACCAAAGACCGATCACGTCGATGATGAAGTCAGGCTTGGTGAAAAGCTTAATCGATGAACTGTTTGGTTTGGGGCCTTTGCAGCCTTTGGTCGAAGATCAATCCATTTCCGACATCATGGTGAATGGGCCAAACAACATCTTTTTCGAACGACACGGCAAGGTCAAAAAATCCGAAGTTTCGTTTGTGAATGAAGAGCAGTTGTTAGCCATAGCAAAGCGTATTGCTTCACGTGTTGGAAGACGAGTGGATGAGCTTTCTCCAACAGTCGATGCCAGGCTTGAAGATGGTAGTCGTGTGAATATTGTGATTCCGCCTATTTCATTGGATGGCACATCTATCTCTATTCGTAAGTTCAGAGAGCAGAAGATTGGCTTTGAAGATTTGATTGGTTTCGGGTCGATGTCTCCAGACATGGCGCGAGTGCTGATGATTGCTTCGCGCTGTCGAATTAATGTATTGATCTCTGGCGGTACCGGTTCAGGTAAAACCACGTTGCTCAACGCGCTGTCTCAATACATTGCTGAAGATGAACGCATCGTCACCATTGAAGATGCGGCTGAATTGCGCCTGCAACAACCTAACTTGGTTCGACTGGAAACACGTACCTCAAGCGTTGAACAAACCGGAGCAGTAACGCAGCGAGAGTTGGTTATCAATGCGCTTCGTATGCGTCCAGACCGCATCATTCTTGGTGAGTGCAGGGGCTCTGAAGCGTTTGAAATGCTGCAAGCCATGAATACGGGTCACGATGGTTCGATGTCTACATTGCACGCCAACACGCCGCGCGATGCGATTGCTCGTGTTGAGTCTATGGTGATGATGGCGAACTTAAATCAGCCTCTGGATGCGATTCGAAGAACGATCGTCAGTGCCGTTCAGATGATTGTTCAGGTTAACAGGCTACGCGATGGGTCTCGTAAGATCACGAGCATCTCTGAAATCGTGGGCCTTGAAGGTGAGAGCGTGGTGATGGAAGAGATTTATCGCTTTCGTTATGACGATGCGCATTACGGAGAAACTGTTAAAGGCGAATTCGTCACCGACGGCATTATGCAACGATCTGAGCTTGTGAAAAAAGCGCAATTTTTCGGGCTCTATGATGAGCTGATCGCCGCGTTTAAGGGGGCATAGTATGCTTTGGATTTCATTAATCCTATTTGCGTTTGTGCTGCTTTTGATCCGAGATTCAAAGGTCAAAAAGGTCTACCAATTTTTCAATATCGAAGAAGCGGAAGCTGAAAACTTTAATGCGATTAACGTGAAGTCATTGGTGCGCAAGCAAGGCTGGCAAAAATTCAAAGATTCCATCTCACCAACATTAATGGTGTTGGGCCCGAGATCGTCGTTGTACATCGCCTTATATATAACGGGCAGTCTTATCGCGTCTTGGTACATCGTTACTGATCTACTATCAATCACCAATTCTTGGCTGGTACTGGGTTCATCTTTGATGTTTACCTTTTTCGGCTATCGTTTTCTGGTCACAAGAAGGCGTCGAGACTTTGAGAATACGTTCCCTGATGCGTTGAATATCCTAATGAGTGCCGTCACTGCGGGTGACAGTTTAATGCAAGCCATCAGTTATGTGGGTGATGTGATGCACAACCCCATTGGACGCGAGTTCAAGCTAATGGGAGAGCGACTGAAGCTAGGTGAGTCTCCAGAAGTGGTGCTTCAACGCTCATGCAAAAACTACCCGTACCCAGAGTTTCTGTTCTTTACCGTGACGATCAGGGCAAACATCGCTCGCGGGGGGCAACTAAAGGGCGTGTTAGCTCGTCTGATTAGGGTTTTGGTTGACTCTCGAACACTTGAGAAAAAGAAGATGGCGATGACGTCGGAAGCCCGAATTTCAGCCAAAATCGTTGCAGCCATTCCTTTGATTTTTATGATTATTCTCAACTACGTTAATCCCGCTAATGTGGATTTTGTTCTCTATGACCCAGAGGGAAGAATCATATTGTTTTACGTGTTGGGTAGTGAGCTTTTTGGTTTGTTCATTGTTTGGTTATTAGTAAGAGGAGTACGCGCATGATGTTACTGGCCTCCCTTATTGTGCTGTTCTTTTCGTTACTCTTTCTAATTGTCGATTCGATTCGTAAAGAGCAACGACATAAGAAAGTTGCGCTCTATATTGGAGACGATGCTGTTCGTGCACCTTCGCGTGTAAACCGATTTTTTGTTCGTTTTGGTAAAGAGCATCGACACGAGCTCGAGCAAAAGATGATCGAGGCGGGCTATTACAACACCGAATGGGCGAAATTTTATTTCCCTGCCAAGTTATTGGTATTGGCGTTGATTTCAGGGTTGGTGCTGTTGGGGGATATGACATCAACTAACAAGTTGCTCATCGTTATTTTCTCGCTGATTGCCGTCATCGTCGTGCCAGATACCTTGCTTCAAATGCGACGCAAGATGTTGATCAGTAGAACCTCAGCTCAACTGCCGTATTTACTCGACATGATGTCGGTATGTGTGCAAACCGGTATGACGATTGAAGCCGCATTGGTCTATTTGGGAATAGAGTTGGCTGAGTTTGACTCAGACCTTTGTTACCAAATTAAGCGCACATCGGACTCGGCGAAAATACACGGGCTGGAAAAGGCGCTCAATGATCTGAGTGAACGCATCCCAACGCCACCAGTACGAAGCTTTGTGTTGACGATTATCCAAAACCTGCAATACGGAACATCTGTGGCGAGTGTGTTAAGTGATCTCGCTGAAGACATGCGAAAAGTCCAGATTCTTACGGTCGAGGAAAAGGTGGGTAAGCTCTCTGCCAAGATGAGTGTGCCTTTGATCCTCTTCATCATGTTCCCGATCGTTATCCTGATTCTCGCGCCGAGCATCATGCAAATGACATTGAGCATCTAGGGAGAATTACTAATGATTGGAAAACGTATCGGTTTCATTTTGCTCACGTTGAGTGTGTTGGCGGGGTGTCAATCGGCACCGTCACAACAAGACTTGCAGCTCGCTGACGTCACTAGCATGGAAAAAGTGAAGAACTATGATGGCTTGATTAGTTATTACAAATCCCAGCTAGAGCAAGGCTTCGAAGATCCAGAGGTGAAAGAGAAACTGGCTTGGGCATATTTCCACAAAGGAGATATCGAATCGGCTGACTTCTATGTTCAACACTTGCAAAAAGAGGGGGTTAAAAATCCCAACTTGTATCAGTTAGAAGGGCAAGTGTTTGATGCAAAAAATGACATTGAAAGTGCGATTGCTGCGTATGTAACTTCTATCGAGGCAGGAAATAGAACAGGGCAAATTCACGTCTTGCTTGGTGTGTCTTACACCAAAGTTGGGAAATACGATGAAGCACAACAAGAGCTCAACCAAGCACGTTTACGCGGTTATGACGATGTCGTCGTTAAGAACAACATCGCAATGATTCAAATGGCTAATGGCGAGTACCAACAAGCGATTCAAACATTGGATCCGGTTTTAAAAGAAGACCCAGCGAATAAAACCGTTAAAGCTAATCTGGCTATTGCTCTGATGAAAACTCAGCAAATTGACTCGGCCAAAAAGTTGCTCAAAGGTGACTTCTCAGCAGAAGAGATTCAGAACATCGCTGCTGAATTGACTCAATTGGGAGTTAATGATGAAGCGTCTTAACAAGCAGAAGGGCGTGACGGCGATTGAGTTTGTATTAGGTGCGCTTGTTCTGTTTTTTGCCACCTTTGCGATCTTCGAATCGAGTTACCAAATCTACGTTGTGAACATGACCGAGTATTCGCTGAGAGAAACTATCAGGAATACCAAAATCTATGAAGGTAAAGGGATCAACGAACAGTACGAGAATAAGTTTAGGTCGTTAATTGAAGACGATGACAACCTGTGGAGTTTCTTAATTGATAGCTCTCGTTTTTCTATCGCGGGTCAGTACTTCAAAACCTATGACGACTTTATCGCGAACAGGGGACACTCAGATCAAGGCTTGAACTTCAACTATGACTTGGCAGAAATTACAGTGACTTACCGCTACACACCCGTAATTAAACTGACCGGTGCCGTTGACAGAGATATCTCACGCACCATGGTTTTGAACTTAGAGCACGAGGGGTGGAAAGATGATGCTCCGTAAGCAATGCGTGCTTTCCAAAAGACGCCAGCAAGGCTCGTACACCATTGAGTTAGTTTTCATTCTTGTGGCCTTATGGGGCGTTTATCTCTTTGGGGCTGACTTGAGCTATCAATTGCTCGCACGTGCCAAGCTTGATCGATCCAGCTTTGCCTTAGTCAATGTTATCAAAGAGCGTACTCGTTATTTTGAAGCCGATGTGTTGGCAGGAACGAACCTATCTGTGACCAACGCAGAGTTAGAAGACATGACGAAAGTAGCAAGCCGAATGCTCAATACACCAGTAGACAATGTGGCCATCAAGATTGAAGCGTTGACCAATAAAACGAATGTCGCTGAATTCTCAACCAGCAAGTATCGAAGCTTAAATTGCCAAACCGATTCGATTCTCGAGCATGCGGATCTAGCGCCTGTAGAAAAGGGGGTTGTGTATCCATTGTACCGAATCAGTCTTTGTGAAGAGGAAAGCTCTTGGTTCAAACCCTTCTTCAACGGTGGTAGCAGTACCACGGTTAAGATTGGCTCTTCTTCAATAATGCCAGGGAGATAATGAAATGAAAATGCAGCATGGGCGTCAAATCAATCGCCAGCATATCAGTCTCCAAAGACAACAAGGGGTTGCCGCGGTGTGGATGGGCTTATTGCTTGTTCCAATCATGGGCATGACCTTTTGGGCGGTTGAAGGCACACGTTATGTTCAAGAGACCAGTCGATTACGAGATTCCGCAGAGGCTGCAGCCATAGCAGTGACTATTGAAGATCAACCGGATCAGGCCCGTGGATTGGCGACCAAGTATGTCGAAAACTATGTTCGAGACATCAAATCAACCAACCTTTCTGCAGACCGTTTCCACCAAGCGGAAGACGAGGGTGCTGGGGTTCTTGAATACATCCAATACACAGTGAATGCCAAGACGACACACGACTCTTGGTTTGCGAGTAGCTTTATCCCGTCTTTTGATGAGCAGCAAGACCTGGCGGGCCGTTCGTTAGCGAGAAAGTACCCGGTGTATCTTGGTGATAACAACATCGACATTGTTTTTGTGTCGGACTTTTCCGGTTCAATGAACGACAGATGGGGTTCAAATCGAAACAGAAAAATCGACGATTTGAAAACCGCCATCGATGAAATATCAAACAAGATCCTTTGTACGTCGATTAACCAAGACTATGTCGATGGAGAGTGGAAATACGTTTGTGATGAGCCCGGAGAAGATACCACCGGAGACAAGCTGCTTAACCGAGTTGGCTTTGTGCCATTTAACGTTCGAACGAGGGAAATCGTCTCGGGTAATAGAGCCAACGCGACAAGCCAATTGAGCTACAAAGATAACTATAAAACCAACGTATCGCCTTATTCTTACAACGATGTTAACTGGGATTACTGGCGTACCTATTCGCAAGATTATGTGCTTGATTGTGCGTACTGGAAATCATATTGCCCAAACCCAAAATCGGACAATCAAAAGTACGCCAAACGTATCAAGGATGTGATTAATCAAGATAATTACTTGGTTGCAGATGTCTACAACTACGTTGATTTCCCGAGTTCAGTCTCGACGATGTTTACTGATAAGTCGGGGTTACAGCCTGATTTCTATGGTGTGAGTGGAACTCGTCTATTTAACGCGCATGGTTCTTCCGATTCATCGCAGTTTTCCAACATTCGCCTATCGAACAAGCTTTCAGACTTGAATCCGATTAATTCGATGTGGGCAGATGGTGGTACGGCTGCTTTTCAAGGCATTTTGAGAGGTTCTCAAGTTCTCCATGACGGTGACCCGAACAGTTCCGATCAAGACGAACAGCAGGCTTATAACAAAAAAATCAAGATGCTGCTCATTTTAAGTGATGGGCAGGAAAGTCCTGATAACGGCATCCTCAGAGGGTTAGTCGACAGAGGTATGTGTGACAAAGCAAGAGAAGAGATACCGGGCTTATACATAGGTGTTATTGGTATCGATTTTCGAGCGTCCCAACAGAGTGGATTTCAAGACTGTGTTGTCGATCCAAATGAAGACATTATCGATGTATCTAACCTAGATGAATTGATTGAAAAGATAGAAGAACTCATCCGTAAAGGCTCAAAAACAAGCGGAATCACTAAGTTGTACTAGAGGAAAATATGAAAAAGTTAATGATCAGTTCAATCGTCCTATCGACATTGCAACTTAGTTTTATCGCTAATGCGGAAGAAGGTATCAACGTTTATTGCGACACGGCATCCAGTGAATATCAGCATAGTGTAAGAGTTGATGATGTCGTCGGCATCGCACAGCATAGACAGAGCTTTCTACAAATAGAGCAGCCTTCTGATAGCAACGAGTTGAAGCAAACTTTGGCCAGTCAATCTAATCTGGGGATGAATCAATCGGGATGTAAGACTTGGATCAGTAATCAAGAGCGTCAAGGGTTGTTGGCCCGTCTTCATTTTGGTTTTGATCAACACAACTTAACGCCGATGGGCAGCAAAGCATTGAGTCAATTAGCTGGTGAGTTAAAGACTAACGGCAGTTCAATTACGGTGGATGGCCACACCGACAGTACAGGCGAAGAAGGTTATAACCAAGCGCTCGGCCTACAAAGAGCGCTTACGACGTCGGATGGCTTAATGGCCGATGGTGTCGAGAAAAACCGTCTTGTTATTCGTTCATTTGGTGAAAGTGAACCTATTGCCTCTAACTCAACCGCAGAGGGTAGAGCCAAGAATCGACGCTCAGAAATTTGGGCCTCTGCGAACGATGCCACTGAACTAGAAAATTGAGATGCACGATTGGGGTTGGTTGTTACTTAGTGCTTGGTTGCAGCTTAGTACTAGGTAATAACCGCCCTAGAACATCGCTCTTGGGGTTTTTGTTACAACGTATACTAATGAATATTCGATTAAGTTTAACCGTCTGATACTAAGTAAATATTAATGCTTTTTGATAAGTTCTCTTCTGAAGGGATGCAAAGAAATATCGATGTCGATACTTGGGTATCTATATTGGATAACATACGAGACATAATGGACGCATCGAATGCGGGCATCATCATGATCTCTGATTTGAGTTGCTCTGGTTCTGAGAGTGTGTGGAGCTCCTCAAACATATCGTGTAACCAACATAAGAGCAGAATTAGCTGTTTTTGTGAGTATGTGCATAACGAAAATCGCACGGTCTATTTGAGTGGTTATGCTGGTGGCGAATCCGCCTCTGCAACAGGAATAGATGCCTATAAGTCTTTTTGCGGCGTTCCTGTTAGGGATATAGATGAAGAAGTGTTTGCGGTGCTCTTAGTGTTTGATTTAAGCCCAACAACATATACCGAAAGCCAAGTTAACTTGATTGAGAACATATCGACTCTATTGCGTTCTGAAATCCTATTAAAAGAAGAGAGCAGGATTTTATACAAAAACAGTCACTTTGATATCATGACGACGCTGCTTAATCGAAGGGGCTTTTTCCATGAATTCAACAAAGCAAACATCAGCGATGGAGAGGTTGTTTGTTTGTATTTCGACTTGGATAATTTGAAGTACATCAATGATACGTATGGTCACTTCAAAGGTGATGATTACATATCTGGATTTGCGTCATGCATTAAAAACAATTCAAAGTACAACACTATATCGGCGAGAGTCGGCGGTGATGAATTCATCGTCGTCATACACTCAGAAGAGCCGGGTTTTGCTCGTGAGTTGGTCAAAAAAATTCACACTGAATTCCATGATTTCATTGAAGGCTTTCATTGTGATGATGAGGTTTCACTCGGCTTTTCATATGGTTGTGGTATTGCTGATTCTCGAAGCTTCAATATTATTAATCTAATAAAGTCGTCCGATGAAAACATGTACCTTAATAAGAAAAACAAGATTTAGATGTTTGTGCAGACGTTAAAAAGCCCACTAAATGTGGGCTTTGATGTAGATGCTGATCGTAGCTTTCTAACCTAAGCTCGAATGATCATTTGCTCGCGTTCAGGACCTACCGATACCATCACGATTGGCACGCCCATCAACTCTTCGATGCGAGTTACGTAATCTTGTGCGGCTTGAGGAAGGCTCTCAAACGTGCGGCAACCCGTGATGTCTTCGTCCCAGCCTGCCATATCTTCATAAACAGGCTTTAGCTCAGCCGTTTGTGGCCAAATTGGGTTCTCAGTATGTTCACCTGAGTATGCGGTACAGATCTTAAGTTCAGATAGACCAGACAGGCAATCGATCTTAGTCAGTGCGATTTCCGTTGCGGCTTGAAGGTCAACACCGTTGCGAGTTGCTACCGCGTCGAAGTAACCCATATCACGTGGGCGACCCGTCGTTGCACCATATTCGTTAGAGCTTTCGCGGAAGCTGTCTTGCTCTTCCATTGCGGTTACAAGCGTACCAGTACCAACAGACGAGCTGAAAGATTTAGCAACAGCAATAACACGCTCAGGGCGAAGGGCAGGTAGGCCACTACCGATACCCGCGTAAGCTGCGGTTACATTAGAAGAAGTCGTCCAAGGGTATTCACCGTAGACAAGGTCGCGACCTGCGCCTAACTGAGCTTCAAACAGTAGGTTCGCGTCTTGCGATTGCAGTGCTTTTAGCGGCTCAGTTACGTTGCAGATGAACGGGCGCCAAGCTTTAGTCACTTCAAGTAGCCATTCTGTCATTTCAGAAGCGCTCTGAGAGAAGTCACATTGAGGGTATAGCGCTTTAAGTTGAGGCATCTTCCAATCAAGCATGAATTGAATGCGCTGCTCTAAAATCTCAGGCTGATTCAGCCAGCCCACAAGAATTCCTTTCTTCATCACACGGTCGCCGTATGCAGGTGCAATACCTTGACGTGTTGAGCCGTAAGCGCCATCGCCTAAACGCTCTTCTTCAAGTGTATCTTCAAGAGCGTGCAAAGGCAGACACAGTGTCGCACGATCTGAAATTGCCATTTTTACTTTGATGCCAGCCGCTTGTACTTCTGCAATCTCTTCAGTTAGCGCCGCAGGGCTGATCACCATGCCAGGGCCAAGAACCGCTGTACAGTCAGGATTAAAAATACCACTAGGAAGTTGGTGCAGTTTGAATGTACCGAAGTCATTTACCACAGTATGACCTGCATTGTTTCCACCTTGAAAACGAATGCTAGCAGAAGCTTGGTCTGCTAAAAAATCGACGATGCGGCCTTTGCCTTCATCCCCCCAGTTTGCGCCCACAACAACGATAGATGGCATAATTTTTCTCCTAACTGATTGAGAAATCATGTTAGGCCTACAAAGTGGATAAGAGAAATTAATTATCTTTATTATCTTGATAAGGATTCCATATATCCTTAAAGTCTTAATCTACCAATGATCGTCATTCCAGAACCGAGGTATCTGGAATCTCAAACCACAAGCGAGATTCCTTACCATGTTCGTTCCTCACTGTAGGGAATGACGGATGGAGCATTCTTTACTTTTAGGGAATGATATAAGTGACACGAGAGAGAGGACATGATGCTCGATATTAATTTGTTGAAGACGTTTGTGACGCTTGCGGAGTACAAGCATTTTGGGAAAGCGGCTAATGCACTTCATATGACGCAACCCAACGTAAGTTTGCACCTAAAACAACTAGAACAACAAACACGTATAAAGTTGATTGAGAGAAGCCCATTTCAATTGACTCAAGCGGGTGAGCGACTATTGGAAACAAGTCAAAGAACGTTACTTGAACTGCAAATTTGTCAGGCCGATCTCAATGCCATTAACGACCTTAAAATCGGGACGTTAACTATTGCCGTGAGTGACATCATTTCTCGATTTTTGTTGATTCGCCCGTTCCAGAAGTTTAAAGCGCAGTATCCCGGTATTGATCTTACGCTATTGAATACCACGTCATCTCAAGCATCGAGTTTAGTTAAAAATGCTCAGGCGGATATTGGCTTTGTTATCGCCAAAGAACAGCACAACGAGTCATTATATTTCACTAAGCTTCAAGAGCTTTCTTGGTGTGCACTTGGCGATGGGTTTGATATCCAAGATTCTGATGCAGAGCTCACTTTGATTCTACTAGGCCATGATACGAGAACACGTGACTTCATCGATGAAGGTTTACCAAGTTTAAACCTACCCAATCACAGAGTCATGGAAGTAGGGAGCGTAGACGCTCAAATCGATTGGGCAGAAGCCGGTTTTGGTGTGGCGATTGTCCCTGAATTTGCAATATCAACCAAGCAACATCTGAAATCAAAAGTCACACCATTGGCGAACTTTTCTAGTACGAGCCTTGGCTATATTGTGAGGCAGAATCAAGTCTTGTCGAAAGCGACCAAGCAGTTGTTAGGATGGGTGAATGATGAGATTAACCTGTTGCAAAACCAATAATTCCATCGCTAAGTCAGATCGATCTAAGCCCACCTCGTGTGGGCTTTTTTGTGTCGGTAAATCACCGTTCTTGCTCAAAGCAATAGGCTACAGAAATAACTTAAATCTCTCATCATCCATTCCTTCTGTAAATCAGAGCCTTAAAATTCATCGTTGACAAAGTTTGATTATCAAACTAAATTCCAATCAATTGCTTTGATTGTCAAACTACTTGTCAATCAAAGTTCTCTTATTGAGAAAGATCGTCTAACTACTAACACAATCTAAGGACGCCATTTTGAGTTTTCCAACACGCCATCAACACAACTTCTCTTCACACAATCAACAAGGTGAAAAACGTACTTTCTACGTTCTCTTGTTAACTGTCATCACAATGGTTGTCGAGATTATTGCAGGTACTATTTATGGTTCTATGGCGCTACTTGCTGATGGCTGGCACATGGGAACGCATGCAGCAGCGTTTGGTATTACCTTGTTCGCATACCGTTACGCCAAGAAGCATGCTGACAGTGAACGTTTCTCTTTCGGTACCGGCAAAGTGAGTGTGTTAGGCGGGTACACCAGCGCGATAGCGTTGGGTATTGTGGCGTTGTTGATGCTGGTGGAGTCAGTACATCGCTTGTTCAACCCGCAAGCGATTCAGTTTAACGAAGCGATTATTGTTGCGTGTATTGGTTTGACAGTGAATGTAGTGAGTATGTTTTTGCTAGGGGATCATCATCATGATCACGGACACTCTCATTCTGAACATAAGGGACACAGTCACGATAACCAACATGATGGGCATCATCACGATCACAACTTGCGTGCGGCCTACATGCACGTCTTGGCCGATACATTGACTTCTCTGTTGGCGATTGTTGCTCTACTATTTGGTAAGTTTTACGGTTGGAACTGGTTGGATGCCGCAATGGGTATGGTTGGTGCGGTTGTGATTGCCAAATGGACAATGAACCTCATGAAACAGACAAGTCCAATCTTACTCGATCAGAATATTGACGATGAGTACCGCAACGGCATAACTGAAGCCTTAGCTCCTTATGCCGCCGTAACCGACTTACACATGTGGAAGGTGAGCGGGCATCACTACTCAGCGGCGATTACTCTTGAATCAAACAGCGATAAAAGCGTCCCTGAATATAAACAAATGCTCGCCAAGTTTGATAAGATTAATCATCTTACTCTCGAAGTGCACTCAAACGGCCATGCAAAATATAGAACAGCTTAATCAAATACTGACTGAGTTCTACGATAAAATGTCTTCGTGGGAGCAATCCGTTGTCAAAGAAACGGGTTACTCCTTAGCACAAGTACATACCATCGAAGTGCTTGGTATGCATGGTGCGTTAAGAATGAAAGAATTGGCAGAAAAGCTTGGCATTACTACTGGCACACTTACTGTTCAAATTGAGAAGTTGGTTAAGGCAGAATTGATTGAACGCCATGAACACCCAACGGATCGTCGTGCGATTGTGGTGGCTTTGACCGATGAAGGTCAGAAGATCCATGTTCACCACAACCAACTTCACTTGAATTTGGTTAATGAGCTGACGCAAGACATCGAAGAAGACGAGAAAGCGGTGTTATTGAAGTGCCTAACCAAGATGGTGAAAGCGTTTTAGTCGGCCTTAAGTTCGCAGCATAACTTATTAGCCGCAAAGCGATTGATTAAGAAATCCAAAAATGGACCAGACTCGAATTGAGTAGGTCCATTTTTTTCGCCGTTTACGCTCAACGTTACAATCACCAATCGATGGGTTTCCCGTTTAAAAAAACAAGTCAAAACCTCTAATATTACTCTTCGCTCGTGCTCCTCTGGTGAGCCAAAAAATTGTCACTTCTAACCTCAAGGTCAATAATGGTACAAAGTGTTTTAATTCAAAGTCTTACATAGCAAGCCATTCAGGGCTTCACACTCCGTCAAATAGCTGTCTCTCACTTTTATCATTCAACTAATGTACATGTAATCGATTTGTGTTATTGATAAAATTAACTTTAGTTGGCTATTTCATTTGCTGTTTAAATGCAATTGAGAACGTCATCGCTAGTGGACTTAGAAGCCACAGTTTTAGACGCTCATTATCGATATAAAAACCATAACAATAACCAGATCGCACGAGTTGAATATCCATTCTTTGATGCGACTCATTTAGATACTCATAGTTAATTAGTAAAGACGAGCCATGTATATGAATATAAAGAAAAAGCTTTATTCGTTGGGGATGTTCTCCATCGTCGGTATGATTTCACTGCTGTTTACTACATCACAATTTGCAGACACCACCGCTCAAATGAGCGAAGCCAAACAACTCACAAAAGAACTTGAAGTACGACTGCTCAACCTTCGCCGTAACGAGAAAGATTTCTTACTGCGTAGCGATATGAAATACCTCGACAAGTTTGACGTAAACTACAACAAATTCTTAGCGTCTGAATCTGAGCTCGACGTCGTGCTGAAAGATTTGGGCTTAGCCAACAGCACACACCTACGTGAAGACATCGAAACCTACCACACCAGCTTTGTTAACCTAGTAAAAGCGAGCGAAGTTTATGGGCTAGCACGTGACAAAGGCCTGTTAGGGGAGTTTCATGTTTTGCTAGATAACATCAGTGCGACAGCCAGTGCTGAACAAAAAATCGAGCTTTACCTGTTCAATGACTTAATTGAAAAGGGTGAGTTCGATCCGAGTGTTCTTTCTATTACTTCTAACGCTGGAAGCTCAAGTGCTTTGATAGATGCTGCGCGTCAAGTGGTTGAACAGAAGCGAGTGATCGGTTTAAAACATAACGAAGGCCTGCTAGGTGAAGCCCGCTCTGGTTCACACGCTATCGAAAGTCAGTTTAAAGAATTCTCGGCGGTGCTAGACCAACAAACGCAGCAAGAGATGGACAAACTATCGCTGATCAACAACATCCTTTGCGTCACGTTGCTTGTGTCGATCATTCTGTTCAGCTGGTTAATTGTCCGTTCTATCATCGGTAAAATTGAGTCGCTGCTATCAGTGATTCGTAACATTGTTGACTCTAACGATGTGTCTATCCGTTCAACCGAAAATGGCAAAGATGAACTTGGTACACTAGGCGAGTACTTCAACCAACTGTTGGATCAACTTGAAGGCTTGATTGCGGCGTCTCAGTCAAAATCTCTGCAGCTAACTCAAAGCACTTCTAACATGCATGATGAGCTTGAATCGGTGATTAAACAGTTCGAAGTTCAAGCAAACCACACCTCGACAATGACAACGTCAGTACAAGAGATGGTACTTACCATTGGCGAGATCTCTGAAAGCACATCGGTTGCTGCAGAAGGTGTTCATCAAGCGAAAGTGAATGCTGACAAGGGCCGCGAAGTGGTTGTCGCGACCATCGATAATATTACTCAGTTGTCTGAACGCCTTTCAAGCAGCCAAGATTCGATTAGCTCACTGAACCATCATGTTGATCAAATTGGCGATGCAGTAAACATCATCCAAGGCATTGCAGAACAAACCAACCTATTGGCATTGAACGCGGCGATTGAAGCGGCACGTGCGGGTGAACAAGGTCGTGGCTTCGCGGTGGTTGCAGATGAAGTACGAGCGCTGGCAAGCAGAACGCATCAATCAACGACTGAAATTACCAGTGTAGTCACGGCAATTCAGAGCCAAATGAATGCTTCGATGACCGAAATTGGTGAGTGCAATCAACAAGGTCAATTAACACTAAAAGATTCAGAAGAGCTTGATGCAAGCCTACAGCTGATCTTAAGTGACATGGAAAGCATTCAAGGCAACTCTGAACGTATTGCTTCTGCAATTGAAGAGCAGGGCGCAGTAATGGCGCAAGTAAGCGACTCAATCACTGAGCTGAACACTATCTCGAATGATAATAACGCTTCGGCGCAGCACTGTTTAGTCGAAGTGGATAAAGTCGCTGAGCAAGCAAACGATATGGACCAAGCTGTCGCGCAGTTTAAGACATCTTAGAATCAACCTAGTTGCATTAAAGAAGTGCAGCCAAACAACTCAAGCGAAAGGCGCGGATTATCTGCGCTTTTTTGTACCTAATGGATAGGCAAGTTCATGAACAGATAGAAATAAGAATAAGGCATTCCAAAATAGACTTAAGTATCTGTGATATATAAGTAAAATAATGACAGACTATCGAGTAAACGAACGTACTGGCGCGTTCCTGACAAACGGTTAAATCTATAGGAAGAGGGATAACATGCACTACGACGTATTCAATGGAGATGCAGACGGCATCATCGCTTTGCTGCAACTGCGCCTAAATGAGCCAAAAGAAACTGTACTGATCACTGGTGTAAAGCGTGATATCAAGTTGGTTTCTCAAGTGGTCTCTAAATTGGCGGAGCAGGGCGATCAAGCGGATGTTGCGTCTGTTACGGTCCTAGATGTATCGATGGAGAAGAACCTTCCGGCTTTACACTCGTTACTTGAGGCCAACGTTGAAGTGTTCTATTGCGACCACCATCGCACAGGCGATATACCTCAGTCTAAGCATCTTGAGACTTTAGTTAATACGGCACCTGAATGTTGCACCAGTTTGTTGATAAATCAGAAGTTAAAGGGTGAGTATGTTGCGTGGGCCATTGCTGCTGCCTTTGGTGATAATTTAAAAGCGGTAGCTTCACAATTAGCGTTAGAAAATGGCTTTGACCGATCCCAAACTGATTTTTTGGAAGAACTGGGTACTCTCATTAATTACAACGGCTACGGCTCGTCACTGAGTGACTTGCACTTCACGCCAATCAAGCTTTACCAAGCTCTCTATCAATATCCGAATCCGTTTTCTCTCCTAGATGACAAAGGTTCAGTTTTCTATCGTCTTCGTACAGCTTATCAAAGTGACAACCAACACCTATCAAACCTAGGACCAATATATGAGAGTGAAGTCGCGCGTGTGTTTGAATTGCCAAGTGAGACTTGGGCAAGGCGTATTAGTGGTGTCTTTGGCAATGAAATCGTTAATCAAGACCCAGGCCGAGCGCAAGCAGTGTTAACTAAAAACCAAGATGGTGAATCTTATACTGTGAGCTTGAGAGCGCCGTTATCAAATAGAACGGGTGCAGACGAAATTTGCTCTAGTTTTGAAACGGGGGGGGGAAGAAAAGCAGCAGCTGGCATCAATCAACTCACTGAAGAAAATAAGATGAATTTTATTTCATCAATTGAGAGTTATTATTCACAACTGGGCAATTGTATCGATAGTTAACTCTCGATCTGAAAACTGAAAATACAATAATTGTCACCTACATTTTTGGTTGTTCGTGTACACATCTAGCATATGTATAGCTAATAAATCTAATCAATTTTAGTGATATCACTCGCAATGATAAATCTCCGTCAGGCCAGTAAATCCGAGGGTTTCTAGACCTTTTACTCTTATTCTCAGCCCAGGGTGTCCACTTTGCTATTTTTACATATTCACCTTAATTACCCGAGTGAATTAAGATTGTGGATTCATTTGTTCCACCAATAATTAAGCCCAATAAAGCAATGTTTTAGCATTTTAATTTGAATGAAAAGTCAAAATCATATTGATTCTTATATTCAATCTGTGACTTAAAATCACAAGTTAAATCAAAGGTCACCTTTTCTAATAAATTCCATTACTTGTCTATAAATATTCATGGCTAAAATGAATTGATTCGGTTGTGATGGGCACAGCTGTTGAGTAAGGAAATGGAATTGATGTTGAAACGTAAAGCTCTGCAATTAGCGGTATCTTTCGGAATGGCCGCAATGTCTGGCGCTGTTTATGCGAATGGTTCAGATATGACGAATCCAGATTCTGGTGTCGTAGTCGGTTATTGGCACAACTGGTGTGATGGTGGTGGTTACCAAGGTGGCAATGCGCCTTGCGTAACATTGGACGAAGTGAACCCAATGTACAACATCGTGAATGTGTCATTCATGAAAGTGTACGATGTTGCTGATGGTCGAATCCCAACTTTTAAACTGGACCCAACCATTGGGCTGTCAGAGCAACAATTTATTGACCAAATCTCAGAACTCAACAAGCAAGGTCGTTCTGTCCTGTTAGCTCTGGGTGGTGCAGATGCACACGTAGAACTAGAAACCGGTGATGAAAGAGCCTTTGCTGATGAGATTATTCGTCTGACTGAGCGTTACGGATTCGATGGTCTGGATATCGATCTGGAGCAAGCCGCGGTAACCGCAGCCAACAACCAAACTGTTATTCCTGATGCGTTAAAACTGGTGAAAGACCATTACCGTGCTGAAGGCAAAAACTTCCTCATCACGATGGCGCCTGAATTTCCGTACTTAACGTCTGGTGGTAAATATGTACCATACATCGACAATCTAGAAGGTTACTACGACTGGATTAACCCTCAATTCTACAATCAAGGTGGCGATGGTATTTGGGTTGATGGTATCGGTTGGATTGCACAAAACAATGATGAATTGAAAGAAGAGTTCATCTACTACATTTCTGATTCTCTAATCAACGGTACTCGTGGCTTCCACAAGATCCCACACGACAAGTTAGTGTTTGGTATCCCTTCGAGCATTGATGCTGCAGCGACGGGCTTCGTGCAAGATCCTCAAGATCTTTACGACGCATTTGAGACCTTAACGACTCAAGGCCAACCTTTGCGTGGTGTAATGACGTGGTCTATCAACTGGGACATGGGCACCGATAAGAACGGCCAACAATACAACGAACAGTTCATCAAAGATTACGGCCCATTTGTTCATGGGCAAGTGACACCGCCACCGGTTGAAGGTGAGCCAGTGCTGAAAGGCGTTGAAAATGCGCGTGTTCTTCATGGCAGCGCATTTGACCCTATGGAAGGCGTAACTGCAACAGACAAAGAAGACGGCGATTTAACGTCTTCAATTGATGTTGAAGGATATGTTGAAACAGCGGTTATTGGCACTTACGTTCTGACGTACCGTGTGAAAGACAGTGACAACAACGAGACAACCAAAGCAAGAACGGTAGAAGTTTACAGCCAAAAACCAGTATTCGATGGCATATCTGATACGACAGTAATACTTGGTTCTGCATTCGACCCAATGGCAGGTGTGACGGCGAATGATGCAGAAGATGGTGACCTAACGAGTTCTATTACACACACTGGCAGTGTCGATGTGAATGAAATGGGCAACTACTCGCTTGTATATAGTGTGACAGACAGTGCGCATCAAACCGTCACTGCTGAACGTAAAGTGTCTGTGACTGACGGTTCTAACTGTGCTGCTGCATGGGATGCCGAAACGGTTTATGTTGAAGGCGACCAAGTGTCACATGACGGTTCAACGTGGGGATCTGGCTGGTACACTCGTGGCGAAGAGCCGGGAACGACAGGTGAGTGGGGCGTTTGGAGAAAGGTTTCAGATTCTTCTTGCGGTGGTAACCCTGAGCCGGGTACAGATCCTGAACTTGAAGTTTCGGGTCTCCAGTCTGAATACGCACCTGATAACGGTGATGTCCGCTTGGATCTGACACTAACGTCAAACGAAGCAATGGATGTGACTGCAATGGTGTTAAATAGTGCAGGTATTTTAGTTGAACAGACTAAAGTAAACCTCGTAGATAGCCAAACAATCACCATCGTTTTGAATGACGTAACTGACGGCCAATACTCACTTGAAGTAGTTGGTACTGCTTCGGATGGTGAAATGGTCATGGTGAATAATTCGTTCTCTGTGAAAGACGGTGGTGGTGGTACACCACCTCCAGGTGATTACCCTCCATATGAAGCGGGCACAAACTACGCAGCAGGTGACATTGTAGTGGGCAGTGATAATGGTTTATATGAATGTAAGCCTTGGCCATACACGGCTTGGTGTGCAAGCGCATCTTACGCTCCTGCAGAAAGCCAATACTGGCAAGATGCTTGGACAAAGCTGTAAGCTAAGTTAATTGTGTACTAGAAACTAGAAACTAGAAACTAGAAACTAGAAACGATCAAAGAGAGGCCATGTGCCTCTCTTTTTTATTGCTTAAACGAAATGGAATCATGGGCTCATTTTCATTGTTGTCACACATAATGGCTAAGTCGATAGAGGACTTTGCTTTAGATAAAAATAAGAGTGATTATCAATTGTATTAATGGATTGATAGATGCACTATGCGCACAATGAATTTTCAATTTTGTGAATATCTAAATAATGAATCTAGCGCAAGTCGACCTTAACCTCTTAGTCATCCTTAAGCACCTTTTAGAAGAAAAGCATGTGTCCAACACGGCATTGGCACTCGATATGAGTCAGCCAACGGTGAGTCGTTCGCTGCAAAAACTGCGCACTGTATTTAACGATGATTTGTTGGTGAGAGCGGCTTATGGCTATGAATTGACGCCAAAAGCGGAAGCGATCAAGCAAGATCTTAATTCTGTACTTACGCGCTTAGAAAAGCTGGTTCACGGAGACGTATTTGAACCTCAGACTAGTGACAATACCGTTCGCTTTTTTGGCTTGGTTCCTCAGGTTTCTCACTTATTGCCAAAAGTCGTGGCACAAATTCGAAAACAAGCACCGAACATGGTTGTTGATATTGACTCCATCCCTAAACGTCACTTCGAACCTTTGTTGTCGGGCGATGCGCACTTCGTGTTGTCAACGCATGAACCGTTAAGTTCTGAGCAGAATCTGTATCGAATGTTCGTTATTAGCCGTGATTATCGCTTATTGATGAGCAAAGACCACCCGTTGGCAGACAAAGAGATCACAGTCGATGATTTACTTAACAGCCAACTAGGCCAGATCTCGCTGCAAGGTGACAAAAAACTCTCCATTGAAAATCGCTTTAAAGATTTAGGCTTGATTGATAAGCAGCGCCAACTATCGATTCCGATTCAGCTGTCTAATTTTAATATTGCTGCAGATATCGCTGAGACGACTGACATCATCTTTCACTTACCGACACCGTTTGCCACACAAGCCGCTAATCAAAGAGATTTAATTTGTAAACGCGTACCCAAAGCCATCAGAAGCCCATCAGAAGATGTGTATCTATATTGGCACAAGCGTTTCCACAATGATCCTATGTGTCGATGGGTTCGCAATCTATTTAAAGAGATATACACCTGATTTATCTGGATGGTGAATGTGATTTTAATAGTGCCATTGAAATGAATATATCTTTGTTTTGTTATTTGAAAGGTGAATAACGAGAATCAATTTTTGGTATGAAACTTTCGTTGATAAGAATGGTACTAGGTTGTTTAATGCAAACCATTATCATTACCAATCACATATAAGAATAAATATCATGTCTGAGAGATCTCTTTTGATTCGCAAACCTCTTTTGGTTCGTAAACCCCTTTCGATCGCAGTCGCTGTTATTTGTACGTCACTTTCAGCTAACGTGTTAGCGCAAGAAGAAGCGCAAGCAACAGATGAGCAAATGGTAGTTACGGCAACTCGTACCGAAATGGCACTAAAACAAGCGCCTGCTTCAATGTCGGTTATCACTGCACAAGACATTGAAGACAGCCCAGGTATTACCTTGGCTGACATCGTTGCTGAATCAACCAGTGTTGAGTCTGACTTCGATAGCACACGTGCTGGTCGTCAGATGATCTCTATTCGTGGTATGGATTCTGATTATACGCTTATCATGGTAAATGGCCGTCGTCTCAGCTCGGCAAGTGCCATCATCCGTGGTAATGACTTCGACCTTTCTACTATCCCAGCAGATTCAATCGAACGTGTTGAAATCATCCGTGGCCCAATGTCTGCACTTTATGGTTCAGATGGTATGGGCGGTACAATCAACATCATCACTAAGGCTCCAGAAAATGATTGGAGCTCTACATTGAGCATGGACACTTCATCGCCGCTTGATGGTGATGGGGGCGAAGAGTACTCAATGGGCTTCACAACGTCTGGTGCATTGATTGAAGATGAGTTGTTCGCTCGACTTTCTGTTAATCAAACAAGCCGTAATGCATGGCAACCATATTCTGGTACACACAGTTCTGGCTACGACCGTTCAGACGTAACAGCTCTAGAAGAACGCGACACGCTAAGCATGCTTGCAAGCCTGACATGGCACATGACAGATAACCAAACCATCGATTTTGATTTTGGTTACAGCGATGACGAACGTGAATCAGCGGCAGAAAGTGCGAAATCGGTTATTGAGTCAGACACTCGTGTCGTGCGTCACAGCCAAGCAATTACACACAGTGGTTTCTGGAGCTGGGGTGATACTCAAGTTCGTTATTCGCGCGAGAACGTGACTGATAACGATGCAGCCGATCTAGGCAATAACTTCAGCAGCGATATCGAAGAGCTCACTCAAATTGTTGAAGCATCTGCTACCACTTACCTTGGTTACAGCCACACGCTGACATTTGGAATGGACTACCAGTTAAGTGAACTAACTAACAAAGAAAACCTATCGAGCGGAATGTCGGAAGCATATCAAGGCGCATTGTTTGTGCAAGACCAATGGGTCATGACAGACAGCCTAACCGCAACGTTCGGTGGTCGTTTGGATAAACACGAACTGTACGGCGAAGAGTTCAGCCCACGTGTGTACTTGGTTCACCAAACAACGAACGACCTAATCATTAAAGGTGGTGTAGGCAAGGCATTCAAGGCCCCAACATTGACTCAAAACCAATCTGACTACACAGTTTCAAGCTGCAAGGGTGGTTGTGCGTTGGTGGGTAATGAAGATCTAAATCCAGAGACAAGCATTAACTACGAACTTGCGACGGTATACACACAGCCACGTTGGAATGTAGAAGCGGCGTTATTCCGCAATGAGATTAATGACCTTATCGAAAGAACACAAGGTTACTGCCCGCAAGGTGGTGATTGGAACGAAAGTGCTCTTCAATGTGAAAACCCTGACGGTACACCAACGGGAGATTTGGGCGCGAAGACGCACCAAAACGTGTCTGAAGCTATCATTCAAGGTGTTGAGCTTGGCGGTATGTACCAAATCTCTGACGAGTGGGCCGTTTCTGGTAACTACACTTACCTAGATACAGAAGACAAGTCGACAGGTGAAGAGCTACTTGAGCGTTACAAGCATTCAGGCTTTGTGAAACTTAACTGGAACCCAACTTACGATCTAAGCACTTTCGTGAGTGCACGTTACCGTGGCGAGCGCCAGATTGACAGCGACCTAACGCAAGACGCTTACACAACATTGAACATCGGTACGGTTTACAATGTGAATGACTCAGTACGACTACGTGCAGGTATCTCAAACCTAACGGATGAGTCAGTATCAGATGAGTTAGAGTACATTGGTTATGTTGAAGAGCCACGTACCTACTACATAGGTATGACCGCTGACTTCTAATCAATCTGTGTTTGATTCGGTAGGTAGATACATATAAAACAAAGAACCCACATGACTTAACGTCGTGTGGGTTCTTTTGATTTGGGCGCTCGTAATTGAGTGCACATAGGTATCGAAGAGTGTTAGATTTTTACACAAGTGACAAGAGCATTGCCGGACTGAGTATCCCAAGGAATCAGCTTGTCGTAATCGTGCTCGAAGATATTAACCTCAAAGTAGGGCTTTAATATCTCGATTAACTCCTTAAACGAGAATGCCACCATCGGGTGTTCATCATTCCAAACTTGAGTTTCACCTGCAGTCGTTTTTTCGATACTAAGCTTTAGCGCTTGCTTATCACCGTGACCAGAGTAGTACCACCCTGAACGGAAGGTAAAGTCATCTTGTTCTTGGTTTGTGGTGTGTCGAACAAACAGATCATTGCTGATCTTATCTTTATCGACAACGTTAAAGCAGAACACACCGCCTTGTTTTAGCGCTTTGTGAACGCTAGCAATGCACTCTTTTAACTTCTCGATGCCATCGTTGTAGTGGATCGAATACAAGAAACAAGTAATAAGATCGAACGGCTCAGAGACTTCAAAATTACTCATGTTCTGAACAGAAAAGCTGGCTTCAGGGCAGCGTAGTTGAGCGATATCTAACATGGGTTGGTTTAAGTCAAGCCCGTTACTTTGATAACCATAATCAATAAAGTGACGAACGTGTGGGCCAGTACCACAACCGAGGTCTAGGTGAGTTTTTCCTTCATTTCCAAAAATCTGATGTAGCCTACGAACGCAGTGACTTTGCGCTTGGTAGTCAATATCAACACACATTAAATCATAGTAACCCGATAGGTCGGTATAGAGCGCGTTGGCGGACATGTTTGCCTGCAGCATTTGCTGAAAAAATTGGGGTGGCGCATCATATACCGAAATGTGGAATTCGCAATAAAATATTCAACATGCTCATGCACTTTAATTCCAACTTTGTTACTAACTAAACACTGATGATTCACTGTTAGGAGTATGGAAAAATATCATCAAAGCGAGATAGCTTCAGCCGTTACGAACACGCTTCGATACAAACCGATTCATTATTTATTGAAACTTGGTTTTTGCCGTTTGCTTTTGCTCTATAAAGTGCGTCATCGGTGACTTTAATGAGAGTATTGACTGAGTTCGAGGAATGACAAATATATCGACTGGTCATTCCAATACTGACACTGGACCTAAACGGACGGCGATTAGCACCAATAAAAATATGTTGATTAAATGAATGACAAATACGTTCACCAATGATTTGGGTATACGCAGGTTTCGCATTAGGAATGAACACAATAAACTCTTCACCACCCCAGCGTCCCACTACGCCATGGAGCAATTCAACGTGAGTTTTTATAGTGTCAGCTAAGTGCTTAATGACAGTGTCACCAACGGTGTGACCAAACTGATCGTTTATCAACTTAAAGTCATCAATGTCAATCAACATACAAGACATTTCGATTCTCTGATTCATTGGCTTCTTTATCCAATCATAAATCGCCCGACGATTGAGTGCCTGCGTTAAGTCGTCATGCATAGCACGATGCAGTAATTCTTTTTCCAACAATACTTTATCTGTCACTTCTTCAAGAATGACTTGAATGGCGTCTTCACCTTCCCAGTTAATCACGTTGTCATAGAGATTGAAGTATTTGTAGGAGTCATCAAAGCAATGGTTGGTAACCACGGAACTGAAGTTGGGTGTGTTGCCATTGAGAATGCTCTCGTAACGTCTGATTGCAATTGGTCGCTCTGCTTCAGGAATGATTGAAATGATTGAATCCATCGCAAGCACTTGCTCAATGGATTTGGCACCTTGTTGTTCAACCCAAGCTTGGTTAACCATCAAAGGTTTGAAGTTTCTATGAATCAAAATGCCTTGCTTCGATGTACTGAGTAGCTTTCTATACATACGATCGGTTTCGTGGCGTTGACGTTGCGCTTCTACCACAGAGGTGATGTCAATGATGTTCACTTTAAGAGCGGGCTTGTTATTCAATTCAACAATGTTCGATAAGCAAAATATGGAGATATTACGGCCATGAGTGGGAATGTCTGTGTACAATTTTCCTTTCTTAAGCTTGCCTTTTATTGCTTCTAGATAGCGTTGCTTGACTAGATTTTGGTAACTATCAGGTACCAAGGCATATACAAAATCAACATTGCGTAATAACTCACCACGGTTTTTATAACCAAAGATTTGAGCGATCTCGTTGTCGACATCAACAACTCGATGATCTTGAAGTGTCATACACCCTTGTGCTGAGTCGAAGTTTTGACAGGCCAAAGTGGTGGTTAAATCTAGTTGAATACTCATATCTACCGGATTACTTATTCGTTAACTGAAATAGGTTTTTCTCACTCGATGTAGCGACCCCAAGGTCTTTGCGGAGCTCTTTTATGACGAGACTAGATTGGAAAATTATGGTATCTAGGTAAACTAAGTGTGACATTTAAAATTTTATGATAAATCAGTAATTTTACTGGTTTTAACCCAGTTCTTGAAAAGGAAACAATTCAGGAAAGTAGATCAGTAATTAAAGCTAAATAAGCGAGCTAAACAAGGAAAGTTAAGACAATGGAATCAGCACCAAACGCAAAGGACTCTGTGGAAATCGGTACTTCAATAATCATCAAGCTTGATGACTTATCGGGTGGGGAAGTAATAGGCTTACTAGAAGAGCATCTCGCTGATATGTACGCAACATCACCACCCGAAAGTGTTCATGCTCTGGATCTGGATGGGCTCAAGTCGCCAGAGATTACCTTTTTTAGTGCTTGGAAAGACAGTCAATTGCTTGGGTGTGTTGCGATTAAAGAGTTAAATACCCAACACGCTGAACTCAAATCGATGAGAACCTCACAGTTTGCTCGAAAGTCAGGTGTTGCTAGCCAACTTTTACAACATGTATTGGATACCGCAGCCATTCGCAAGTATCAGACAATCAGTTTAGAGACAGGTTCAGAAGACTACTTTAAGGCGGCGCGTAACCTGTATGAAAAGTTTGGCTTTGGATACTGTGAACCATTTGCAGATTATATATTGGACCCGCACAGCCAGTTTATGAGTATCGAATTGTGTTAGAAGTGACTACATCGCAAAAAGAGATTCCCTATCACGTTCGTTCCTCACTGTAGGGAATGACGGAGGGGGTGTACCTCGCTTTAGAGAATGACGGGGTTGTAGCTTCTGTAGTCAGAAATAACGAATACAATATTCACGCTATTTCCTCTCGTCATTCCAGGACTGGGGTGACTTTATTCCCCAGCGTCATTCCAGAACCGAGGGACGAGGTATGTGGAATCTCTAACCGCAAAGAGAGATTCCCTATCACGCTCGTCCCTCGCTTTAGGGAATGACGATTATACGGTCAATGACCAATGGCTAAAACGTTAGCGAGTTTCTAGCTCTGCGAAAATAGCTTCAGCATCCACAATACTTCCTGAGATAGAAAGTGTGTTGAACGGAACCAAATCCTCAGGGCTAGAAGGCTTTTTAACTAACAGCTCTGGGTAGACTTTCGATTCGCCCATCAACATTGCCTTAAGCTCTTTGACGGATAGGTCAGGGTAGCGAGACCAAACTAATGCCGCGACGCCGGACACGACAGGTGCAGCCATACTTGTGCCACTTTTCGAACCGTAGGTGTTTCCCGGAGTGGTTGATAAAATGCGGTACCCAGGTGCAAACACATCAACTGATTTCTGGCCGAAGTTACTAAAGCTCGCCACTAACGTTTCGTCGGCATATTTTGCTGATGCACCCACATCTAACCATGTTGAAATAGGCTTTGAACGGTAGTGCTTCGCGTAGCGGTTTGGAAAGCTTGGTTTGATGTCGTTATCGTTACGGCTGTTCCCCGCAGAGTGAACGATCAAAACGCCTTTACGAGCCGCGTAACGGAATGCGTGGTCGACGATGTATTTACGTGGCGAGTAGCTTTTACCAAAGCTCATGTTAATGATCTTCGCGCCATTATCGACGGCGTAACGCACTGCATTGGCAATGTCCTTGTCCCGCTCATCGCCATTTGGCACCATACGTACCGCCATGATTTGAGCATGATCTGCCACACCATCAATACCCACTGAGTTGTTACGCTCTGCAGCGATGATTCCAGCAACGTGTGTACCGTGCGAACCAACAGGGCCTTTCACATCGTTGTTGCCGTAGCCTTTTTCCCAAGGGTTCGAGATGTCATCCCAAACAATATCGCCACGCGTGTCGAGCTCTAAGTTAAGGTGGAAATCCAGAGAGTCTTGGTAACGGCTACGACGTGATTCCAGATATTCAAATGAATACCATGAATCAAACACACTCAAAAGCCCTTCAGCTGCAGTAACGACGCTAGCATTCTCACTATCTAACAGTGTTTTCAGACCGTTAGTAGAAAAGTCTTTTTGATCGACGAACTGAAGAATCTGTTCTTTGAACTCATTGGCTTGGTCAGTTGCTGTCGTTACACGATTCAACGCATCTTGGTCATCTTTTAGAGACGACAAGTAATCGGATTCAACATCTTGATAATACTCACGTTTCTTACGCGGAATCCAATGTCCGTTCTCTTTTAACTCAAGGTACTTTTTGTATTCTCTAGTGACTTCTAGTGTGTCTTGGTTAACGTTAATGCCTAACGAGTTACCCAAAAAGTTCCAGCCGTGGACATCGTCAATGTAACCATTGCCATCATCGTCAATCCCGTTGTCTGGGATCTCGTCTTCATTGGTCCAAAGTTTGTTTTTGAGATCTTCGTGTTCAACGTCGACACCTGAATCAAGAACGGCAACGATGACTGGTTGTGGTTGAAGAGGGGGCATCAAGTAGTCATATACCACATCAGAACCCACACCCTGAATTCTTGTGTAGCTTGCCGTTAAGTTAAACCAATCACCGCGCTGTTCATCAGCGTTGCTCATCATTCTCATTGAGAAAAATGAAGGTAGAATAGTTTCTCGCGAGTAATCCTCAACAATTGTCCCTTTTACATCTTGGATGAAAGGTGAGTTGGCAGGTTGTGGCTCTGGGCTACTCTCATTAAGAGCCGAGGCAGATACTTGAGCCGAAGCCATAATAGCTAAAGAAAGCGTGGTAAGTCTGTGTCCGTGATTCATCTGTGTTGCATCCTTATCATTGTGAGACTGAATAGTTGTGCGACTAGAACTGACTCCTTAGCGAAGCTTTATGAAAGCACGCAGTCAGTTCTGTGAGAGGGAAATGCCCGCTCAAAAGCAATCAAAAGATAATATGCAATCAGACTTGTATCATTCGTTTGATCAATGAAATGGTAGGAAGGTCTCACTGTGATCGATTTTAAAGTCTCAAAGTTTGAGCTAAACTCTATTAATAAAACCAATATTTATAAAATTAAGAATTGGGATTAAAGGTGTTTAGAATCAATTGATTAGTATGTTAATTGCAGGGGGTGGTTTTGGCTCTCACTCAGCTATTGAAGTGCTTTTGAAAGAGCCAAGATCAAGGAGCTTAGTCGTCGTGAGAGCTAAATTCAAAGTTTCCGTTGACGGCAAAATGGTCTGAAAGGTGCCAACTTCCCCAAGTGTCAGAGCTCAACCTTTGATGAAGCTTGACCGTATTAGTATTACTTGTTGCTCGTCTATGCACTCTGCTAACAAAAACGTAATCCAGATACTCTACATCAGCGCCACCTGAATACTTATAAGCGGCATACGGGTTAATCGTCGGGTCAAAGGTTGCATTGGTGTAGCCTCTGAATTCTGGAGGATCAACATCCAACGTAGCTAGCATTAGAAGGTATTCCACGAAGTCGCTATTTTTATCGATATTGAAGTCTCCAGCATAGATAACCGCTTCGTTGGAAGGTATGCCTTTAGTCAGCATAAAGGTTCGCATCAGCCCTAGCTGTAAGCGTCTTAGTCTTTTGGCCGCAGGCGTATTGAATGATGCTAGGTGCGTGTTGAATATATGGTATATCTGACCATCTTTGTCGATTTTTGTGTAGACGACGCCTTTATCTGCGTAACAATCAGTCCCGGAGCAGTGTTCAAAAACTATACTGTCGGTTTCAATAATTGGATAGCGACTAAAAGTGACTACGCCTCCGTCGTACATCGCACTAGTGCCACCTCCTACTACCTCTGTTCTAAATGCATATTCCTCTGCTAGAGCGTTGAATAGGATCTCTCGGTCTGAAGAAAAAGCTTCTTGAAGTGTGAGTACGTCATATCCGGAGAGAGTGTGGTCCAAGACACTTGCACGACTTGTAATGTTTGATGATACGCCGGGGAGCATCCATAGGTTATATGACCCAACGTTCAAGGTATTTGGGTCTTGATCAAAATCATTGATCGTATGTTCTGAGACTACAAATTCAACGTCGTCGAAACCTGACGTGTATATAGCCTTAACACCGAACTCAGAGTGATATCCATCTTGGTTATAACGATGAAGAATATATGGGTTGTAGTCGGTCATCATCCCTTGATCTTTATACCCATAAGACAACGTTGAGCCTGAACCGTGACCAACTAACCTAAGTTGACTTACAGGTTCTTGCGGCTTAGGTTCCCAAGAACCTTCGTTTGTTAATCGTGAAATTGTTAGGAAGTAGTCATACGTTGCGCCATTAACAAGCCCATAATATCGATTAAAATCAGCTACTTTAGCTTTTTGATAAGGCCAAATAACTAAGTCATTTTCAGTCAACCTGTATTGGTAACCGTTACTTACGGGTTCACTGGAGTCTATCGAAAAGTTTATTAATATGGGTTTGTCGGTGCGGTTTATATAGTAAAGTGATGTTGCGAGTGCTTGGCTGGCTATTGCCCAAATTATCAGTGTTGAACACAGCTTTTTAATCATGTTTCTTCCTTTGATTACATTCCTAAAATCGAAAACAGAAAGTAGCCCTGGTATGCATTCAGTTGCAAATTAAAGATTTTGGTTTTGTGCTGTGTAACGCGCATGTGATCATATTGTAAATTTTATGAAAAATTACTCTGTTTTATAGTAACTTATGATTATTCTAACCGATTCGAAGTACATTCTATGACGACTTATTTTGCTGGCTTCTCTCTGGGGCTTTCGCTAATCCTTGCGATTGGTTCTCAAAATGCGTTTGTTTTAAAGCAAGGTCTAAAGAATCAACACGTATTGGCAGTTTGCGCTGTATGTGCAATTTCTGATGCCTTACTCATTAGTTTTGGTGTAACAGGCTTCGGCGCAATCGTTAAGCAATTCCCACAAATTGAGCAGTTCGCCCGTTATGGTGGGGCTATCTTTTTGGGTGTCTATTCATTCTTAAGCTTCCGCTCAGCATTCACTGAAAATCACGCCTTAGAAGCCACTGCTGAAACCAAAGACTCATTAACTAAAGCGATGGCGATGTGTTTGGCGTTCACTTGGTTAAACCCACATGTTTATTTGGATACGGTTGTTCTATTGGGTTCTATTTCAACGCAATACCAACCGAATCAAATGTTGTTTGGTGTTGGTGCAGTATCGGCGTCGTTTGTGTTCTTCTTTTCACTTGGATATGGCGCACGCTTCTTGGCTCCAATGTTTAAGAACCCGAGAGCATGGAAGGTGTTGGAGTTTGTCGTCGGCATGATCATGGCGTCTATTGCAATATCTTTGATCGTTTAGCCGCTCGTAATTAGGCATTCAAACATATTATCTAAAGTTCCTACCGAAAGTGACGACTTAAAGTGACTGCCTTTAGTTGCCTTCGTATTTAATTATTTCCACAAAAATGGAATTATTTTTCGTCTTTCGGTTTTGGCGTTCGTCTTAGGGGTACAAATACAAATTAATGACCTAATTCGGAGTAAACCATGATTAAACTTGTTAGCTTTAAAAACTGCCCATTCGTTCAACGTGTAATGGGTGCTTTGGTAATGAAAAATGTCCCATTTGAAATTGAATACATTGAGCTAAACAATAAACCTCAATGGTTCCTAGATATTTCGCCAAACGGACAAGTGCCAGTATTGATTACAGAAAATGACACAGTTCTGTTTGAGTCAGATGCAATTGTTGAATACTTAGACGATAAATATGCGCCGATAGAAGAGGTGTCTCCAGAGCAAAAAGCACTAGATCGCGCTTGGTCTTATCAGGCAAGCAAACATTACATGCCGCAATGTGGAACGATGGGCAGTAAAGATAAAGAAACCTTTGAGACACGTTTAGCGAATCTTCAAAAATCCTTCCAAAAGGCCGAGAACAAGCTTGGTGACAGCGACTTCTTTAAAGGCGATTACATCTCTAACGTCGACATCGCTTGGCTACCACTGTTACACCGAGCGTCAGTGATTAAAGAAGGCTCCGGTTTTGATATGCTTGAAGGCTTTCCGAAAGTACAGAAGTGGCAAGCGGCGCTGATTGAATCTGACTTGACCGATAAAACCGTTCCTGCGGACTTTATTGAGAAGTTCAGCGGCTTCTATTTAACGAATAACTACTTGGCTAGTCTCGCTGAAGTTCGTTAATAATATAGATTAAATTGAAATATAATTTAATAGCAGGTCGTTCCAAATAAATACCCTCCCAAAATTAAACTAATTCTTCTCTTTATATCTTTTATTGTAAAAAGAGAGGAGCAGGATGAGTTTTTATATTTAGGCGTGAAGATTTAGGTTGTTTTTGAGAACGAGTAACAATTTAGTTAGTGCTGTAACGACATGATTATAAACAACTTAATTTTTATTATGCTCAGGTTTACTATCAGGTTTATACGTATTTTAGTACTCGTTACGCCGCAGGAAATACATCTGTCTCATAAATAAGACTGGATTAAATATCTATGATTGTTCGTTTGATGACCTAAAAATCTTGTGATACCTTCTCATTCGCTCCTCAAATGAACGGTGTTTTATTATTCATTAGGAGTTGATTATTTAATTTATTTTAAACAGTAGCGCAACAGGTGAAATAGTGTCGGAAACTATTGGCGGTTGATCAACGTTGCTGTAGGACAGACAAAAAAAGGGTATTTTCATGCTTAAATCATCATTTCTATTGGGCCTAGTTGGCTTAGTTTCACTTCCTACACTTGCTGCCGGTATTGAGGGCGGTCCATACATTGGCGCAGGCCTTGGTGTGTATCAAGACTCAGACACTGACGGCGCAGGTAATTTAGATGCTGAAAGCATGGGGTACAGCCTTTACGGTGGTTACCAATTTAACCGTATTGTTGGTATTGAACTTGGTTACACGGATTACGCTGACTACGAAAAGTTTGGTACTAAGCTGCTTTCACCAACGTCTTTGTCTGTTGCAGCAAACGTAGGTTACACATTTGATAATTCAATTCGTCCGTTTGTAACCGCAGGTCTGAGCTACGTAGATTTGAACTCTAGCAACAGTGCTTTTTACGGTGACGATTCTGGTGCAGGTTTCCATTTTGGTATCGGTGTGGAATACAACCCAGTGGAGAACTTAACGCTTCGCCTGATCTCGCAAGCAGATGCTGTGAACATAGAAAACTACGCTTATATCAATGGCAATAAAGTTCGTCTAAGCAGCAAAGATGTAGCATTTAGCACAGTAACACTGGGTGCTTCGTACAATTTCTAATGGCTTCTGTTAAATAGCTTAAAGCTAAAGCTATGGACACCTAAACCGCTCTAACGTTGAGCGGTTTTTTTATGTCAAAAATAACGATTGGTCACGCTGTGGGCGGAGTTGGTCCAAAGCCTGAAATTAGTTGGTTTTCACAAGCTTATAAAAGGGAATTATGTCGACTATTTTGGTAGATTAAAGGTATTACCGACTTCCAGTGAGCAGCAATGAAGATTCTTCACACGTCCGATTGGCATCTTGGCCAAAACTTCTACAATAAAAGCCGTAAGAATGAACATGAACGGTTTTTACAATGGTTACTTGAGCAAGTTACAGAGCACGACATCGACGCGATCATTGTTGCTGGCGACATTTTCGATACCAGCACACCGCCGAGTTACGCTCGTGAGATGTATAATAAGTTTGTGGTCGATTCGAACAAGATCGGCTGCCAATTGGTGTTGTTAGGTGGAAATCACGATTCAGTCTCTGTGCTTAAAGAGACCCAACAGTTACTCAAATACATGGGTGCAGACGTGATTCCTAATACCAATGAAGATCATGCGACTCAGGTTGTCGAACTAAAAGGCAAGAACGGCGATGTAGAAGCGCTGGTTTGTGCTATTCCTTTTATTCGCCCTCGCGATGTGTTGACCAGTCAGGCGGGTGTCACCGGTGTTGAGCGCCAAAAACAACTCGGCGAAGCGATTAAACAGCACTACCAAAGTGTTTATGATGCCGCTGTAGAAAAACGTGCGACGTTTGAAAACAGAGAGCACATGCCGATTATCGCTACGGGTCATTTAACGGCGATGGGTGTTCAACAATCGGATTCTGTACGCGACATCTATGTCGGCAACCTTGATGGTTTTGCCGCTGATGGCTTCCCAGACGCAGACTATATTGCACTTGGTCATATCCACCGTCCACAAGTGGTGGCAAAGCGTGAATACATTCGTTACTGCGGCTCACCAATACCATTAAGCTTTGATGAACTTAAATCTCAAAAGCAGGTCTGTGTGGTTGAGTTTGTTGAAGGCGAGCGCACCATTTCTCAATTGCCAGTTCCAACGTTCCAACCCCTAGCTGAAATCAAAGGCGACTTGAGCGAGATCGAATCTCAACTGAATCAATATATAGGCTTAGATAGCGACCAAAGCGTGTGGTTATCGATAGAAGTGCAAGCGCAAGATTACTTGTCGGATCTTCAAGAGCGTATGCGCACACTAACCGAAGGTTTGAATGTGGAAGTGCTTCAATTGCGCAGAGCAAGAGAGCGTCGCAATCAAGCATTAGAGCAAGAGTCGGCAGAAACGCTGTCAGAATTGAGCCCGATGGACGTGTTTACGAAGCGTATTGCCTTAGAAGAATTTGAAACCGATTCTGAAAAAGCGCGTTTAGAGCGCATGACGGTGAAGTTTAAACAAGTGATGGTTGAAGTGTCTGAGAGCGCTCAAGCGCCAAACAAAGTAGAAGAGTAACCAGTATGAAGATTTTAAGCCTAGAATTTGAAAACCTGAACTCTTTGAAAGGGCGTTGGAAGCTCGATTTTACCCAATCACCGTTTGCGGAAAATGGCCTGTTTGCGATTACTGGCCCAACAGGAGCGGGTAAAACCACCATTCTTGATGCGATTTGTTTGGCGTTGTTCCACCGCACGCCACGTTTGAAGAGTATCGCCAAAGGCAACAATGAATTAATGACGCGTGGCACGGGTGAGTGTTTCGCTGAGCTGGAGTTTGAAGTGCAGGGCAAAACGTACCGCTCGAACTTCCATCAAAAGCGTGCTCGCGGAAAACACGATGGCGCATTACAAACGCCAACGTGTGAGTTTGCTGATGCTGACACCGACAAAGTCTTAGAGACCATGCTGACCAAGAAAACCAAGTTGGTGGAGCAGGTAACCGGTCTCGATTTCTCACGCTTCACCAAATCCATCATGTTGTCACAGGGTGAATTTGCGGCATTTCTTAATGCCAATGCTAACGACCGTGCAGAGCTACTTGAAGAGCTGACGGGAACAGAAATCTATAGCCTGATTTCCGAGCGTATCTACGATCATTTCAAGTCTAGTGAGGAGTCGCTTAATCACCTCAAAGCAAAAGCTGAGGGTGTGAGTTTGCTGTCTGAAGAGCAAATCCAAGAGCTAACCGCAGATCGAGAAACGTTAGAAGCCGAGCAGAAGCGTTTGTCTGAGCAGTTAAAAGAGTGGCAAGCGCATCTAAGCTGGTGGAAAGACGTGACCAAAGCTGAGCAAACTATTGCGACCAGCGAACACGATCTTAAAACAGCTCAAGATGAACTAGACCGTAATCAACCCTCACTCGAGCGTTTAGCAAACAGTGAACCGGCTGAAAAACTGCGCCCAATGCACAAAGATTTAAAGCGTTGCGAACAAGAGGTGAGCACTACTCAAGCTCACTTAGATAACAGCATCAAGTTACTTATTGTTCGTGATGAAGAAAAGCAAGATGCGCAAACGAAACTGACGCAAAGCGGTGTGATTGTCGAACAGGTTAAACGCGAGCAACAAGATCAAGAGAAGATCATTGATCTAGTGCGTCCGCTAGACAACCAAATTACCGTGCTTAAAGATAAACAAACTGTGGCCGTTAATGCAGCGAATACGCTGAACGAGCAACATACTCAGCAGCGCAATCAACAGGCTGTTATAGTCCAAAAAACAGAGGCACTGAAGCAACAGGACCAACTCAGCACTGAGTACCTAAATACACATCAAGCTGAGCAATATTTAGAAAAATACTTAGGCCAGTGGCAAGCCAAAGTTGAACAAGTTCGTACCCTAGAGCGTCAGCATTCAGAACTACTAAACTCAGCGAAGCAAGCTTTGTCCGCAGTGGATGCTCAGCAAGCGACTATCAAAACTGCTCAAGAAGTAAAAGTAACGCAAGACAAAGCATTAGCAGAATCGGTTGTGTTAGAGAGTAGTGCAAAACAACAGTGGGAAGCATGGCAAGGCAACACTAGCGAACAAGTGTTGAATGCGCAAAAAGACCTGCTGGAGTTCTGGAATCGTAATACGCACTCGTTATTGGAAATTAATCGTGGCTTCCTAAATGCTCAACAACAGTTGCACGCGAAAACACAGGCACATCAAACTAACAATCAGTTGGTCGACAAACTTTCGAAAGAACGTGAAGTGCTGGTGAATCGATATAAAGAGAAAGAGACGTCTCTTGAGCGATTAACGCGTTTGATTGATCAAGAAGGCGAATTAGCGAAATACCGTGCAGCTTTAGAATCTGGATCTGAGTGCCCACTGTGTGGTTCAACAGACCATTCGATCGAGCAGTCGCAAGATATTGCAAATCTGGTCTCGCAAAAAGATCGGGAAAACCTAGAGTTGGCAGTCATTAAGAAAGAAGGCCAAGAGCATCGTCAGCAATTAGATTCTCTTGCCCCTATGATTGCAGCGCTTAACGATGACATCCTGCGTGCACAAGCGGATATTCAACAAGCCCAACTGAATTGGCAAGGCATTGTTGGTAAGCTTCAACAGGGCTTATCAGATTTCGCTGGCACGGCTCCAGAGCTAGCTCTGCTAACGATTAACGATTTAGGCAATGAAGCTACGGTCGCGACCTTTGCTCAGCAGTGTGAACTTCAACTAAGTCAGATCTCGCAGCAACTGAAAGCATTGGGTGATGCCAAAGCGCACTATGCGGAAGCTGAGAAACAACGCTTGTCTGTAAGTGTTATGGCTGACAAGGCGCAATCTAACCTTGAGTTGGCCGAGCAACGCTTAGCTGATCTGAATAAGCAAAACCACATTACAAACGAACAAGTAGCTAAGACAGCTCAAGCGAAAGATCAGCTATGGCATTCGTTGAAAGAGAGCATTGTTCAAACCGCTATCGAAGCACCTGAACTTGAACATATCGATGATTGGTTTACTGCGAAATCACAAGCATCAAGCACATGGCAGCAAACCAAACAGCAACAGGCCGATATTGAGAAGCAACTGATTACTCAAAATGCCGAATTGAAAACCTTAGATGACAAGCTACGTAGCGCAGAGAAAGAGCTCGCGACACTGACGCAAGAGAGTGAGTCTCTAGTGTCAGAGCTCACTCGTGTAACTGCCGAAAGAACAAAGTTATTTGGTGACAAAGACATTCAAACCACCAGTAATGCGATGAAGCAAAAAGTCACTGAAGCGGTTAGTGTATTTGATGCCGCTCAGTTGGTGCTTAACCGTTGCGAACTTGAACATCGAACTGAGCAAACTAAACACACCAGCTTCTCTGAAGAGCTGACCAGCAAGCAGTCAAATAACACACAAGTGTCGAATGCTTGGTTAGAAGCGCTGAAAACTAGCCCATTTGAAGGAGAGGCTGATTTTGAAGCAGCATTATTAGACGAAGAGGTTAGAACTCAACTTCAAAGCCAGAAGAAGTCTATAGATGAAGCGATTGTCAGTGCACAAGCTAGGTTGAACACTGTCAAGGCGACGGAGGTGGAGCTACAAAACCACGAAAATGCTAAAACATGGCAAGAGCAAGACCAACAACAAGTTGAACTTGCGACGACTGAATGCCAAAACGCACAACAAAGTCATGCAACAAAGATCGGCGCGATTTCTGCCAATCTTGAAACTGATAGCCAGAACCGCAGCAATCAGCAAGATCTGTTCAAGCAAATCGATGAGCAACAAGTCGAGTTTGATGATATCTCACGTCTTAACTCGCTTATTGGTTCTAAGAACGGCGACAAATTCCGTAAGTTTGCCCAAGGTCTAACGCTGGAAAATTTGGTGTACCTTGCGAATAAGCAGTTGCAGCGTTTGCATGGTCGTTACGAACTTAAACGTAAAGCCGACGATGGGTTAGAACTGCAAGTGCTGGACACATGGCAGGGCGATGTGATGCGTGACACTAAGACGTTATCAGGTGGCGAAAGCTTCTTGGTGAGTTTAGCGTTGGCATTAGCGCTTTCTGATCTTGTCAGCTACAAAACCAGTATTGATTCATTGTTCTTGGATGAAGGTTTCGGCACCCTTGATAGTGACACATTGGACATTGCCCTAAACGCTCTCGATAACCTGAATGCGTCTGGAAAGATGATTGGTGTTATTAGCCACGTTGAAGCACTGAAGGAGCGAGTGCCCGTTCAGCTTAAAGTGACAAAACACTCTGGCTTAGGTGTGAGTGAGATGGAGAAGCAGTACAAGGTTGTCGCTTGATTGGATTAAGCGGGTTTAGTTGAATTTGAGCAGAGTCGGTTCAGATAAAGCCGAATCCGTTTAGATAAAGCAGATCCCCGACTCAGTCGTTCCTCCTTCTCGAGGATGACGGAGTCGGGCTGTTATCAATCACTCCGCCGCCACTCCTTAAAGTCAGGAGCGTTCAAAAAGTAGCCGTCACTCCCTAAAGTGAGAAACGAGCGTAATAGGGAATCCCCAGTAAACGCAGGAAGTGGACTCATCCAAAAGGAAACGACCATGCATAAGAAGCCTCATTTACCGACCAAGACATGTCCCGTTTGCCAAAAGCCTTTTGCATGGCGTAAAAAGTGGCAGCGTTGTTGGGACGGTGTTATTTACTGTTCAGAACGTTGTCGTCGCAACAAGTCTTAGTCTTCATACACTCGAATACATCAAACTATTCTCTATCAGCCAAGTCCGGTAAACCGATATTTCCTTCCTTTGTTATCATTTTGATGTTCCTTTAATCGTTTGGTCATTCATTTCTTAAGTTAATATTTCTATCTGTAAGATAAGTGATGTATAAAGGCGGCATGAAGATACCTAAAAGAATACAGCCTTTAGTTGACGATGGTTTGGTCGACGAGGTGACAAGCCAACTCATGAGTGGCAAAGAAGCATCGGTGTACATTGTGCGCTGCGGCGATACGATCCGTTGTGCCAAGGTATATAAGGAAATTAGCCAACGTAGTTTCAAAAAAGCGACTGCGTATCGTGAAGGCCGAAAAGTACGAAACAGCCGCCGTGCTAGAGCGATGGAAAAAGGTTCTGGTTTTGGCCGTGAGCAACAAGAAAAGGTTTGGCAAAGCGCTGAAGTGGATGCCTTGTATAAACTGGCAGAAGCGGGCGTTCGTGTACCTGTGCCTTATGGTTGCTTTGATGGCGTGCTGCTTATGGAGTTGGTCACTGATGACGAAGGCTATGTTGCCCCACGTTTGAACGATGTCGTTATGTCAGCAAAGCAAGCGATCGAAGACCATGCCGTGATGATGACTTATGTGGTTAAAATGCTGTGTGTTGGTTTGATCCATGGTGACTTGTCTGAGTTCAACGTATTGGTGGATGAATACGGCCCGGTAATTATCGATTTACCGCAAGCGGTTGATGCTTCGGCTAACAATAATGCCGAGTGGATGTTGGCTCGTGACATCAATAATATCCGTGATTATTACGCTCAGTTTGCTCCTGAATTGGCGAAAACCGAGTATGCTAAGGAAATGTGGGCGCTTTACGAGAAAGGCGACCTAAAGCCAGACAGCAAGCTAACAGGCGAGTTTACGGAAACGGACGATTTGGCCGATATTGAAGCCATTATGCAAGAGATAGACGCTGCGCGAGTTGAAGAACAACACCGACGCGAGCGAGCTAAAGAAGAGAAAGAAGGCGTCGACGACAGCAAGTTCAATTGGGCTGAGTAATCGTGATGATCGGCTTAGAGCTTTAGTTAAATAGCAGTCATAACGCCTGAAAAAATTTATGCGTTCTTTCTAAAAAATAACCCAATAGAGCAACACTCTGTTGGGTTTTCTTTTTTAGCACTTATCAAAGACGACGAGTGGTATTGGTTTCTACCAACTTAACTGTTCACCATCGTAAGCGTAGAAGTGCCCGCTTTTGTCTGGTGTGGCAGTGCGAATGATATCGACCAATTGATGGGCGACATAGCTCGACTCAAACAGCTTACCTTCAGGGACATTAGTCTGGAAAGGCTTCGACAGAGCTGTATCTGTTGTGCCTGGGTGTAGCGCCAACACCGTGCCTTTCTTAATGGTGCGTTGCCATTCAATCGACATGGTTTTGATAAACATATTGAGCGCCGCTTTCGACGAACGATAGCTATACCAGCCGCCTAATCGGTTATCTGAAATGCTCCCGACCTTTGCGGAAACCACGGCAAACTTTGGATTGTCGCTCGTTTTAAGAACAGGTGTGAAGTACTTTGCCAATAATAAGCTGGGCAGAGTATTCACTGAGATGTTTTTCAGGAAAAACTCAGGGTCAATGGACGCCAGGTTCTTTTCCGGACCAAGGTCTGGAGTGTGAAGCATACCCACGCAGTTTATCAACCAATCAAGTTGTTCAAACTCAGAACTCAAACGTTTGATATCAGCTTCTTTGGTGGCGTCAACTTTGTGCCAGTTCAAGCGACTGTTTTCAAGTTCCGGCTGTTGAGAGTGGAAAGTCGCGTCTACATGCACATCAAGAAAATCAAACCGAGACAGCTCAGATAATAGGTGTTTAACCACAGCAAAGCCGATACCGCCGCTTCCGCCAACCACCAATATGTGTAGTCTGAGTTGCTCAACCATTATAAATTCTCCAAGTTTGTTATTCGTTGTTCTGCAGTATCGAGTATTGCTTGTTGCTCTTGCTCGTCCATATTGTCCCAAGAGCGATATAGCATGCCCATGCGTGGGTTTCGGTTTAACTCATCGCGATGTTGGTTCATAAAGCGCCAATACAAACTATTGAAAGGGCAGGATTGCTCTCCACTGCGCTCTTTTATTTGGTAATGACAGCCTTTGCAGTAGTCACTCATGCGATTGATATAGGAACCGCTGGCAGAGTATGGTTTGGTTCCGACGATCCCGCCATCCGCAAACAGTGCCATACCTCGCGTATTTGGCATTTCAACCCATTCTATCGCATCGACGTATATGCCGAGGTACCAACTGTCGACTTGGTCAGGATCTATGCCTGTGATTAAGCAGAAGTTGCCAGTGATCATTAACCTTTGGATGTGGTGCGCGTAAGCAAATTCAAGGGATTGATCAATCGCATGCTTCATGCAGTTCATCTTGGTCTGTCCGTCCCAAAAGTAGTGAGGCAGGTTGTTGTTTGCTGAGTAATGGTTTTTGTTGGCGTAAGCAGGCATATTCGCCCAATAGACGGCGCGTATGTACTCTCGCCACCCCAATATTTGACGGATGAATCCTTCGACCTGTGCGATATCGATAGTGGTAGCGCCTTGCTTTGAAGAGGCGTGATAAGCTGAGAGTGCCGCATCAATGACTTCTCTAGGGTTGAGCATCTTGCTATTCAATGAGAACGAAATACGACTGTGATACAAGCTCCACCTAGAGTCGTGTTCTGTAGTCATCGCATCTTGAAAGTGCCCAAATAACGGTAAGCAGACTTGGCAGAAATGAGCGAGCAGAGATAAACTTTGTGCGCGGTTAACTGGCCATAATAATTGGTTGCCGACTTGACCAATGGTTTGTACGTGGTGGCGTTCTATTCGCTGCAAAATGTCGGTTATGTCATTGGTAAACATCAGAGGTTGAGGCAGTTTTTCAATGTCTTGCTTCCTGAGCTTCTTTCGATTGCTCGCGTCGTAATTCCATTTGCCACCAACGGGCTTTCCGTCTTCTAGCAAAATGTCGAAACGCTTTCTCATTCGGCGATAGAAGTGTTCCATCATGATGCGCTTATCTTTCGGAAACTGTTGTTCGATCTCTTCGAATGGAAAGAGGAAGTGTTCAGTATCACAACAGCCTTTGGCTGCATTGGTGAGTTTGAGCTTGTTCATCTGCTCTAAGAGGCGATATTCATCTGGCCTTTGATATTCAAACTTCTCTGCGCCGAATTCGTGTACATAGTGCTTAAGAAGTGTATCTAGGTTTTCAAATTGGGCTGTGTCATCTAAGGTCAAGTGAAGTACTTGATGGCCTTGTTGTCTCAGCTCGTCAGCGAAGTAACCCATCGCACAGAAAAATGCGGCCACTTTTTGAATATGAGATGCGACGTAATCCGTTTCTTGTTTTAGCTCAGCAATCATGTAAACAACGCCATCATCAACCTGTCGAAACCATGAATGCTCTATGTTTAGTTGGTCTCCTAATACAAGTCTTACCGTTTTAAATTTCATAATGCGTCCTGGTTTGTGAGGCTTGTTGAGACTGCGTTACTGCCTGTCCATTGATTAATGAAGGCATGGTCTGGGTCGTACATTTCAGTTTGCTTGGCTAAATCAAAATGGCGGGATTTAGGCTGTGTATGGTTGTTATTTTGATTGTTGTGGGCTGGTTTATTGAGAGCCCCTGCGATATACGCCCAATTTCCCCAGTTTGACGCCACGTCATAGTCGACAAGTTGGCTTTCGAAATAGGCTGCGCCATGTTGCCAGTCGACGCCCAACTCGTAAATCAAACAGCTTGCGGCTAACTGCCTTCCGCGATTCGACATGTAGCCCGTAGCATTAAGTTGGCGCATACATGCATCGACAATCGGATAGTTGGTGTTACCGCTCTTCCATTTGGCAAAATTAAGGCTTGCCGATTGAGTGATATTTTCTGCTGTAACGGGTTTTGTGTATGAGCCCGTAAATAGAGATGCCTTCAACGACATGCTCTTCCAATAAAAATACTCACGCCACAACAGCTCGAAATAGATCCAATAGGTTGAATCGTTGGGCCCATGATGCGACTCAAATCGCGTGAGGTGTCTGCATATTGTTTTAGGTGAGACACAACCTAATGCGAGCCACGGTGAAAACTTGGTCGAGTTTTCGATACCGTCCAGTGCATTTCTTGTCTGTTTATAGCAGCTCGCGTAATCCTGTGAGAAGTAGTGTTCGAGATGCAGTAATCCCGATGTTTCACCGCCTTTGAGGCTGTGGTTTCGTGCCACGTTGCCAATCTTGAAAAGGGTTTCTTTGGAGTTACAGTGTGACATTTTTGTTAGGTCTGGTGCCGGTGGTAAATCGGTTATGGTCAAACTTTGTGTATCTATAGCCAGAGGCTCAATGAGTTTTCTGAATTTGGTAAACGAACGGGGGAATTTTTCTAACGTGAAAGGGAAGTCATCGAGTTCAAACAGAGGCGAGTTATGAGATTGAATCGCAGTTAAGTTGGGGCAGTCAGTCAGCGTTGACTGCATTAGCTTTTGCTCGTCATAGCCACAGTGAGCATTCGCAAATAAGTGAGTCACGTTTAGTTCAGAGATCATTTCGATTAGCGAGTCTTTTACGTTATCGCTGTGGTCTCGGCCTTGTGTTAGGACGATAAGTGTTTGTTCTAACGTGCTGAGGTTAATTGCAAGGTCGCTTATCGACTGTGAAATGAAAGCCGCGCGGGGAGCGCCATATTGTTCTTCTTGAGCGAATTGTGAAGAATAGTGAGACAGAACTGGTTCGACAGCGACACAAACAAGCTCATCGACGATTTGGCTTGCTTGGTAAAGTAGCGCATTGTCGTTGATTCTTAAGTCGTTGGTAAAAAGATAGAGACCAATCTTTTTCATTACTTCCACTCGCGATTTGTTAATTATTAGACGCTTACGAGTTGATAGGCTGACAAGATCACAAATGACTACTCTAAGTTGGAAATAGCAGATTTCGGTCAGGATGAGTGCGTTGAAGAGGATATCAAGCCAACCAATAATACCGATAGAGGTTGGCAATGCAGGTTATTTTTAAGTGTCGAACTGCAGCTTCTATTCCATAGGAACAACGAGAATATCGATAGGGGAAGTATCGATGATCTGTTTAGAATGGGAGATGAGCTTATGCCAAAAATCATGGTGATGGCCACACAGCAATAGGTCAACGCCATTTGCTTCGATGGCATTTTTGAGCTTATCGTTCAAATCACCCGTTCCCACGAAAATGTGCTTGATTGGGTGCTTGGCGTACGCCTCAAACTCTTTCAAATGCTTTACGGCATCTTCATTGATCGGTAAATCACCATCATTTCCTTGTATATCAACGAGCTCTGGGTAAATTTCTCCATGCGTACCATCGATATAAACAAATGAAATGCCAGCCTCCAGTTTATCAGCGAAGAAGGTCGCTCTATCAATGAGAATCTTGGTGTCGTCAGACAGTTCAAGTGCGACCAGAATATGTCGGTAATCCATAATTAAAGCCTCTTGTTGTGAGTTATGTAACAAGCATAGTTTTTGTTAGAGCAAATGATATCGAAGAGATCTCATATTGCGTAAAATTATCATTCAATGTTCTTCTAAGCACTATCGTATTTATATCGCTTTGATTGATAAGAAATTTACAAAAGGTTGATATAGTGGTTGAAGCGTTAGCTTATGCTCTTAGATAGGCTTGATAGTTCAATGCGCCAATAACGAAGAGGCATCAATGACAGCACTACTAACCATTCCCACTCGAACATTAGGTTTCGACTACGATATTGAGATCCGAGATTGGTCTCAAAAACTCGTCGGCTTTCATGTGTTCGAAGATGGTAGACGACCACTTGATGGGGGCATTGGGCTTAGCCTAAACCTCGTTGAGCAGTTTGATGTGAATGGTCGCTGGTTAGAATCCTTGCCTGCTCGTTATCGTGAAATCACCGACGACTTTCCAGAGTATCAATACCAAATGTTGTGGTTAGCTGCGAACACATACGAAGCTGCACAGCTACTTGAACTAAGGCCTGTTATTCTGGCGTTGATCTGCATGAAATACAGCGTCGATAATCAGAAAGCATTGGCACTAAGTCGCTTAGGGCAAAAGAAGATCCTTGCTAAGTTGGGCTTAGACAGCAGTAAAGCGACACTCAAATTCATCGACAAGCTAGAATTGCATTACAATGTTGGTGATGAGCTTGACCACATTGTTCGTATTCTCGAACCGCTGCAAAGACGAGTTCTTAAGTTTAAGCATTACTCAAAAGTTGGATACACAGCCCTACGTTTGGACCAAGTTCATCCATTTCTAACCGGCAGTCGACTAGGGATTGCAATGGTGGAAGAGGGCAGACTTAATGCACCGTCTAAGATGGCAATGTTCCAAGATGCGATATTGCTAGGGCAAGACTTAGAGATGGATGATCCTCTGCGCGCTATTACTAGTCAGAACTCTTTTGCGATGTTTGAACAGCTTCATGACCGCTGGACGGAGCAACGTCAATTGCGTCGTTTGGAGGGTAATCGCTTAATGGATAAAGACATCCCTTATCCCGTTCCTTTGTTAGGTAATGACAATATTCATCCTCTCACGGATTATTACGACCTTGAACATGAAGGTATAGAGCAGAAGCACTGTATTGGTGTGTATCACAATCGAATCATGAGCGATCGTTATGTGGTGTTCCGCATGCTCAAACCTCAACGTTTAACCATAGGTTTACGCCGCGTTCCGAGCAAAGCATTTCCGTTTGAAATCGACCAAATCTGCGGAAAACGAAATGCACCGCCGTCGGAATCCGCTCGCCAAGTTATTCACGACTGGTTAGAAGCGAGTAAGCAACAGTATCCTAAGCAATAGCCATGAAGTAGAAGGAATACAGGATGTTTCAACAAGACGATCTTTGCCCGAATTGTGGTTTGATTATTGTGATGCCTACGGATCTACAAGGTGGTGCTTAGGATGCGGCGAAGAGATTAATCAAGACCCTGCAGACGACTATGACGAAGAAGAGTAGCTTTATCGACTCTGATATAAACCAAGGCTAGGATGGCCAAATCACCCTTTTCAAAGGACGGAAAAAATGCAGAAAGTGATCTTTAGAAATTGCGATGAAAGCTCTCCTTATTGGAGTGAATTAGAAGGCTTTTTTCAAAGCGAATGGTCGGGTTTCAAGTTTAAAGACACCTATGAAGAAAACGTAAATCTCCCTCCGGTAATCACAGTACTTCGCGATAATGTGGTCATTGGTGGTTTGGCGTATTCCTATTTTCAGGAACCTCATCAAGTTCGGGATGTGGTTTGGATTAATGCTGTTTATGTTGATGCTCAATGGCGTGGCCAAGGTATTGCAAGTGAATTGATTAAACGTGGTGTCAGACAAGTATCTTCTACAGTGCAAACTCAACTCTACGCTTACACCAATGTCATGGGACTTTATCAAGGGCTAGGTTGGTCAGTTGTTGACATCGAATCAGAGCCAAACCATAAAGTGATGAGTATTGAGCTTAATCGATAGGCTCACAATAAAAACCTATTGTGTGGTATCTGCTTTTCAAGTAATGAAGTGCTCGCTGTATCCACACCTCATAACTCTGTTAAATTTTCGTTTGAAATTATGCATATATCGCCTTTAAATCAAACAACTCGCTGTCGATTAAAACGATCACGACGATTTATTGCAGCAGTTGTTGAGCACAAAGCCTATATTGACTAGAATGACGCACTTTTTTTATTTACGTACATACAGGTAATGAACATGAGCGATACTAATTCAAGACCAGCTTTACCAGATCATCTTGCAGGTAACCCACGCAGCCCACACCACGTTGCTGAGTGTTTCGAATACCCAATCGGCATTCGTCTAAATGGTAAAGAGCGTACTGATGTTGAAGAATACTGCATCAGCGAAGGTTGGGTTAAGATCCCTTCTCCAAAAGCGCTAGATCGTTTTGGTCAGCCAATGCTTATTACTCTAAAAGGCACTGTAGAAGCTTTTTACATCGACGCATAATCATTTCGTGTGGTGAGCTAATACTTCGTGTAATTAGCTAACGTGTGTCTCATTAGCCAATACAAAACCACCAAGCGTTATTACCTAAAAGGGTCTAGAGAAATCTAGACCCTTTTTGTTTGCATTGATTTTGACGAACTTCTTTAATCGATAGCCCAAACCACCTTCATAACTCCACAGATTCAACCAAAATTGTTGTTATTCACTATGCATTTGCAGTAATAACAAAGTTGTTGTTGGTTGATTTATGTTCGCTCGCTCTTTTTGGATTTATTTACCCTCGAAAGTTCTGATGTTTAATTGAACAGATACCAACAAAAATATGAAGCGCAGTCTAATTAAATGAAACTAATATGCTGTATTTAAAGTTATTTTTTGTTAATAACTACCTCTATCACAGAAATTAATCCTGAAGCACATACAATCCCTCCTGTTTTCGAATGAGCGTAAATTTTTTTCGTTCGAGCATTTTTAATTCTTCCTTCGCCCAATAATTATGAGGTTCCTATGTTTGGAATATTCAAACCTATGGCGCATATCGATCGCTTGTCATCAGATAAGATCGATAGCACCTACACACGACTACGATGGCAGCTGTTTCTCGGCATCTTCGTTGGCTATGCGGGGTACTACTTAGTCCGTAAAAACTTCAGTTTGGCAATGCCTTACTTGATTGAACAGGGTTTCAGCCGTGGTGAGCTAGGGGTGGCATTAGCAGCCGTATCTATTGCTTACGGTTTATCTAAATTCTTAATGGGTAGCGTTTCTGACCGTTCAAACCCTCGTTATTTCCTCAGCGGCGGCTTGTTAATGTCGGCACTGGTGATGTTCTGCTTCGGCTTTATGCCATGGGCTACAGGCAGCATTACTGCGATGTTTATCCTGCTATTCTTAAATGGTTGGTTCCAAGGTATGGGTTGGCCAGCTTGTGGGCGAACCATGGTTCACTGGTGGTCACGTAAAGAACGTGGTGAGATCGTGTCGGTATGGAACGTTGCTCACAACGTGGGTGGCGGTTTGATTGGTCCAATGTTCTTGTTGGGGCTGTGGGCTTTTAACGACGATTGGCGAACCGCTTTTTATGTTCCTGCATTTTTTGCCACTCTCGTTGCTATCTTTGTTTGGTTTACCGTAAGAGATACGCCTCAATCTTGTGGGTTACCACCGATTGAAGAACACAAAGACGATTACCCAGACGACTACGATACGTCTCATGAGAAAGAAATGACGGCGAAAGAGATCTTCTTTAAGTACGTTTTCTCTAACAAGCTGTTGTGGTCAATCGCGATTGCTAACGCGTTTGTTTACCTTATCCGTTATGGCGTACTCGATTGGGCTCCGGTTTATTTAAAAGAAGCAAAAGACTTCTCAGTAGATAAATCATCATGGGCTTACTTCCTGTATGAGTGGGCTGGTATTCCTGGCACGTTATTATGTGGTTGGATTTCAGATAAGTTATTCAAAGGCCGACGCGCACCTGCAGGAATCTTGTTCATGGTTCTAGTGACACTCGCTGTGTTGGTATATTGGTTAAATCCAGCGGGTAACCCAACGATTGATATGTTGGCATTGGTTGCGATTGGTTTCCTTATCTATGGCCCTGTAATGCTGATCGGCTTGTATGCACTGGAACTTGCACCTAAGAAAGCAGCAGGTACAGCTGCTGGTTTAACTGGTTTGTTTGGTTACTTAGGTGGCGCGGTTGCTGCGAACGCAATACTCGGCTTTATGGTTGACCATTACGGTTGGGATGGCGGCTTCATTATTTTGGTCGGCGCTTGTGTGGCTTCAATCATCTGTCTGCTTTACGCCTTCTTAGGTGAGCGTGCGCACCATAAACAAAAAGATCTCGAACGAGAGAAAGAAGCGCTAGCTCAGTAGTGTATTTACTGAATCACATCTATAAATAACAACAGAGGCAGGTATATCCTGCTTCTGTTTTATCAAGGAAAACAATAATGAAAACAACGTCACTGTCTCTGACCTTATTAGCACTAAGCTTATCTGCAAATGTATTCGCCGATCCTTTAGTGATTGCGCATCGCGGTGCTTCTGGTTATTTGCCTGAACACACATTGCCCGCTAAAGCGCTCGCTTATGCGATGAAACCTGACTACATCGAACAAGATGTCGTGATGACCAAAGACGACCAATTGGTGGTTTTGCATGATCACTATCTAGACCGAGTCACCGATGTCGCGGATCGCTTTCCAACACGCGCTCGTGCAGATGGCCGTTACTACGCAATTGATTTTACGCTTGCTGAGATCAAATCCCTGAAAGTGACCGAAGGCTTTAACCTAGATGAACAAGGTAAAAGAGTAGCAGGGTACCCAACGCGCTTCCCAATGTGGCAGTCTGATTTCCGTGTCGCTACCTTTGCTGAAGAAATCGAGCTGATCCAAGGCTTGAATAAGACCCTTGGTTATAACGTGGGTATCTACCCAGAAATCAAAGCACCTTGGTTCCATCGCCACGAAGGCAAAGACATCTCTAAAGCTGTGCTTGCGACCTTGCATCAATATGGTTACCTATCGAAAGACGACAAAGTGTATTTGCAGTGTTTCGACGCCAATGAACTTCAACGCATTAACGATGAGCTCATGCCTGCGATGGAAATGGATCTTAAGCTCGTTCAGTTGATAGCCTATACAGATTGGAATGAAACCATGACGTACCAAGGTGACAAAGCAACGCCGTACAGTTACGACTGGATGTTTGAAGCTGATGGCATGGAAAAAGTGGCGACTTACGCGGAAGGAATAGGTCCTTGGAAGCCAATGTTGGTAGACGATGCATCGACCAAAGATAACATCATTATTAAACCGTTAATGAAGTCAGCAAAAGACGCGGGCTTAGATGTTCACCCGTACACGTTCCGTGCCGACCCGGGAAGAATCCCAGCTTATGCTGATAACTTTGATGGCATGTTGGAGGTCTTCTACAACCAAGTCAAAGTCGATGGTGTGTTTACCGACTTCCCAGACAAAGCGGTCGACTTCTTGAACCGTTAGTATCCTGCCAATTACGAGCGACTAGTAACGAGATATTCAGAGCTAAAAGCACAGCCTAAAGACGCTTTTAGCTCTTTCTGTATCAGCCTTAAAATCCAATCCATATTCTTCTTTCTCAGCCCACATTTTGATATTCACTCGGTTTACAGCGATAACCTGACTTGATAGGTTACTCCCAATGCAGCCAGATGCTTAATCTATAAGTGTTTATCAGCTCAACCTAATATTGAATTTGGAAAGATCATGGAAGAAAGAAGCAAAGCTTATCTTGATAGCTACCTCAACACATTGCCAGCAGACGTTGCTTCGCAATACACCTCTTTTAGTGCCGATTATTACTGTGCTGATGAATACAACGCCAATCTCTGCGCACAGTTAATCCTCAAGGGTGAAAAACAGGCGTCTTGCAGCCTTGAATATTGGTACAGCCATGAAGGAGAAGTGATGCCTGTCGTAGGGCATTTACAAGTCGTCACCGATTGGGATGGCAAACCGGTTTGCATTGTAGAGATCACTTCAGTCTCACAGTGCAAATACAACGAAGTTACTGCTGAGTTTGCTGCCGCTGAAGGCGAGGGTGATAAAACACTTGAATGGTGGCGAGAAGCGCACTGGAACTTCTTCTCTCGTGAATGTGAAGAGCTCAAGATCTCACCAAGTGAAGACATGTTACTTATGTTGGAGCGTTTCAAAGTGGTTTATCAATAGTGAAGTCCCCGTTCGTGATGTGTTGAATCGGAAGGCATGGCACTTTAGCCTTCATTTGACCAATACAAGATAACTAACAATCACAAGGAGAGTGATGTGAAAATAGCGGTATTGGATGACTACCAGAACGTCGTTAAAGACCTCGATTGCTTCAAAAAACTCGAACAACACGATGTCACGGTATTTACCGAGACATACTCAGAGCAAGATCTCGTCGCTAAGTTGGTCTCGTTTGAAGCCATTGTGCTCATTCGTGAAAGAACTGAGATCACCGAATCTTTGTTATCGCAGCTCCCAAACCTCAAGCTGATTAGCCAGACGGGCAAAGTGAGTAACCATATCGACCCGCAAATGTGCGAACGATTTGGTGTTACCGTGTTAGAAGGCCGAGGCTCGCCAGTCGCACCCTCTGAATTATGCTGGGCGTTGATTATGGCTGCATCGCGCCACATTCCCACTTACGCTTCAAACCTTAAGCAAAACCAGTGGCAAGATTCTGGCTCGCTAGGGTTAGGTCGAACTTTGAAGGGCTTAAAGCTAGGTATTTGGGGCTACGGAAAAATCGGCAAATGCATTGCACTATATGCCCAAGCATTTGGGATGTCTGTCGTAGTGTGGGGTAGCCAAGCTTCACGTGATCAAGCGCAAGCAGATGGTTTTGAAGCAGCAACAACCAAACAAGACTTCTTCCGAGAAGTTGATGTGCTTTCTTTGCATTTGCGTTTGAATGGTGTCACCAGAGGATGTGTTACAGCACACGACCTTAGCTTGATGAAGCCTGACTCACTGCTTGTGAACATCAGCCGCGCGGAGTTAGTCGAACCGATGGCTCTGTATCATGAACTACGCGAGGTACCGACCAAAACAGCGGCTATTGATGTGTTCGATTGTGAGCCAGTAACAACAGACTCCGAACCGCTACTGTCCCTACCAAACGTCACAGCGACTCCACATTTGGGCTATGTTGAACAAAATAGCTACCAACTCTACTTCGATATCGCCTTCGACAACATTCTGTCCTATCAAAAGGGTGGCATATAGCGATAGAATCCGCCCAAAGCAATAAAAAGGTAGGGAAGTATGAGCTTAACAATCAGAGAAGTCGCGGTAGAAGATGCACAAGGCATTATTGATGTATTGAATCCAATCATTATCGAAGCGCGTTATACGATCTTGGATCAGACTTTTACTGTTGATGAAGAAAAGGGATTCATTGAGTCGTTCCCAAAACGTGGTGTGTTTAGCGTTGCAGTCAACGAAACGACCAACCAGTTACTTGGTTTTCAGAATGTCGAACCATTTGCTACTTACACTAAGGCCTTTGACCACGTTGGTATTATTGGCACTTATGTTGATGCAAATAGCCGTGGGCAAGGCGTTGCAAAACAGTTGTTTGATTACACATTTAAAGCAGCCAAAGCGAAAGGTTACGAAAAGCTGTTCGCCTATGTAAGAGCAGACAACGAGCGCGCGTTAGCGGTATACCTTAAGCAAGGTTTTGAAATCGTCGGAATGGCTAAGAAACACGGTAAGATTGGGGACCAGTACTTTGACGAGATCCTTATCGAGAAGTTTTTATAGGCTCGCTTAAACACTAGAGAATTCATCGTATGCAGGAGGCAAGATGACAAAGCTAATCGAATTAACAGAAATAGTCTTATTCGACTGGGGCAATACGCTGATGGTCGATTTCCCAGACGCACAAGGGAAGATGTGCGACTGGGAAACCGTACAAGAAGTGAGTGGTGCTCGTGCATTACTGGCTGAACTCTCCAAAAATCATCAAGTCTACGTTGCCACCAATGCTGGTGATTCCAGTAAAGATGACATAATTCGTGCCTTTGAGCGTGTTGGCCTGTCTCAATATATATTGGGTTACTTTTGTAAGGCGAGCATTGGCTTTTCTAAGTTCGAGTCGGGGTTCTATCCTGCCATCATTTCTAAGCTCGGTGTTGCACCACAAGACATCACCATGGTAGGCGACACTCTAGAGAAAGACATTTACCCAGCACTTGAAGCGGGTTTGCAAGCGGTGTGGTTGAACACGGAAGGAGTTGAGGTTAAGTCACAGCATCCACGTATCGTGCAAGTTAAAAGCCTAAGCGAACTGTTGGAGAAGCGCGATTAATTCTCTGATATTAAGTTCAGATAAAGCGCTTGTCTGTTTTGACGCCAATCTCTCATCTCTTTGCTGTCTAATCCTCTAAGCTAAGTCTAGTTTCCACTATGAGGGCTAGGTTATGAGTATCGAACGTCACGGAATATCGGTTGGAATTGAACGTGTTAGCGGTGAAACCATTGTTGTGTTCAAAGCGAAAGGCAAACTCACACACGATGACTATCAAGCAATGATGCCAATTCTAAAAACCACGCTAGAAGAACTCGATTCATCTAAACTCAAGATGCTGGTCGATATCTCCACCTTAACGGGTTGGGAGTTACGTGCTGCTTGGGATGATTTCAAACTGGGATTAGAGCTCAATTCGAAGATAGACAAAATCGCGATTTATGGTGATAAAAGCTGGCAAGAATTCGCTTCAAAAGTAGGGAGCTGGTTTGTGTCTGGTGAGATTAAGTCATTCGAAGACCATGACTCTGCGCTTAAGTGGTTAGTCGATTGATTCTATCTACGAACAACTAGAAAGCAATCCGTAAACAACGCCAATGACAGTTGACGAGCATTGTCTCGAACGCTGTCATTTTTCGGTTTGGCAATGATATTTCCTCTTCGATTCAATAGAGTATATTCATTGCAGCGTGTAACATACCCAGGCTTTGTTTGGTCGCGACTAATGGTGTGGCTAGATTCAGTAATAACGAGAACTAAAACAGAAATAAGGTCTAACGACATGCATAAGGTAATTGATAAGCTGGCTTGGATATTCATCAAAGACGGCAAGCTGTTGATGGTGAGATCCAAAGGCAAAGAACTGTTCTACCTGCCGGGTGGTAAGCGTGAAGCTGGCGAAAGTGATGAGCAAGCATTGCTTCGCGAAATCAAAGAAGAGATCTCAGTCGATTTAGTGCCTGATTCCATCAAATACGTCGAGACGTTTACAGGTCAAGCTGATGGTAAAGCGGAAGGTGTATCGGTGCAATTGACTTGTTACCTTGCTGATTATACTGGCGAACTGTCTCCAGATGCTGAAATCGAAGAACTTAAGTTTGTTGATGGCAACGACAGAGCGGTATGTTCACTGGCAGCACTGGTTGCGCTTGATTGGTTAGAAGCGAACCAGTATTTGGCTTAAGGTTTTGGCTGATATTAGCTGTATTATTACATATTAGCTAATGCTGAAGATTGATCTTCAAAAGATCATCGCTTACGAATAGCTTGAAGGGCGGCTGTCTTTCATCAACAGGTCGAGTTTCCTTTGAGCTTTCTTCGTGTCTTGTAAATCCACCACCTCAATCATTTCACACTCATCTCGTACCATCTCATTAATCAGGCTTGGGTAGTGTCGGCAATCTTCCGGACGGTCTAAGTAAATACTACATGTGTACTTGGCCTGAGCCTTGGTGTCTTTCGTCGGAACCAGTTCCAGAAAAGGGCAGCGAGATAAACGTTCGCCAGATTCAGGGTCGAACCATATCTCGCTTCCTCGAACATATTCAAAGATGTCTGGGTTGAACAGCTCCCACAAATCGATCTCTTCTTGAGTCGCGGCAAGGTCGCCATCTCCGTATTTGATACAGCATTTTCCGCATTGATTACAATCTTTCATTATCGACTTCATAAGTTGGTGAGCTTTTATCATTTTACCACTGATAGGCGTGGCACGTTGACTTTGTTGTTCATGGTTAAGCCGTTACGGGGCGGGAGCTTGGAATTACGGCGCTTAAAGTCAATTTATCTATGTACCACCACTCCAATAAAAGCTGTAAAAAGTGATACAATTTGCGTCTCTCACGTAATTCAAGCAAAGGCATCAAAATGAGAACCGTATACACCACCGAAGGCAACATCAACGCAAAGAAACAGAAAGATGCTTATCCAAAGTTGGCGCTATGTGACAAGTGTGTTGGTGGCTATGTGGTTATCGAGCAAGGTGAACGAACTTACAAGCCTTGTGCTAAATGTGGTGCCGACGATTAATGCGCCTTGATAAATACCTATGTAAAAGCACTGACCTAACCAAGCCTGAAGCGATTGAACGCATCCATAATGGCGAAGTGAACGTAAACAGTGAAACAGTCACCGATGAATCGACTCAGGTTCATGAAAGCAACGCCATCTTGTTGAATGGCACACCGCTTAAGTTGCGTGAATTTCGATACCTTTTGATGCACAAGCCAGCGGGTACTATTTGCTCCAATATCGATGAAGTTTATCCTTCATTGTTCAACTACATCGAGATAGACAAAGCATCAGAACTGCACATCGCAGGCCGCTTAGATGCCGACACCACAGGCTTAGTTTTGATTACCGATGATGGGCGCTGGTCATTCAACATTACGCTGCCAACCAAGTCGTGTAAGAAGGCGTATCGCGTGACATTGTCACGAGATATCAGAGACGATGTCGCTGACAAGTTCAAAGCGGGCATTCAATTGCAGGGCGAGCAAAAACTGACGCGTCCGGCAGAGCTTGAAGTGATTAACAGTAAAGAAGTGCTGTTGACCATTACAGAAGGTAAGTTTCATCAAGTAAAACGAATGTTTGCTGCGGTAGGGAATCGAGTTGTTGGCCTACACCGTGAACAGATTGGTGATGTTCGTTTAGATGTTGAAGCAGGCCAGTGGCGTTATCTAACTAAAGCCGAAGTCGACTCATTTCAACAAGGCTCTGAATAAGAGCTCTGAATAAACGCCGTAACCACTTAAAGCGTTATGGGTGTCAGCACCGGAATATCAGTACTATAAGGATGTAGGATGGAAAACCTAAAAGTCTCAGAAATTAAGTCTTTCGTACCCGCGAAAGACTTCGATTTATCCAAGCGTTTTTACCAGTCAATCGGCTTCGAGCTGATGTCTGAATTTCACGATATCGCCTATCTGCGTCACGGCGGTTGTGCGTTTCTTCTGCAAAACTTTTATGAACCTGCGCACTGTCACAATTACATGATGCACTTGCTGGTTGAAGACGTAAAAAGTTGGTATCAACACATCCAAAACTCTAATGTAGTGTCGGAATTTGAAGTTACCATTTCCGAGGTTGTTGAACAGCCATGGGGAATGCTTGAGTTTTGTATCACTGACCCAAGTGGTGTGCTGTGGCGTGTGGCTGAAAACATTAGGCCGAGTTAATTCATCCAACTTGCATTAAGGCCAGTGAAAACTTCAAATTATCCATCTGTTTCTTTATTTATGCCGACATAAGGCAATGATCAAATAGGTTCAAACATGGATATAAAGGCCAAAATGCACAGCCAAGACGTTTACTACTGTGACGACGTTGATTTGGTTGCTGAGCAAACTCAATGCTTAGAAGTGCTATACGATTTCAACCACACTCGCCCGAGCGAAGGTGATAAACGACAACAGATCATGAAGCAGTTGTTCGCCGAAGTTGGTGAGGGCTGCTACATCGAACCACCATTACATGCGAACTGGGGGCGCCACACGCACCTAGGCAACAATGTATACGTGAACTTCAATCTAACTCTGGTTGACGACACAGACGTATTCATCGGCGACAACGTGATGATTGCGCCTAACGTGACCATTGCCACTGGCACACATCCCATCAGCCCAGAACTCAGGCTAAAAGCAGCGCAGTTCAATGTTCCCGTTCGTATTGGCAACAACGTATGGCTTGGCGCGCACACCGTCGTACTTCCCGGTGTCACCATTGGTGAAAACTCTGTAATAGGTGCAGGGAGCATCGTCACCAAAGACATCCCAGCCAATGTCGTCGCAGTCGGCAACCCATGCCGTGTGATACGCGAAATCAACGAACGCGACCGAGAGTATTACCACAAAGATCGCCGCATTCCTGATGAGCTAAAGTAAGCGATTTTTCACACGCCTGAAATTAGCTGTGACATAAGCCATTGTTATGCAATGGCTTAGTTGCATATTACTTGCCTATCTTAGAAACTAGACAGAATTATTCTGGTTTAAATGCGGAATTTTTGGTTTTAATAGCTGTAATGTCTCAGTGTTTATACAGGGTTAGGTAAAGAACGAGAACTCGGATTTATAGCCTGTGTAAGTTCGCAGGTTTTCTTAACAATTTGATAGATTTACACATCGATGTTTATGGAGGTTTTATAATGGGAACTGTAATCGGTTTGGTGATTCTAGTTGCGATAGATTGGTATCTTGTTCGTAAAACAGGGCTTCATATCCATAAGTGGATTTCTAAAAAGTATGCCGCGTATCTGTCGGATAAGGGAAACAAAAAATAGCCTCTCTTATTAAGTCAACGGTATAAACAGCTTTATCCGCTATTTATTTACACACATTGCAAAGATTGGAGGATCCATGAAAGGTAAAGGAAAGTGCCTATGTGGCTCGGTTGAGTTGGAAGTAGAATACGCCAGTAATGAATTGGGGGCTTGTCATTGTAGTATGTGTAGAAATTGGTCTGGCGGTCCGATGTTAGTCATTGATTGCGCTGACTCAGTTAAAATATCAGGTGAATCAAATGTAGTGAGATATAAGTCATCAGATTGGGCGGAAAGAGGATTCTGCGGTAAATGTGGTACGCACTTGTTTTACTTTTTGGTGCCAAATAATCAATATCATCTTCCTGTCGGTTTATTGATGCCTGGGGATGACTACAAGTTAACTCATCAGATATTCATCGATGAAAAGCCCGAATACTACGAATTTAAAAATGAAACACAAAATATGACTGGTGCAGAAGTATTTGCCCACTTTGAAAGTGGAGAGTAAATATGAAGTCAGATTTTTCTAAACTAGCGACAACCGATTACGGAAACATACTAAGTAACGAACACTTTATTAATTTTAGTATTGGTCCTCTTTGGCAGGGAATGCCGCGAATTTGTGGAGAAGCGTTTACTGTCCAGTTAACGTCTGGTGATAATTTAATGCTTCATTCAGCCATATACGAAGCACCAGAAGGTTCCATCATTGTAGTGGATGGAGCTGATAGCGAATATGCAGTAGCTGGTGGCAATGTCTGCGCAGTCGCTAAGAGTCGAGGTATCAAAGGCTTTATTATTGATGGTGTCATTCGAGATTTGAGTGAAATTTCAGATATTAAGTTTCCAGTTTTTGCGAAAGGTGTTCATCCAGTACCGGGAAAGAAAGAGGTCTATTCTGAATTGGGCGCTCCAATCACTTGCGGGGGAGCAAAGGTCTCTGCGGGAGATATCATTGTTGCTGATGCAGAAGGTATTGTCGTTATTCCTAAATCCAGAAAAGACGAAGTGTTTTTAATGGCTTCACAGAAAGCAAGTAAAGAGGCGTCATTAACACTCGCTGAGTGGGAAATAAACCATAGGGCCAAAATAGCCCAAGCAATAACGTCTGCGAAACAAAAAACTGAGAGCACTGTAAGCTGATTCGTAATGCGCGGCATATTTACCTATTAATAAGCGTTAGACAATAACGAATAAATTAACCCATGGAGAAGAGAGTGATCGTTCGGATTGCGACGAAAGAAGATTCAAGTATCTTGTTAGAGTTTATTGAACAAAAAGCTGACTTTGACCGAAGTATGAAAGGGTTTAGCGGTGAGATCTCGACAACTATAGAGAAAATCGAACGCACACTATTCGGTGATTACGCATTTGCCCATGCTTTAATATTGGAACGGAATAGTGAGCCTTTTGGCTTCGCACTGTATCACTATCGATATTCATCCTTCAGTGGAGAGCCATCAATCTGGCTTGACGACCTATTGGTTACAGGAAATCAAAGATCAAAAGGGTATGGCCGTGAACTTATGTTGGCTTTAAAGTCACAAGCGAAGTCATCGTCCGCCTCTCACATCTCATGGACGGCAAGTCCGCACAATAAGAAAGCGCATGATTTCTACAAAAGGTTGGGTGCAGAGGTTGAGCGAATGGATGGTCAAAGACCTTATTTCCGTTGGGCAATGTACAATTCGTGATCACATAAAAAGAGAACTATGAAAATAACGACGCTGGTTGATAACTCTCGACTGGATAATAGGAAAGATTTAGCCGTTGAGCGCGGACTATCACTGCATATTGAAACTGAATCGCTAAAGATCTTGTTCGATATGGGAAGTGGCGATACGTTTTGTCAAAACGCACCATTACTGGGTATTGATATCAAAGATGTAGACCTCGCCGTCATATCACACAGGCACCATGACCATTGTAATGGTGCTGCCGATTTTGTTGCTCATAACTCTAAAGCCAAAGTGTTTTTGAAACACAGTGATGAGCGTAGCTACTACTTCCGCGCTTATGGTTTTAAAAATAATGTCGGTATTAATCCGGATTTACTGAAAAATAGTAATGGTCGCTTGAAATTCGTGAATAAGACGACAGAGATTACGCGTAACGTATTTATCATTACTGATATTAGCGATAAATACGAAAAGCCAAAAGGGAATCGGTACCTTTATACAAAATCTCAGGACAAATGGAAGCAGGACTCATTCGATCATGAATTACTGTTAGTGATTAAAGAGCCGGACGGTTTAGTTATATTTACTGGTTGTGCGCATAGTGGCGTTCTCAATATGATTGATACAGCGGTTACTCTGTTCCCAGGAGAGAGAATAAAAGCGGTTGTCGGGGGCTTCCATCTAGTGGGCTTACCATTGTTCAATAGTATTGGTGGCAAAAAGCAAGACATTAGAGATCTTGGGTTGACGTTGTCTCAATACCCCATTGATAAACTGTATACAGGGCACTGCACAGGCAAGAAAGCCTTTGACTTGTTGAAAGAAGTATTAGGCGAGCGTCTGGAAGCAATGCCGACAGGTCGATGTATTCATGTGTAACGTTGGTAAAAAACTCAGCTTGATGTTAGTTAGGTCACGATGAATAAACAAAAACTAAAGAATCTCATTCAACAAGTTCCAGAGCTAATCGAGACAGCGAAAGCATGTCATGAAGTCGGCTTACCAAACTTTTATATTGCCGGCGGTGCTATCACTCAAATAATCTGGAATGATATTGAAAACAAACCGCTTCTAGAGCAAGTTAAAGACTTCGATGTTGTCTATTTCAATAATGCTTCAGCCCTCACTGAGGACGAATTCAAAAACCGCATTCGTTCGCGGTTAAGTCATTGTGTCGACGTGGACGTAAAGAACCAAGCGACCATTCATGAGCATTACGCTAAGAAGTTCGGTTGCTTCATTCAACCATACGATCGTGTTGAACAAGGTATCGAGTCTTGGCTTTCTGCATTTGCTATCGGGTTTACTTTGGATGATTCAGGCGGCATCAAGGTGTTTTCACCATACGGTGTAGAGGATGCGTTTGATATGCTGATTAAACCGAATAAGCGAGCAATGACTCAATCAAATTACAATAAAATGACCACTGGATATAAGGTTCGATGGCAGCAAGTAAACGTACTCCCTTGGGATTGAACGATAGAGTTTACGAGATGATTCTCAACATTTGGTATTTAACTCGGCTTGGCGTCAATGGTAAGTTTGAAAGCAATCTCAGCATTGTTAGTCATTTAGCTGTACGTTTGTCCCTTGGTAAGAATTAAGGAGTTTTAAGTGAGTCAGGAAGTAAGAGTAGGTGTCGCTGCGGTTATTCTCCGCGAAGGCCGAGTGTTACTTGGAGAGCGAATTGGTTCTCACGGGGCTCATACTTGGGCTACGCCGGGCGGACACCTTGAATGGGGTGAGAGCATTGAAGAGTGTGCCAAACGCGAAACGTTAGAAGAGACAGGCTTAGTTGTTAATGCATTTGAGAAGCTGACTTTTACCAATGATATTTTTGAGAAAGAGAACAAGCACTATATAACGCTGTTTGTTGTTGCTTCTGATGCTAGCGGCGAACCAGAGGTAACAGAACCTGATAAATGTAAGCAATGGAAATGGTTTAAGCTAGATGAGTTACCTGAGCCATTGTTTCTTCCTCTGACGAATCTGTTGAGCGATTCGGTCATCCTTGGGAAGCTGGCGCAGTAATACAAATTGTTAGTTCGTTGCTATGTGAATACAGGGAATAATCAAATGGAATTAAAGTGTCACTGTGGAAATGTGAGCTTAGAACTGAGCTCGCTTCCAGACGAAGTCGGGGAGTGTAATTGTTCTATCTGTCGTCGTTATGCTGCCGCTTGGGCGTATTTTTCTCCAGAGCAAGTTCTGATCAACTTGAGCGAGAAAACTGAGTTTTATTGTTGGGGTGATAAAGAAGTCGAATTTCATCGTTGTAAGTCATGTGGATGTTTGACGCACTATGTAACGACAGAGAAATGCTCCGCAGATATTTTGGCAGTAAATATGAAAATGGCTGAAAATGAAGTTATCTCGCGTATTCCTGTTCGTAAGATTAATGGTGCTTCCTACTAGTTACCCAATAACACAAGCCGACGAGGAATTATGGCTAAAATCTACTACGTGTGTGGTTTGGTTTAAGCAACCCACCTGATGGGCATGTTCGATGGCCTTATTGTTGTTCGGTATATAAAGAGTCTGGGGTAAATATTTACTATTCACTTCCGAAACTGGCGAGTTCTTTGTTTTGCCTGTTGCTAGCCTATGTCTGAAACCAAAACACTTTAAGGAGTATCAGACATGTTTAAGACAATGCATACCGCATCAAAACCACTCGTTATTTGTAATGTTTGGGATGTAGCAAGCGCCTTAATTGCAGAGCAAACCGGCTTTTTAGCGATTGGGACATCGAGTGCAGCGATTGCACGCAGTCACGGGCTTGATGACGGTGAAAATATCGAATTTGAAGAGATACTATCGGCGGTAAAAGCTATTGCACAGGCAACAGATCTACCTCTGAGCGTGGATATTGAATCAGGTTACGGAGATACGCCGCAGGCAATTTATGAAAATATTACTGAGTTGGTGAATGCTGGCGTGGTCGGAATCAATATAGAAGATAGCGCAGTCGATAATCGTGAGAGGCGACTTTGTGATTTGATGATGTTCTCGCAAACGTTGAGAAAAGTTAAAAGTATGCTCAACAAAGCCAACCTAAAAGTATTCATTAATGTCCGCATTGACACATTTTTAATGAATGTAAAAGCGCCTCTAAAGGAGAGCATCAAGAGAATCCAAGCCTATCAGCAAGCAGGTGCTGATGGAGTTTTTCTTCCATGTATCAAAGGAACCGATGATATCAAAGCCGTTGTAGATAGCACGTTGCTGCCCATAAATGTCATGTGTGTTCCTGAATTACCAAATTTTAAAGAGTTAGAGGCTCTTGGCGTGAAGCGCATCAGCATGGGTAATTTCTTGTATGAAGCGATGCTTTCCTCATTGCAAAAGAACCTGATAACCATAAAACGTGAGCAATCATTTAGAACATTGTTTTGATACCGCAACCCTGAATAGGGTGCAAGTGATCGGAACTTTAAACTATAGCACTTGACATCAAACCAAGTGTGGCCCCGTTCCCGTGCGCGGATAAGAGTTGGAACTTCAAAACTATATAGTTGATTCGACTGATTTCAAAGGGTAGGGAGCTCATAATGCACGGGAGTCAATCAAACAAAAAAGGATAAATAAATGCAGTTTGCTAAGGCATTTGAATACAAAAAATGGGCAAATAGTCAGTTACTAGATTTTGGAGCGAGACAATTCTCAAACTGCCGGAAAACGATGGCACATTTTTCGTTAGAATTTTAAATCATACGACCGTGGTAGATAGTCTATTCATAAGTCGAATTCTCGGCGAACCGGAAAAATATACTGCTGATAATACCGTTGAAACTCCTTCGTTTTCAGTGCTGCGTGAGAGAATGGCTCACAATGACACATGGTTAGTGCAGTATGCACTGTCAGCCTCAAAAGAAGAATTAGACAAGGTTATTCAGTTTAACTTCGTAGATGGTGATATAGGGACAATGTCTGTTGAAGAAGTCCTTCTCCACTTACTCACACACGGTAATAACCACAGAGGCATGGCTTCTAGAGTGTTAGCTGAAAACAATTTAGAACGCCCAAAGGACACATTTACCCGTTATCTTCATCTCGCGGAGCCGACACGCAGAGGTGGCGCGGTGTTGAAAGAAAAATAGCAATAAGTAAATTTGGGAATTCAATATGATGACTTTAAGAACTGCAGACACTCATGAGTTAGATGATATTTATCTTATGGGCTTTGATGTATGGGGAGGTTCCGCATCAGTCGATGAGTATCTAGCTTGTTGTAATAAAAATGATAAGTATCAGAAGGGAACTTGGTATGTGCTCATTGAACATCAAAAAATATTATCTTCCTTGATTGTTTATCAAGGAGTGTTTGGTCTTGTAGATGGCAGCTGCGGGCTTGGTTCCGTTGCTACACCTCCAGAGCTAAGAGGCAAAGGCTATGCTTCAAAGTTAATTAACATGATAAAGAATGAGTTACTCCAGAATCAAAATAATACGGTGTTGTTCTTACATAGTGATATCGACAAAACGTTTTATAGGCGGTTAGGGTTTACAGTGACTGGAGGTTCTGACTGCATGTACATTACGAGTGATGGTAGGGCGTTCAAAGAGACACTGCCTGGGTATTTTTAACCGCACATGTTATGTGAGCTCTTTCGCAAGAATAATGACTAGCACTTGAAACCTAAGGCTTGGCATTTAATTGAGGGAACGAATGAGAGTTTTGATATCAGGTACCAATGGGTACATCGGTCATCACATTTATAACGTGTTTGTAGAAAGTGGCTTGGAAGTATTTCGGTACTCTAGGGACAATAGTGTTCACCCTTCCAGTTAGCCCTTTATTCGAATCGTCAGAACTTATTAGCGATTTTCAGTGAGGAAGAGGTATCAAGATAATCTGCTGTTGGAACTTGTTAGTGGCCGGCTTACCTCAAACTGGCTCATAAAAACGTTTTATCAATAGCAGCTCTTTGTTAATAATGTGTATCACTACGCACTTCCGCATCTATCCGGGCTGGTGGCATATTTGCTATGGTAGTCAGTACGTTACGGAAATATATTAGCCAGTTAGCGCAGGTTTATAACTTCTTTTAACCACTCAGTTTTGGCCTTTTGCTGCTGTGATCTTTTTTCGTAACATACTAATTATTAACAGGGCGCCTCCGATAAATAAGTACCACATCAATGTGTCAACTTGGCGGTAGTAGAATCCGTGTTGCCATAAATTTGGTTTAGGAGGAAATTCATGATCAGGGAAATGTCTAAATCTGACTTTGAGTCATTTTGGCCTACTTTCTCGGCTGTGATTCAAGCACAAGAAACCTACGCATTCGATCCAGAAATGACGATGGAACAAGCCTTTTCGGTTTGGTGTGAACAGCCATCAAAAACTTATGTCTATACCGAGAATGACGTTGTTTTAGGCTCGTACTACATAAAGCCTAATGCAATGGGTCCAAGCGGTCATATTTGTAACTGTGGTTATATGGTTTCCGAAGAGGCCAGGGGGCAGGGAATCGCGCGGTCTTTGTGCGAACACTCTCAACAAGTTGCGATTGAATTAGGCTTTGAGGCGATGCAATTCAACAGTGTCGTGTCGACGAACAAAACGGCAATCAAGCTTTGGGAAAGGCTTGGCTTTAGTATTATCGGATCGATTCCCAAAGCCTATAAGCATCCGCAATTAGGGGCCGTGAGCAGCTATATCATGTACAAATCACTTAAAAAGTAATAGAGCTCGCTCTATGGCCTATAGCCCTTTAAGAAGGTTAATGCTCAACACTGAGACCTAGAGGTTTGAAATGACAATAGTCGAAAAAATTGTTAGCCGTGAAATAGAAGCCGTCATCGTTTATGAATCCGATGACGTGATTGCTTTTGCTGACCACGACCCGATCAACTTTGGGCATATTTTGATTTGTCCGACACATCCGTACGCCAACTATATCGATCTACCAGAAGGTGTTCTTACTGAAATTCATTCTGTCGCTAGGCAGGTGTATAGACGTATTGAAGAGGCGTTTAAACCTGATGGTATTTCATTCTTGCAAAATAACGGTGAGTTTAATGAGTTGTCTCATTACCACCTGCATATCTTTCCAAGATTTGAGGGTGATCAGTTCGGTTGGCAGAGTAGTGAACTCGGCATTCAAAGTATAGAGAAACTGCACGAGTCATTAAAACATTTGTAATTTATAGTAAAAATTAGATGCACAAAAGTGCACGAAAAGGCTTAACAATGAGTGAAATAAAAACATTAGAACAATTAAATGAACTTTATGCCGAGCCGAGTAAAAGGGCTAAAAATAAAGTACTTCCAGCACTGGATGCCCATGCGATTACTTTGATCAATCATTGTCACTTTGCGGTGTTGGGGACGACAGACTCGCAAGGCTTTGGGGATTTGTCTCCAAAAGGCGGCGAGCCCGGTTTTATTAAGGTTGTCGATAACTCTACGGTCCTGATACCTGATAGTTCGGGAAACAATCGAATTGATGGTTTAAAAAACATCATCAATAACCCAGAAGTTGGATTACTGCTGATGGTTAATGGGATTGATGAAGTGGTACGTCTTAAAGGTAAAGCTAGCATCCATACCGATCCAAATTTGCTTGCTGCTTGCCCTGACGGGAAGAAAGCCCCAAAAGTCGTGATTAAGATCGCTGTAGAGTCTATGTACTTTCATTGCGCTAAGGCGGTAATGAGAGGCAAGCTTTGGTCTGATACGTTTAAAGTGGAGCGTTCTATTCTGCCTTCACTGGCACAGATCATGAAAGATCAACAAAACCTAGAAGACCCTGCGATCAATCAAGACGATATGGTCAAATATTACCAATCGACACTGTGATACTCATGAAGAATGTAGTTCAAATTATCTTTATGTCGGGCTCTAAGTTTCTGCTCGGTTTTCGTCAAAACACAGAAGCGTTCGACCAATACTGGGGATTTCCTTCCGGAAGAATAGAGCAAGGGGAGTTGCCTCGGAGTGCAGCAGAACGAGAAGCGCGAGAAGAGGTTGCGGTTAACGCTGGGAACTTAACATTGTTCGCGATTGTCTCTGACCCGGAGCTACCCATTTGTCACTATTTCTACCTATGCCATGAATGGGCTGGCGATATACAGAATGCTGAGCCCCATTTATGCCAAGAGTTGCGTTGGTTTGACCGTGATGAGCTACCCGAAAATTGCACACCAATAACTTACTTAATCACTCAACAATTGAATGACACCGCGCTTACAAAAAACATAAAGCCTGAGATTAACCAACCCAAGCTTTGTGCGTAAGCCGTTCTGTGTTGAGTAACAGACTTTTCATTTAGACTAGTGGCGTTGGGTATTAGTCAAACGTCACTTTGTACCAAAACTAAACACAATAACAGGGAAGATATGTTTACAGGTATTGTACAAACCGTTGCTAACATTGCTGAAGTCAGCGATAACAACGGAATAAGAACGTTCGTCATAGAGTTTCCAACAGGCTTTTGTCACGATTTGGAAATTGGTGCCAGTATCGCAATTGATGGCGTGTGTTTGACCGTTACTGAGTTGCTGTCCGATGTTCGAGTAAAGTTTGACGTCATGTTGCAAAGCCTATTAATTACTACGTTAAGCAATTATGAAGTCGGTCAATCAGTGAATGCTGAGAGGGCGGCAAGAGACGGTGCTGAAATTGGCGGTCACCCACTTTCTGGTCACGTTGATTTTAATGTCGCGATTATCCAAATATCCGAAATTGAAGATAACTACTGCGTGCGCTTAGCTCTTCCTGATGAGTGGAAAAGATATGTATTCCCAAAAGGTTATATTGCAATCAATGGGGCAAGCTTAACCGTTTCTGACGTTAATAAAGTCGAAGGGTGGTTTGAGGTTTGGCTGATCCCAGAAACCCGTCGAATGACCGTCTTTTCCTCGAAATCAGTAGGTAACTCCGTCAATATCGAAATCGAACGTGGTACTCAAGTCGTCGTCGACACGGTGCGTGATACTTTAAATGAAAACTTAGGTCCATTATTGCCTTTATTTGAGAAGTTACTGTCAGAGCAAGGTGTCGATCTAGATGCATTGGGTTATGAGCCTAATATATTGGGTTGTTCAAACGAACAAACTAATGCGGATTGGCACTCTAAAAAGGTGATCTATTGAGATGTTAGAAACGGCACGTACTCAAATTGAAACAATGGGTAAGCAACACGCAGCATCGCTTTTACAATATCATCTAGAAAATCGCTGCCATTTAGCTCCTTGGTCTCCCATGCGCGACGAGCAGTTCTATACCTTGGAGTATTGGGAAGAATTTTGTCATGCCAGTGAAGCGTTATTCGAGGGCGGGAAAGAAATTAAATTTGTCGCAATCGACAAAGAAACGAGAGAAATTGTCGGTGTCTGCAGTTACACCGCCATTGCTCGAGGTGTTTTTCAGGCATGCTTTTTGGGCTATCACATGGCACAAAAATATGAAGGTAAAGGTTTTATGACTGAAATTCTTGAGGTCACACTTCGATACATGTTTGACGTTGTGGGTCTCAATAGAGTTATGGCGACCTATATGCCACGTAATAAAGTGAGTGAAAAAGTTTTGTTTAAGCTTGGTTTTGAAAAAGAAGGCTACGCCAGGAAATACCTGAAAATCGCAGGGAAATGGGAAGATCATATCCTCACCTCGAAGATTGGCGAAAATTAACAAATCACCATAATTGAAGGTGGCTCGGTTGAACAACAGCAGAGAACTAATTAAACCGAAAAAGCATATTTAGAATACCTAGGGGTCTGTTCGTTCGGTGATACTTAAGTCCTACGCGAATTTGCGAAGAAATCCAGTCTGTATAAATAGGTGGCCTTTACACCGAACAGTCTCAGGCTTTAGAACAATACATGGCTTTTTATGTGAAGTAGTCTGCGCCTTATAATTACAGGTTCATAACTCATATATACAACATTGCTCATATTACCCAGTTCAACTAAATACACACGGAGACCTCATGTCGGATAAACATCTTTTTGTCATGGCTAAAATCACACCAAAGCAAGAGTATTTTGAATCTGCGAAGACGGAATTACTTGGTATGCTAGAAGCGAATTAGGTTGTATCCAGTTTGAATTACATGCTTCGGAGTGTGGTAATTACCTTTATCTTTACGAAGAATGGAAAAACCAAGCAGACCTACATAAGCATCATCAAGAACCCTATACACAAGATGTCGCCAAAAAAATTGAAGGTTGGCTTGCTGCCCCGACAGAAGTTTCATTAATGAACAAGTTATTTTGATACAACTCGACAGACTAGGAATTATCAGCAAATGGAATACACATTAGATACCGAGCCATCAGATAGTGACATCAGCGAAGTTCGCGCAGGCCTAATCAAGCACAATACGCCATTTCTTGAAGGCATACCTAAATCTCAAGTCGGTTATTACGCCATGGAAGGGGATGTTAAGGTCGGTGGTGTTATTGCGGATTTTTGGGGGAACTGGCTATTGATCAAATTTCTTTGGGTCGATGATTCAATGCGAGGCAAGCAGGTCGGCAGCCAGTTACTGCAACGATTAGAAGAGTACGCACAGTCCCAAGGCTGTACGTCATCATTGGTCGACACGTTAAGTTTTCAGGCCAAACCTTTTTATGAGAAGCATGGCTACCAATGCCAAATGGTGCTTGAGAATTACCCTCTAGACTCATCATTAGCGTTCCTCACCAAGTCGCTAACAGAGTAATCATATAGGGCAAGGATGAACACAAACAGACGCAAGGAAAGTGAAGTGATTAATATTCGAGAGATGTACATCGCCGATTATGATTCTGTGATTAACCTATGGTGCGAAACCGAAGGTATGAGTATTCGCGATGCAGATTCAAAACAGAGCATTTCGACTTATCTCGAGCGCAACCCTGGCTTGAGCTTCGTTGCGGAGTCTAAACAAGGCGTGGTTGGTGCGGTGTTAGTAGGGACGGATGGCCGTCGTGGCTATTTGCAGCATCTAGCGGTAAGTACTGAATTTAGAGGACAAAATCTAGGTTGCCAACTAGTAACTGAAGCGGTTAACGCATTGGCTGGGGTAGGTGTCCCCAAGACACATTTATTCGTGTATAACGATAATATTAACGCTCAGAAATTCTATGAAAAGTTAGGCTGGTTTCGACGTGATGAAGTGCGGATGTACTCGTTTAATAGCTCGAGTAACAGTAACGCCTAACGGTTCTATTTTGTCAGCAAAAGCAGCACATAACTAAAATCAGGTTAACCAAAGGAGCAAGATTTGCCTCATTGTATTATCGAACACTCGTCGACGATTAATGCCGAGCAACTGAACAATAAAGTGTTTTTAGGAGCACTTAACTCAGAGTTATTCGAAGCCTATGGGCGAGACATAAAAGTCCGAAGTATCGCTTATGAGAGCTACCAAACGGGTACAGAAAAAGAAGATTTTATCCATGTGACTGTGCGTATATTGTCTGGTCGAAGTGACACAGACAAAGCAATGCTATCTGAGACAGTGATGACGCAATTGCTGTCTTTGTCCCTTAGTAGAGCATCGATCACCGTTGAGGTGGTTGATATGGACAGAAATAGTTATAGAAAGGTCGTTGTCTAACAGGCTGGACGTCGCATTTATACGGCTGATCTTTGTACGTTCACTCCAACTCGCTACAGGAATATTGGGAAATGTTATTTATCCATAAATCTCAACCTTTGGTTCATGGCCCAGAATTATGCTCTGAGCTGGCCGATTTTTTAGCTGACAATAAGAGTAAATTTGAGGAAAAACTGGTTCCAGACTTGTCGTACATTGATGATATGGCACATGTGGCCAACGGAATCAAAATAAAAAGCGTGCAACATGTGAATCATAACCAGTATCGTCTTGAATATGCGTTCGACTGGGAGCTATTCCTTGGATGTTCTGATAGAAATGAAACGGGCGTTGAAAATGGGCGTGTTCTGTTTATCTTGGAAGACGATAATAATCTTAATTTCGATTTTCCAGATAGGAGCTCTCGCGATACCTGTGACGAGTTTTAATTGACCAGTGAAGCACTGTCTTGAATTGATGTTGATTCTTTAGTTTTGGCATTAACGATATTCAATGAGTAACGCGATAAAATATTTCAGCCATTTAAGGCGAAGTTGGAATAGGAGTAGTAATGAAAATAGTAAAAGCAAAACACTCTGACTTAGAGAGTCTGTTCGTGTATCTGGATACACAGTTGTCAGAAATCGCATTAGAAGAAACACCGCTATTCCAACCAGTATCAAAGTCCGATTGTAAAATGTCGGAAGCACACAAGGCTCGCTTTTCTGATGGGTTTAAGTTTGAGTTTGGAGCGAACGGCTGGCGAAAAATTTGGTTAGCTAAAGATTCGAATGGTGCTATTTGTGGCCATATCGACTTGCGCTATCATAATGGCAATTACTGCTCTCACCGTGTGTTACTTGGTATGGGTGTCGACAGCAGCGTGAGAAAGCAAGGCTTAGGCTCCAAGCTAATGAATGTGGCGACTCAATACTGCCGAGAGAACGAAGCGATTGATTGGCTAGACCTCAACGTGTTGTCAAACAACCTTCCGGCTAAAAATCTTTATTTGAGAACAGGGTTTACGGTTGTCGGCGAAATGGAAGACTACTATCGAATTGATGGTCAGTCGGTGTCTGAACTAACAATGACGTTGGAGACGAAAGGGTAAAAGATCCAAGTCAATCAGGAGACTAACTTGAGCAGACCAATAGCAATTCTGATTTATGTCCCAAACGTAGAACAGGGGCTCAGTTGGTATCAAGCGGCCTTTCCTGAGTCTGTCGCGACCTATCATCCGTCTTCTGACTTTACAACTCTAGATATCAATGGTTTTTCTATTGAGATTGTACAAGCGGATGAGAAAGTTGGCTCTGGCAAAAAGGGAACAGTCCTTTATTGGTCTACAGAGGATTTTGACAAGTCACTTTTGCATTTTCAGTTAATTGGGGCTCAGTTATACAGAGGTCCAATGGAGATCGAGGGCGGATTAACGATGTGCCAAGTCGAGGACCCTTTTGGAAATCTGATTGGTTTACGAGGCATTCGTAAAAATATCGCTTGTAATGAGACACGACTAGATAGCGAATAAAGGAATAACAATGATCACTATCGAAAGGCTTAATGATGCTCATATTGAGAAAGTTAACGAAATTCAGCTCGCAGATGAGCAGGTTAAATTCGCAGGAACAGCAGCGGACTTTCTATTAGACGGCAGCGAGACCACGCATCTACATATTATCAAAGATGGCAGTGAGGTGGTGGGCTTCTTTAAGCTGGATGTTGCTTACCCAGCTGGCTACAAATTTTGCCCTGAAGGTAGTATCGGCTTAAGGGCGTTTGCGCTTGATAACAACCAACAAGGAAAGGGGCTAGGTACTGGCGCGGTGAAAGCTCTATTTCCGTATCTAGCAGCCAATTACGAAGGGTATGATTGGATTTACTTAACGGTTAATTGTAAAAATCCCGCAGCTTATAACTGTTATGTTAAAGGTGGTTTTGAAGATACCAATGAACAGTACTTAGGCGGTGCCGCTGGCCCACAGTTCATTATGCGCGGAGCCATTGACGCTTAACTTAAATCTGTTTATCAAAAGGCAACTGGGAATCAAAGGAAAGGCCATGAAAGTTCAATATCTTGAAATTGTTACCTCTGAAGTAGATACGGTTTGTGCAACTTACGCGCAGATCTACGATGTGAAGTTTAGTGATGTGGATGTGAACTTAGGTGGTGCTCGTACCGCTAAGCTCTCTAATGGTGGAGTGATTGGTGTGAGGGGACCACTCCGTGAAACTGAGGAGCCAGTCGTTCGCCATTACACGTTGGTGAAAGACATTGAAGCCGCAGTAAACGCAGCTGAAAAGTTGGGTGCTGAAGTTGCCGTTCCACCAATAGAGTTACCACGTCACGGAATGTGTGCCATTGTCATTCAAAGTGGTGTTGAGCTCGGTTTTTGGCAGCTGTAGCTGGCCTTTTTACCAAAAGGTAAAATATAAAGCGGCATTTGTTCTAAGGAGGGAACATGTCAATTACATCCTATCCCCTCAACAAGGTACGTTATGAAACAAAATATTGTCCATATTGCACTTGTCGTAAAAGACTACGATGAAGCCCTAGATTTCTACGTAAACAAACTCAAGTTTGAACTTATCGAAGATACCTACTTACCAGAAGAAGATAAGCGTTGGGTTGTTGTTGCTCCACCTAATTCACACGGTGTAAGCCTACTATTGGCGAGAGCATCCAAGCCCGAGCAACTGGATTTTATCGGTAATCAAGCTGGTGGACGTGTATTCCTATTCCTAAATACTGATGATTTTTGGCGTGACTATGAACGTATGGTGTCTCTTGGAATCAAATTCGTTCGAGAGCCGAAAGAGCAAGGCTACGGCACAGTAGCGGTATTCGAAGACCTTTATGGAAACCTATGGGATCTTCTGCAATTAAATCCAGATCACCCAATGGCGAATCGATAAGCCTGTGCATCACTAAAACATCAATTCAAGTTAAGGAGCGTATCGTGGAAGAAATCAAAGGCATTTTGGAATTCATGGCTGAAGTGGAAAAGTTGAAGGATGTTCATAGACAAACGAAGCCAGTTGGTCTGGATCGCTATGAAAACTCCGCTGAGCATAGCTGGCATGTCTGTTTGAGTGCTCTGATGTTGAAAGACTATGCGAATGAAGAGATCGATATAACCCGAGTGATGAAGATGTTGCTGATACACGATCTCGGTGAAATCGATGCAGGTGACACGATCATCTATGCCAGTGAAACAGAAGAAAACAAACTTAAAGAGAGAAACTGTGTCGAGCGTTTACTTGAGTCATTGCCGAGCCATCTAAGATCCGAATATTTGGAGTTATGGCTAGAATTTGAAGCGGGTGAGTCACCGGAAGCAAGGTTCGTTAAAGCGATCGATAGAGTACCCCCTTTACTTCATAACATCCATGGTGGCGGTCATAGCTGGAAGAAGCACAATATATCTAAAGATAAGGTACTGACATTTAACTGTGAACGTATTTCTAAAGGCAGCAAGGCACTGTGGAGCGAACTAGAAGTTCAACTTGAAGCGGCTGCCGACCGAGGATTATTGAAGTAAATTCAAATTTAGCTTGCCAAGGGTGATGGACAAGGAATGACATCACCCCCGCCTTTTGGGTTCCTATATGGCCTTTCGATTGTGACATTCTCATCAAAATACCGAGGTGCTGTTTATTTATACAGTTATCATGTGTATTCTCACTGCTCATCAAAAGGAGCAGTAAAAATGGCGTTCAAATACGAAGAAAAAGTCCCAAATCCAGCCGAGTTTTGTGAGATGCGGGTGAAAGCAAAATTATCACCGAAGTCACTGAAAGCAGCCACAATCGCTTTACCAAATAGTTTATACGGCATTTCTATTCGAGATGGTGATCAACTCATTGCGATGGGGCGTGTAATTTTGAAGTGGTTGATGTCGCCGTCGATCCAATTTATCAAGGGCAGGGCTTGGGCAGAAAAGTGATGGAATACATCGACAATTACCTACCTATCTTCTGTTGCACTGGAAGGGTCGTATGTTTCCATGATTGCTGATGAACCGGTGTTTTATGAGAAACTCGGTTATAAGCTTGTATCTCCTGCTAGCCAAGGCATGACAAAGAAGTTTCCACCCAAGCGTATGTAATAAAAACTTGTGGCTCTACCATGACGTTATGCAAAGAGCCTCAAGTTTAAAAGGAACACATAAATTAATGAAAAATAGAATCTTGGCGTTATCGCTGCTTGGTCTATCAAGCAGTGTATTCGCTGACAGTGAATTACCAAGCAGTAGTTATGAAATGACCGTTGCAGTGGAAGAGCAATCCCTAAAGCACGACTTTCCATCCGTTAAGTTTGATTACCTTGGCCAGACGCTTACCACGAGCGTTGATGAATGTTCGTATACTGGAACGCTCTCTGAAGATGACGACAACACGATTCTTCTATCGGCGACGATGTCATGCACTTATGAAAGTGGATCAAGCTACAATGAGATGCCAGACTTCGTGCTCAAGCATGAGGGGGGTGAAGCGAGTATGAACTTTGGTGATGGCGAGACTGATATGTGGACATACTCCGTCACAGTTAAGAAGCTCGATTTATAATTAACCTTCATTAGCAAGTTGACACGTTAGCCATGGCACTCTCGTCGCCTCTTGCTGCGTAACTACATGCCATGAGACATCGTTCAATATAATAAGTTAGCTAATCCAACGTTAGGTTGTTACTATGCAATCAACTTTATAAATGCGTATTGGTTTATATAAATGATTGATAGTAGGTACATTAAACACCCATACTACTGTGAAAACTGTAACTCAATGACTCCACACCTTGCTATGAGCAGCTCTGTTGAGGAGCAAAAGGAGCAAGCGGAATCAGAAGCAAGGCAGTGGAAAATAGGGATGTTGGTGGAGTATATCGTAAACCTGCTCTTTAAAGACGACAAAGACACGCCTAGCTTTTTCATAGACCAAGAATATCAATATCAGTGTGAGAAGTGCGGCACCAAGTCATGGCATTGATATTATTGGATTTGGTTTCATTCGGTACCTAATTTTTAGCCTCTAAAACTTCAGCTAAAAAGGCTCATTCTGCAGTTTCCTTTTTGTTATGGAGGACAAAGGAAGTGATTTACCCAAAGGCTTTAAACATCGGTGACAAAATTGGTTTTTTCTCACCGTCTTCCCCTGCGACAGTGTTCGCTCCCAATCGGTTTGCCCGCGCTAAAAACTACTTGGAATCGAAAGGTTTCACCTTGTTTGAAGGCTCATTGACTGGAAAGTCGGATGGCTACCGTTCTGGCTCTATTCAAGCAAGAGCCGAAGAGCTAAACCAACTGATTCGAGATCCTGAAGTACGCTGCATTATGTCGACCATTGGTGGTAACAACAGCAATTCACTGTTGCCATACATCGATTATGATGCCCTTAGAAACAACCCTAAGATCATCGTCGGCTATTCAGATGCCACAGCATTACTGTTAGGCATCTACGCTAAAACTGGATTGGTTACTTTCTATGGCCCGGCACTCGTCGCGTCATTTGGTGAGCTCCCGCCGTTAGTCGACGAAACCTTCCAATCATTTACTGGTATCTTATGTTCGAATTTAAGCCAACATCAGTACACGATGCCTGAGAGTTGGACGGACATTAAACACGACTGGGAAACTCAAAACTCTGCAAAGCCAGTTTACAATAACGAATGGCACTTCATGGGAAGAGGTCAAGTCAGCGGTCGCGTGATTGGTGGCAACTTGAGTACGATGGCGGGGATTTGGGGCAGTGAATACATGCCAGAAATTGAGTCTGGCGACATTCTTCTTATTGAAGATTCACTAAAAGGCATTGAAGCGGTCGAGCGTTCATTCGCACACTTATTGGCTTGCGGAGTGTTCGATAAAGTAGGCGCTATTGTCCTTGGCAAACATGAACTGTTTGATGACAAAGGGACAGGACGAACACCACTCGATGTACTTGTTGAAGTACTGAATGGTAATAATGTCCCGATCCTATATGGTTTCGACAGTTGCCACACTCATCCTATGCTAGTCACGCCACTAGGTGTGCAAGGTACTATTGATTTTGATGACCAAACATTCAAGCTTCAAAGCCAATGGTTAGCGTTGAGTTAGCTTAAACTGATGATAATAAGACGCATTAGAAAAGTGATCCTCTCTGCAAACTGAGAATGGAATCGCGTCTATACTGACATGGGTTACGTCGCTGATTTTAGAAGTGGCGCTATGAATGTAAGTTTGATTAGGTTAAATCTCAGAGGTGACGATGAAAAAATTACTACCACTATGCGCCATTTTACTCTCGGCATCATTTTCAGCTGCGGCTTCTGATGGTTTGATTAAATACCAAAGTAATTACTCAGTGAAAGAGACTGCTGACCGCTTTGAAGAAATCGCCAAGAGCAAAGGTTTGACCTTGTTTGCGAGAATCGACCATCAGAAAAACGCGAGTAAGGTCGATCTTGAATTGAGACCAACGGAAGTCATCATCTTTGGTAACCCGAAAGTAGGGACACCATTAATGCAATGTGCTCAAGAAGCCGCGATAGATTTACCGCAGAAGGTGTTAGTCACTGAAGATTCTAGTAAGAAAGTATGGTTATCTTACAACGATCCTAATTACTTGGTAGAACGTCACGCGATCAATGGCTGTGACGAGTTAGTTAAGAAAATATCGGGCGTATTAAGCATGCTATCGGAAGCGGCAGTGGCGAAAAAGAAAGCTAAATAACCAAGACCAATAAGCACTCATTAAGACTATTAGTGGGTGCGATATGACGATGATATCGCTCATTAGTCATTGTGTTGACAATTAAGCAACAATATATAAAAGTAGTTCTATGAAACTGAACTTAGCGCCATCTAACCAACGAATTATCATCATTCCATAGGAATGGTGGGATTGTTGATGCGCTTTGTTTATCGAACCCACCCGTAAGGTGGGTTTTTTGTATCTGTCTTATGGGTTTTATCTGAATAGAGAGGAAGTCATATGAAAAAGATCGCGGTTTTTGGCAAGCCTGGGAGTGGAAAGTCCACAATCAGCAAAGCGTTAGCACTAGCTACAGGCATAGAGCTTCACCAGTTGGATTCTATTGTTTATAAGGCAAGCGGAGAGTTTGTTGAGCGTGAAGTATTCGAGCAGGCTCATGAGAGTATACTTAAGTCAGAAAGCTGGATCATCGATGGATTTGGCCCATTAGGTTCATTCAATGCACGTTTAGGTGCAGCTGATACCTTGGTTTATATCGACCTTCCTTATCCCATTAGTTACTGGTTCGTCACAAAGCGAATGTTAAAAGGGATGTTCGTTAAACCTGAAGGCTGGCCTGATGGAAGTTCAGTTATAAAAGGCACGATACAAAGTTATAAGACACTAAAACTCTGCCCAAAATTTTGGAATGATGACTTTAGAGCGCGATTAGAATTTCACGCAAAAGAGAAAGAGGTTCACATAATCAGAAGCGTGAGTGAATTGAATAACTTTGTTCATCGACACGTGTAATGGCAATTAATGCCGCTCGTTGCTTTAAACGTTTTGGTTTGCTCATAACTTCATGAATATGTTTAGATTTAATTCAACGTGTGGCATATTTGCCATATGTGTGGTTTGTGCTTTGAGTTAAGGCGATAGATATTATGTATGGAAGTGAGAAGACGAGAGCGTTCTGCTGTAACTGTAAGGAACTGACACTCCACAAGTACACTATGTCCAGTAACCAAGCCGAAAAAGCGCCACAACATGAAAAGAAGCCAGGGTTGCTTGGAATGATTTTATCGTCGCTAGCTTCAAGTGGCGGAAACGGTGACTATAGATGTACAAAGTGTGGAACCAATTTGCGAACACCAGACAATCTAGATTGAGTTTGGCTTATACAAGTAAAAACGGGAAGACCTCAATGATCTTCCCGTTAGGTATTACTTAACTCATCGTGCATTGGCAGTTTGAGTAAGAAGCCTTATGCGCAACACTTCTTGTATTTCTTACCGCTGCCGCAAGAACATGGGTCGTTACGGTTAGGTGTCTTTTCAAACGTCATCGTTTTTGGCTTGTTTAGTAGAGTATCAAGCTCGATGGTGTTCTCTTCTTTGTCTGCGTCGACTGTAACAGTAACGAAGATAGAATTTTCAGCGGCTAGCGCTTCAACTTCTGCTTTGCGTGCGTCAGTTTGAACCATTACTGCAATTGGAGATTCTTCAGTACCCGCTTTCACATCGCGGTTTACGTTGTAGCCTGCAAGAACGTGGTTCTGTCTTGTTTCGATACGGCCTTTGAAAAATAGTTTCGACATTGGGTACTCATTAAAAATGTTGAAAGGCGCTATTTTTAATGGCGATAGCGCAATGGAGCGGGGATTATACGCATATATTGCAATTGATAAAGCAGTGATGTGAGTAAAAGCTGTTTGGTTTCTACTTAAGTATGATTGAGAGTATCGGCACTTATCTGATTTAAACAGACATTAGGGAATAGAGATGACATCAAAAGACGTGGTATTAGGTTTTTGGGACGCAATGCGCACCAACGACTTTGCCAAAGCGGCCGAATGGCTAGCGGAAGATTTTCAAGGGTATTGGCCTCAGTCGTCTGAATTGACGGTAGGGCGTGATAACTTCACAGCTATCAATTCTGAATATCCAGCGAATGGGGTTTGGAAGTTTGAGCTGAACTCGATTGTTTGCGAAGGTGATACCGTCGTGACCGATGTATCAGTGACGGACAGCGTACTAAACGATCGCGTGATTACCTTTCACACGATTGTTGATGGTTTAATCCAAAAGCAAACTGAGTTTTGGCCAGATGGCTTTGCTGCACAAGAGTGGCGTGCAAAGTGGGTTCAGATAGCGAGCCCTAAATCACTTAAGTAACAAGGCCAAATGCAAGAACACGAAGCTCACAATAGAGTATGTGCATAACAACAATCAGATAAATAAAAGTCAGCGAGTTAGGAGATTTCATGAACAAAACCGTAATCGTTACAGGCGGAAGCCGAGGCATTGGTGCCGCTACATCGAAGCTATTAGCAAAACAAGGCTATGCGGTGTGTGTCAATTTCATACACAATGAATCAAGAGCTGATGAACTGGTGAATGAGATACGCGATCAGGGCGGTACTGCTATCTGTGTGCGTGCCGATGTGTCGGTAGAATCTGACGTAAAGTCCCTGTTCGAAATTGCACGTCATAAGCTTGGGCCAATTACCCACTTGGTCAATAACGCTGGCATCTTATTTACCCAATCTGCACTAGAAGACATCGAGATTGATCGCTTTGAAAAGGTCATGAAATCGAATGTCTCAAGCTGTTTCTTATGCAGTAAAGCCTTTATCAAACAAGCCGATGGTGCTGGGTCGATTGTGAATGTATCGTCTGCCGCTTCTCGCACAGGCGCACCGTTTGAGTATGTGGATTACGCAGCATCGAAAGGTGCGATGGATTCATTGACCAAAGGGTTATCTCTTGAACTGGCTGCGCGTAATATTCGCGTTAACGGTGTTAGACCAGGCTGTATCTACACGGAGATGCACGCAGACGGCGGAGAGCCTGATCGCGTAGACAGACTAGCTTCGCAGCTACCGTTACAACGAGGTGGCACACCAGAAGAAGTCGCGAACTCTATCGCTTGGTTGTTATCAGATGAAGCTTCATATGTCACTGGCTCATTTATTGATATTGCGGGCGGTCGATAGGGCTTAGGGGCTCTAAAATTAAGAGAACGTAGGCTCTAAAAAACGCTTGTGAAGAACCAAGCAACAAAAGTACCTAACTAAAAGAACGAAACTAAGAGTACAAACATGAAAAACTATTTTGAAAGCCCGTTTGTCGGCAAGTCACTCAAAGAACAAGTGACCAATCCTAATATCATTGTGGGCGAGCACAGTTATTACTCGGGTTACTACCATAACCACAGCTTTGATGACTGTGCGCGTTACCTTTTACCGGATAGAAGCGACATCGATAAGTTAATCATCGGTAGCTATTGCTCGATTGGTTCTGGCGCCGTGTTCATGATGGCGGGCAACCAAGGCCATCAAAACCAGTGGGTGAGTACATTCCCGTTTTTCTATCAAGAGGATGAGAAGTTTGAAGGTGCGATAGACGGCTTTGAACGCTCAGGCGACACTGTGATTGGTAACGATGTGTGGATCGGTACAGAAGCGATGATTATGAGCGGTGTTAAGGTCGGTGATGGGGCTATCATTGCAAGTCGAGCGGTTGTGACTAAAGACGTTGCACCATACTCGATTGTCGGTTCGAACCCAGCACGCCACATTCGATACCGCTTTAGCGAAGCGGAAATTACACTGCTATTAGAAATGAAATGGTGGGAATGGAGCGAAGAGCAAATCAAAGGTGCAATGTCGCTGATGTGTTCTTCAGATATCGGTGGACTTTACCAATACTGGAAGGCGCTCAAGTAGTCGCCTTCCCGATATAGCTTCGCGTGAAAATATATTCCCACATGATGTTTATACAAGAATACTCAAACAAGTGAAAACTTACTGAATTGCTTCTACGTACGTCAGAATATCCAGAGCATCTTGCTTTGTGATTACACCTTGCCACGCTGGCCTGCCTTGCTCTACATCGCCTTCTAAAATGTCATCCGCCAAAGAACTTGGACTGGTAAAAAAGCCGCTCAATTTATTAGCGATGTTAGCGGGCTTGTGTGGCAATGAAGCGGCTGTAGGCCCGTCTCCGTGACCTTTGTCGCCATGACACACCTGACAAAGCTGTCGATATTTGGTTTTGCCATTGGCGAAGTGGCTCGCATCGACTTCTGAGGCAGCACTCGCACTAAACGCCATCATTGAAGCGACTAAACCCAAGAAAGCTAACACGCGTAACTGGTTGATGTATTTCATTGTTTTATTCTCGATTGTTATTTAACGGTGCAAGAATAAATAAGCGTGAGTAAAAGAAACGTGAATGACTACAGCGAGACTAAACTTAACTTAAATTCGCTTATGTGATTAAAGGTAAGCAATGTGATCTAAGTAAATGATTGATTATAAACAGTTTGCATAGTACAGCGTGCCGCATTAGCGTGATGGATGAATGGGAGGCATTATGATTAGTTGCAGTGATTACGATTATATTGAAATTGTGTGTATGCACCGGTACCCAATTAAGCTGACTTTGAATTCTGGTGAATGGGTTGAAGGTGTTGCTTTAGATACTAAGCGTAACCAAGACCGAGAAGAGTGCATCAAGCTAAGTGTTGAAGGTCGAGAACAACTTGTTGTGTTGACTGAAATTATCGAATTAGAAGTGTGTGTCGACAACCCTCATTTTAAGCAAATATCTTTCAAAACGTCATAGGGTGACATATGAATAATTCAATAGAACAAGGCTACTGCACATCTTGTCGTGAACGCACGCAACACGTTGTTGTTTTGGTTAGAAAGGAAAGTGCATTTGCAGGCAAGCCAAACCAAAAGCGACATGAATTTATCGCAGGCGTAATTAAAGGGTGGTTTTTGGGGCCTTTTATCGCCTCTATGGATGAGTTTTCTCGTCATGTTGTGTGTGAAAAGTGCGGACACAAAGAGATTCAAGATTAGAATTCGATTCAACGCGTACTGAACCTTCTGGTTTAAGAAAATGGCTTAGGAAATAGAAGAGTGAAAGAGCAAATATTAGAAGCGGTAAAAGCATATGGTTTCTCGGTAAGAACCAACAATACCTATGAGGTTGATCCGGCTAAGGCGCAAATTGGGCAATTGTGGCAGGGCTTTTTTGACCAAGCATTTCCAAAACTAACCCCGGATTCAAAAGTATATGGTGTCTACACCAACTACCAGTCTGACTTTACGGGCGAGTTTGATGTTATCGCGTGTACCAATGCGCTTACCGATAATAGTTTAGATAATCTAGTTGAAACCAATATCGAAGCAGGCAAGTACTTAACGTTTTCTGTTGAGGGTGAATTACCGCAAGCTGTGATCGACCTATGGGGTGAAGTGTGGGCGTATTTCAACGCAGCAGACTGCCCACATGTTCGAGCTTACACAACAGATTTCGAATTCTACAAAGGTGAAACTGAAGTCGAGATTTCGATTGCGATTAAGTGATTGGTTTAAAATGAACAAAAGGCTTAGCTTAGACTGTGGTCGCTAGTTAAGAGACAGTAGCTACCGGTAAAGAGACAACGGAAACCCAGTTAAGCCTTTGAATATCTGCTCATTACAAAGAAGATACAGTGTCACGTACTTATCTTGATTACTACGCTTTCTCTATCCTTGAATTACCATTATCCACCAAAAAGACAATCGTGCTTGGTTTCATTCCACAAAGGGTATTGCTTCATTACTTGGGTGTAGAGCTTACTTTCGAGATGCGCTCTTAACCAACGTCCTACGTTTTGATATTCCGATTTCACAAACCACTTCTTTTCGACTCGCACAAACTGGCTGACAAAAGGCATCACCGCAAAATCGGCCAAGCTTGGGGTTTCTCCAAAAAAGTAGGGCTGATCGGTGAGTCGCGCTTCCAGCTGACTAATGAAGGTTTCGCAGGCTTGTCGGCGTTGTTCAACATCGATGTTTCGGTAACGAACCGATGCACGATACTTTTCTAAATAGCTAATAAATTCTTCATCGTTGGTTTTAATGAGTTGTTGCACTTGTTCGCTAAGTATTGGCTCACTTGAACGCAGAAGATCTTGAGGATCGTTCTGTTGAAGTGCCCAGTTCATCACATCCAAGCTTTGTTCAATGACTTGTCCGTTGGGTAACACCAATACCGGTACTGTCCCTTTTGGCGAGCTGGCTAATAGTTCGCTAGGCTTGTCTTTGGTAATGATTTCTCGAAGTAACACTTTTTGCTGTGATAGTGCGATGCCCATTCGTCCGCGCATTGCATAAGGGCAACGGCGCAAAGAATAAAGGATAGGTAGATCGGATTCGTTCGGCATTATTGAGGTCATTTAGTTTGAAAAGTGTTGTACGGTGGTAAAGAGATCGTGATGTGGGTAGAATACGCGGCTTAAAAATTATAAGTAAGTGAGCGACTTCAAAAATGAGCAGAAAAATTGAGTTATTAGCCCCAGGTGGCGATGTAGAAGCGATAAAAGCCGCCATCGTAGCGGGTGCTAATGCAGTTTATTGTGGTTTAGACACATTCAACGCTCGTAACAGAGCCTCTAACCTATCGTTAGACGAATTGAATGGTGTGATTCGCCTTGCTCATGAATACGGCTGTGAAGTGTTCCTGACTCTTAACGTTGTGCTACTGGAGCACGAGACTAAGAGCATCACCAAACTGCTGAACCAGCTTGTGAACACCAAAGTCGATGGCATCATTGTTCAAGACTTGGGTTTATTCAACCTGGTTAAGAAGCATTTCCCATCGTTAGACGTTCACGCGTCGACTCAGTTAACTACGCACAACGAAGGCCAGATTAAGTTCTTGTCTAAGATTGGCGCGACGCGCGTTAACTTGTCTCGTGAGTTGAACCTGCCTGAAATCAAGATGCTGACGGAAGTGGCACACGATCACGATGTACTAACCGAAGTGTTCGTACACGGCGCTCTGTGTATCGCATTCTCTGGTCAATGTTACTCAAGCTCAGTAAGTGTGGGTAACTCAGGTAACCGTGGTCGTTGTAGCCAAGCGTGTCGTGATGAATACGAAATCACCAACGCGGGCAACAAGTTCCCACTCAACCTGAAAGATAACTCAGCATACTACGACCTACCTGAATTGGTTGACGCGAAAGTCGACTCACTGAAAGTAGAAGGCCGCATTAAAGGCGCACACTACGTTTACACCGTGGTAGACACATGGCGTAAACAGATTGATAGCTTTGTGGAAAGTGGTTTGTTGATAGAAGACGATTCGAACCTGCACAAAGTATTCAACCGTGATTTCACCAACTCTTTCCTAAAGGGCAACCTAACGAAAGACATGTTCATCGATAACCCGCGCGACAACAGCATGAACTACGCTGTTGAGAAAGCGACGGAGCAGAACAACGAAATCTCAGTAGTACAAATTCAAGAAGTGACCAACGAACTTCACCAAGCGAAAGACGTTCTTGGTAACGAAATGCGTGACAAGATCGAGTTCCTTGATATTCGCAAGACACCAGTAGCACTGTCGTTCAGCGTAAAAGTGGGTCAACCATTTACGGTGACTGTGAACACGCCAAAAGAGAACTTTACTCTTCAATCTAAATCGCTATTGAAAGCGGTTGAAGAGAAGGCGATTACTCAAGAGCTACTTGAGAAGCGATTCAAAAACGTGAAGAGTGCAGTTCACACGCTAGAAAGCCACGACTTCAGTGAAGTGGATGCAGGCTTGTTGATTCCTCTAAAAGAAGTTTCAGACCTAAAAGACGAGATCGACTTCATTCTGAACGGCTCTGTGGAAGTGATTAAGCACGTTGAAGTGCCAGCACTGCCTCAGCACCCTAAAGTGAACGAGAAGCCGACTATGTCGATGCTTATCGCCGATGTAGAAGACTTACACCTGTGTGACGTGACTGACGCGGATGTTTACTTCAAACTTCCAGAAAGCTTCAAGAAGCGTTGTAACAAGTACATCGACATCTTGGCAGCAAACCCACGTTTGATTCCTTGGTTCCCAGCGGTATTGATCGGTAAAGATTACGACGAAGCGGTTCGTATTCTTGAAGAGATCAAGCCAGCTCGCATCGTAACCAACAACACGGGTATTGCTTACAAAGCTTACGAGATGGGTATTGAGTGGGTTGCAGGCCCGTTCATGAACACGACCAACTCTCACGCACTGGTTACTCTGAAAGAAGAGCTGAACTGTGCAGGCGCATTCATTTCGAACGAGATCAACAAAGGTCAGATTCGTCATATTCGTCGCCCAGAGAACTTCAAACTGTTCTACAGCATTTACCACCCAATCTTGATGATGACCAGCCGTCAGTGTTTCTTCCAAAGAACCGTGGGTTGTAACAAGCCAAGCATCGAAGCAGGTTGTATGTTGAAGTGTGAGAAAGCGACCACGATTACCAACGTGAAAGGCATCTCTTTTGCGGTTGATAAACAGAAGGGTGGCTACCCAAGCATTTACAACCACGAGCAGTTCTTGAACCACGACGCAGTAACTGACTTCTCTGGTCTGTTCGACGAGTTCTTCATTGACCTAACCAACATCGGTGCAGGTTCTAAAGAAGTGAAAGACAAAGTTGAGCTTATCAAGCATTTCGAAGCGCTACTGAACGGCGTTGAAGGTTCACAACAGAACCTAGAGCAGATGGTTGAAGTTCGAACTAATGCTCAGTACGTGCAAGGTCTATAGCGTACAAGGTTTATAGGGTTCAATGTCTATGGGCTGTAAGGCTTATAGCTTCTAACGCAAAGAGCGTTCAAGGTTTATAACGCTCAACCGCTTATAAGCACTCTGAACCAATAAACAAAAGGCCACTCAATCGAGTGGCCTTTTTAATGTCTGAAACTTTCTGAATCTTTCTCAACCAACGAATACGTTATTCTGTCACGGCTTCTTGTTTGAAGCATGGGCTTTTCAACGTGTTCATCTTTTCGATTTCATTGGTTAAGCGCAGCGAGAGCAGGGCTTTCTGGTTCGAAGCAAAATCAAACATCACGATAGTCGCAGTGCCAACGGTCGTCAGTTTCTGTTGAGCCTTACTGACAATCGCGTATTCCATGGTGAATCGGTCATCTTGAATATCGGTAACACGTGAGCCGACCATCAAGGTATCTGGATACGTGACTGGGCGGAAATACTTACAGTAAGTGTCACCAAGAACAGGACCAACTTTGGTAATCGCCATCTCTTCCATCAGCTCGACGTGCTTGAAAAAATCTAAGCGAGCGGTTTCGAAATAGCGAAAATATACAGCGTTGTTAACGTGATTGAGTGCGTCCATTTCTCCCCAAGCGACAGGGATTTCTGTTACTACCGGGTAGTCAGATAATAGTGCTTCCATGCGAACTCTCTTATTGTTATGTAGGGATAAGTTGTTATTGGAATAAAAACCCTACCGCTAAATTAACAAAACTGCAACACGCGTGATTTAAGTTTTTGAAGCTTGAAACCACACAATGTCAGTGACTTAGTTGCACATCCACTCAATAGTTAGGCACTAAGGTGTTTGAATTGCAGCTCAACCAAGCGTTGGTACAATTCGCAGCTATTGATGAGAGACTGGTGGTCGCCGATGTCTACTAGTTGTCCTTTATCGAGCACCGCAATTTGGTCGGCGTGTTTAATTGTTGATAATCGATGGGCGATAATGATCGTCGTTCTGCCACGCATTAACTCTTCTAACGCTTGTTGTACGTGATGCTCACTTTCACTGTCTAGTGCGCTGGTTGCTTCATCCAACAATAGAATATTTGGATCTTTCAAGATGGCACGTGCGATAGCAATACGTTGTCTCTGCCCACCAGAAAGCCTTACACCACGTTCACCAAGAAAGCTGTTGTAGCCATCAGGTAGGTTTTGAATGAACTCGTGTGCGTGCGCTTTCTTCGCCGCTTCGATCACTTGCTCGTCTGTTGCCTGCGGGTTGCCGTAGCGAATGTTATGGAACACATCGTTACTGAACAGAGCAGGTTGTTGCGGTACCAATGCCATCTGCTTTCTTAGCTCGTTAGGATCAAACTGATTCAGTTCAACACCGCCTAAGGTGACCTTACCCACTTGTGGGTCGTAGAAACGTTGCAGCAGTTCGAACAGGGTAGTTTTACCTGCGCCAGACGGGCCAACCAGTGCCAACACTTTGCCTTCATGGGCAGTAAGCGTGAGGTTGCTTGTTGCGGGTTGGTCCGGTCTTGATGGATAACAGAAGGTCACATCATCAAATGCAACTTCTGGCGTTACGTTAGCAAGCGAAGTTGGATTCGCAACTGGCGCAACAATATGGCTTTCAACTTGTAGGATCTCGATTAATCGCTCGGTCGCACCTGCCGCGCGTTGCAGTTCACCCATCACTTCAGAAATCGTACCTAACGATGAAGCAACCATAATTGCGTAGAACACAAACGCCGCTAAGTCACCAGCCGACATAGTGCCGTTGATAACATCACTGCCGCCAACCCAAAGCATGCCTGCAATAGCACTAAATACAATCACGATAACGCCAGAAATAAGAATCGCGCGCTGTTTTACACGCTGGCGACCAATCTCATACGCCTTTTCCACTTCTACCGCGAATGATGCTTTCTCTTGCTCTTCTCGGCTGTAGCTTTGCACCGTTTTAATGTGCTCAATTGCCTCACCTGCGTAAGAACCCACATCAGACATGGAATCTTGGCTTTGGCGAGATAGGGCTCTTACACGGCGCCCGTACACAAGGATCGGAATCAAGATAAACGGTACCGAGGCCAATACAATCAACGTCAGCTTAATATTGGTCGCGAACAACATGATGATTGCACCTGCACACATCAACGCGCTGCGCATCGCCATAGAGAACGATGAACCTATGATGCTTTGAAGCAGAGTAGTATCCGTTGTGATGCGCGACATGATGTCTCCACTGCCATTGGTCTCGAAGTAACTCGGATGCAGCGTAACGACATGATTGAAAACCGACAAGCGAATGTCCGCACTCACGCGTTCCCCAACAGAAGAAACCAAATAGAAGCGGAAGAAAGTACCAATCGAGATCAATACGACCACGACCATGATGAATTGAATCGCGCTGCCTAAATCTGAGAGTGATTGTTGGCTGAAACCTTGGTCGATGAGAAGACGAATACCGTGTCCGACGGAAAGGGTTAAGCTTGCCGTGAAGATCAACGCGATCAACGCTGCAATAACACGACCTTTATAAGGCTTAATGAATTTACTGAGCTCAAACAAAATACTGAGGCTTTTTTTCTCAGGTTTGGCATCGGGATTCTTTTGAGTCTGTCGCTGGTTTGAGTCGAGCGTAGAAGAGACATCGTTTTGCATATGACTGCCTTAATGTGTTGTCGCTTTAAAAATAGATGGCTTATTACTTATTGCTTATGGTTTATGACTTATTGCCTGTACTGCGCGTTGTTCGCTGGGAAGTAATTGCTATTGAGAATAGAACCCATTAAAGCATTTATTGCGCTGTGACGCTCCCTAGGAAACTCAATTTCCAATATTTCCTCACCTCTAAATGAATAATTCGCAACGACCTGAAAGGAAAACTAAGCATTCTGATTCTGTCAGCTCGATACCAAAGCAGGGGATTTACCCCTAATTTTTATGCAAGTAAATTGGCGTTTATAGGAGAGTGCACTCATAAGTTACCAATCGAACGATGATTTATAAATTGATAGCGAAACGATTGCTTTTTGTCTCGATATTAACTTTATCAATGACTTGCAACTTTTGGTTGTAAGACCAGTTATAGCGACTGTCTTTTGTGCGATATTTGTTACAAAAATTCAACAAAGTAGTTTTTTATACATTTTTCTTGCATAAAACCGCGGATTGAATAGAATAACCAACAAATGACAATTAATGCAGTATTGTGGCATGAGTATTCAAGTAAAGAGCATCAACAAATCATACGGTGATACCCAAGTTCTTCATGACATCAGTTTCGACTGTGAGAGTGGCGAAACCTTGGTATTGCTTGGCCCAAGCGGCGCTGGCAAGAGTTCACTACTGCGTGTTTTGAACCTGCTAGAAATCGCGGACAACGGCGAATTAGATATTGCTAACGAGCAATTCGACTTTGCTGGTCAGATCCAAGAGAAGCAAGGGCTTAAACTTCGTCGTAAAGTCGGCATGGTGTTCCAGCAATATAACTTATGGCCACACATGACGGTGATGGAAAACTTGATTGAAGCACCGACGAAAGTTGCGGGTTTGAATAAGCAAGAAGCGATTAAGCAAGCGCAAGAAGTACTAAAGACACTTCAACTTGCAGACAAAGCCGACGCTTGGCCACTTCAACTGTCTGGCGGTCAACAACAGCGTGTTGCGATTGCACGTGCGCTGATGATGAAGCCGGATGTGTTGTTGTTTGATGAACCAACAGCGGCGCTTGATCCTGAGATCACCAACCAAGTCGTGAGCATTATTAAAGAATTGAGCGGAACGGGCATTACCCAAGTGGTCGTGACGCACGAAGTCGACTTCGCGAAGAAGGTTGCTAGCCACGTTCTGTACCTAGAGAAAGGGTACATCGTTGAACACGGCACCAGCGATTCATTCGTTAATCCGCAGACACCTGAGTTTGCTGAATATTTGACTCATTAAGTAAGTCACGTATTAAAAGAAAGTTGACTCACTAGATTTAGCTAAACACAACATCAATTAAAACAATCAAATTATAAGAATGGCCACAGGCCGCTATCAAACAGTATTCGGAGTAACAAAATGAAAAAGATTCTACTAGCTTCACTTATCGGCCTTGCTTCTTTCAACGCAGCGGCGCAAGAAGAAATCAAATTCGCAATGGAAGCAACATACGCACCATTCGAATACATGGATGAGAACAACCAAATTCAAGGTTTTGACGTAGACTTAGCAAACGCACTTTGTGAAGAGTTGAAAGCAACGTGTACTTTCCACAACCAAGCATTCGATAGCTTGATCCCTGCACTTAAATTCAAACGTTACGATGCAGCTATCTCGGCAATGGACATCACAGAAGCGCGTCTTAAACAAGTGAACTTCTCTAACGCATACTACGACAACTCTGCAGCATTCATCTCTTTCGAAGGCAAAGTAGCAGACCAAGCAGCACTAGAAGGTAAGCGTGTTGGTGTTCAAAACGGTTCGACTCACCAGAGCTTCCTACTTGAGCAAATGACTGGCGTTACAGCGGTACCTTACTCAAGTTACCAAGATGCATTCATCGACATGAAAAACGGTCGTATCGATTCTGTATTCGGTGACACAGCCGTTGTAGCAGAATGGTTCAAGAAAGAAGACAATCTAATGTATGTTGGCGACCAAGTAACAAACCAAGAGTACTTCGGTAACGGCTTTGGTATCGCAGTAAACAAGAGCAACCAAGAACTTGTAGACCAGCTTAACGTTGCACTTGCAGCAGTAAAAGCAAACGGCGAATACGACAAGATCTTCAACAAGTACTTCGGTAAGTAATTTATGGAATTAACGGGTTACTCTTTAGGGCTCGTCGAAGCAAGCTGGATGACTGTTCAGCTTGCATTCGTAAGTCTATTGGTTGGATTGGTTCTAGCAGTTTTGTTTGCAAGTGGTGAGATGTCTCGTCGTATTGCAATCAAATGGCCAACGACTGCATTTGTGACGATTGTTCGTGGTTTACCAGAAATTCTGGTCGTACTGTTTATCTACTTTGGTTCGACACAAGTTCTGTTTATGATCACTGGCGACTTCATAGAAGTGAGCCCGTTCTTATCTGGTGTTGTTGCACTGTCACTTATCTTTGCTTCTTACGCTTCACAAACCATCCGTGGTGCTTTGAAAGCAGTAAGCAAAGGGCAGAGAGAAGCAGCAAGCGCGCTTGGTATCTCTCAATCACGTTCATTCTTTCGTATAGTTTTACCTCAAGCGGTAAGACACGCGCTACCAGGGTTAACCAACCAATGGTTAGTGTTACTAAAAGACACTGCATTAGTCTCGCTGATTGGCGTAACGGATTTGCTGAAACAAGCACAACTAACATCAGCGGCAACGCACGAAGCATTTACTTGGTACGCGACAGCAGCAGCAATCTACTTGGTCATCACTTTAATCACACAAAGATTGGTAAAAGTGATTGATGGTAAGTTCTCTATTCAAGGTTTGGGTAACAAAGGGGCAATGGCATGAATCAACAATACCTCTCTCAAATGCTTGAGGGCTTAGCGACCAGCCTGCAACTCACAGGCGCTTCATTACTTGTTGGTTGTATCTTGTCACTGCTGATGACGGTAACGCTAATCCTAAGAATACCGGCGATTCACTGGTTAACACGTGGCATCATCACGCTGTTCACTGGCACACCATTATTGGTGCAAATCTTCTTGGTGTATTACGGCCCGGGTCAGTTCGATTGGATTCGTGAAAGCTTCCTATGGACTTGGTTAAGCCAACCTTGGTTCTGTGCAATGTTAGCATTAGCTTTGAACACCGCCGCATACAGCACGCTACTGTTCAGAGGCGCATTCAACGCCATTCCAGCAGGGCAGTGGGAAGCATGTCGCGCACTTGGCATGGACAAAATCGCAACGCTGAAAGTGTTACTGCCATACGCTCTACGCCGCGCCGTTCCAGCTTACTCGAACGAAGTGATTCTAGTCTTCAAAGGCACGTCACTGGCAAGCACCATCACCATCATGGATTTGATGGGCTACGCACAGCGTATCAACGGCCAAACCTACGACACGCTAACCGTGTTCGGCATTGCTGGCGCATTCTACTTAGCAGTAAACGGCATACTAACGCTGATCTTCCGTCAGGTAGAGAAGAAGGCCCTCGCATTCGAAGCCGCGTAAGCTAGCTACTCACAAGCTTAACTAACGTATAAAGCCTGCCATTTATGTTCTCATAAATGGCAGGCTTTTTTGTTTTTGGGGTACGTACACGAGTACTGTTTTTATATCCAGCCATTCGGGGTTTTTACGAAATTCATACTATATGGGAATATTCTGCATTTTGTCATTCAATGGGTTTATCTATGTTTTAAGTCACTGAAATGCTGTGATTAATCGTGATAGATTACCGTGCATATGAAACTAGATGGAAAAATTCTATATTTAAATGCAGAATTTTTCGGTCTAATAGCTGTTGAACTAAGCCGCTTCGCGGAGGACTTTCCTCTCACCTATCCGATAGACGAAACTTATGATGTATCCATAGATTAAGGAATACATCATGAGCCCATTAAGACAACAACTTATCGATGAAATGGCGGTTCGCCGTTTTTCTCCGAAAACTCATGCAAGCTATTTACGTTGGGTTAAAGATCTATCTACTACTTACGATCTGTCCCCTGATTTACTCACCGATCAACAGATTAGTGCTTATTTACGTACGCTCACCACAGAGCGGAGCTTAAGTAGTAGTACTTGTGCTCAAGCTTTGAATGCTATCTTGTTCTTTTATCGTGCCGTTTTGAATAGAGAATTTGAAGAGCGACTGGTTCCCCCGATTAAACGTGCCAGTAAAATACCGGAGCTGCTTAATCGCGAGGAAGTAAGAAGTATCATTAGTCATTGTCGAAGTCTTAAATATCAGACCGCACTTGAAATGTGTTACGGGTGTGGCCTACGTGTCAGTGAGGTCGTCGGCTTGTACGTGAAAGACATCGATGGTACGGCGAAACGACTGCACATTCATTGTGGTAAAGGTAAAAAAGATCGCTTTGTTCCACTGGGTGATAGCCAACTGAATCATCTTCGAAATTACTGGCGTCATTATCACCCAACCGTAGTGCTGTTTCCCAGCCTAGAGCCCGAAAAGCCATTGGGTATTAGCTCTTTGCAGAAGTGCTTCAAAGCAGCAAAAGTTGAGGCAAACGTCAGAAAATTAGGAGGAATACACGCCTTGAGGCACGCTTATGCGACTCATCAGCTCGAATCGGGCATGCCTTTGAATGTTCTGCAGCGTTACCTCGGACATTCGAATATCAAAACGACATTGAGGTACACCCATTGGATAGGTCATCACAACGAAAGCTCGGACGGAAGTAAGTTCGACTTAGTTGCTCAACTATGGGAGGAGAGCGAATGAACGCATTATCTCCTTACCAAGCCGTATTAACACAAGGTTTAGAAGAGCTTGATAAAAGCAAAGTCACACCGAGGCAGTGGCAAGTGCTTAACCATTTAAGAGACTGCCGAACGGAGCGTATGGGTAGTTACGACTGGCGTTGTCAGCAATGTGGTCATGAAACTCGTTGGAACTGCTCTTGTCGAGATCGTCATTGCCCCAATTGCCAAGAGCAGATGAGACAGCAATGGCTAACAAAGCGAAGCCAAGATATTTTACCTGTGGCCTACCATCATATGGTTTTTACCTTACCTCACGAGTTCAATGCTCTGGTTAAAGCGCATCCTAAGGTGGTTTATCAATGCTTGTTTCATTCAGTGTGGGCAACATTATGCGCGTTTGCTAATGAGCGGCATCACCTTGTCGGTCAACTTGGAGCATTAATGGTTCTTCACACTTGGGGAAGAAATCTGAGTCAACATACTCATATTCATTGCCTACTACCGAGTGGGGTGCTTACAAAAGATCGGCAATGGCAACCGACAAGAAAAGAGAGTTACCTGCTTCCGGTTAAAGCCTTATCCGTTCGTTTTAAGAAAGAGATGTTATGTCGAGTAAGCGAGTTGATAGCGACGCACAGTAATTTATTAGAGGAAGCCGCTAGTAAGAGATGGGTTGTGTACAGTAAACCTGTACTCCACGAGCCCACAGCGGTAGTGGGTTATCTATCTCGGTATTGCAATCGTATTGGGTTAAATCCAAACCAATTAAGTTATAACGTGGATGGCCGTATCACGATGAGTTACAAAGATTATCGAACCAACGGGACTCAAAGAATGTGTTGTAATGCGGGCGAGTTGCTTCGACGCTTACTTTTACATGTGTTGCCTAAAGGGCTAATGCGAATACGCTACTATGGCTTTTTAGCTAATGCTGTACGGGTAAAAGCGATAGCGGAAATTAGGCATAGCTTACGAGAGCGACCCGCAGAGAAATCGGAAGTGCTGAAAGAGAAACCGTGTTGTCCGAACTGCCATAGCAACAGCATGGTACTCGTGTGCATAATATTAGACCTAGGATAGTCGTTTCAGAGTACCAACTGACCTAGTTGTCTGATTATAATGAATAAAATTATCGTTG
>NZ_PIGC01000017.1:0-126668 GCF_003050065.1 Vibrio sp. 10N.286.51.C3 | reverse complement strand
GGTGCGGATAACGGTGAAGCGGTAATGCTTCAACTGAAAGACATGCGCTCTGATAATGCTCAGATGGGTGGTAAGAGCTACCAAACTGAGAACGCGAAAGACAAAGATTGGAACGTTCAAGCTGGCTCTAACGACCTAAAACTGTCGTTCACTGATAACTTCGGTCAAGCACAAGAAATCGACATCAGCGCAAAAGCGGGTGACGACATCGAAGAGCTAGCAACTTACATCAACGGTCAACAAGACTCTGTGAAAGCGTCTGTAACTGAAGATGGTAAGCTACAAATGTTTACTGGTAACAACAAAGTTGAAGGCGAAGTGGCATTCTCTGGTAGCCTTGCTGGCGAACTAGGCATGCAACCTGGCAAAGACGTAACGGTTGATACTATCGACGTAACGTCTGTTGGCGGCGCACAAGAGTCTGTAGCGGTTATCGATGCGGCACTTAAGTATGTCGACAGCCACCGTGCTGAACTGGGTGCTTTCCAAAACCGTTTCGACCACGCTATCAGCAACTTAGACAACATTAACGAAAACGTTAATGCATCTAAGAGCCGTATTAAAGATACCGACTTCGCGAAAGAAACGACTCAGATGACTAAGTCTCAGATCCTTTCTCAAGCTTCAAGCTCGATTCTTGCTCAAGCGAAGCAAGCACCGAACTCGGCACTTAGCCTACTAGGTTAATCGATTGAAAGGCCACGTTGACTATAAGTAGTTTTGATCATAAGCGTTAACGTTAGGCTTCCACAAATTAGCTCGTGGTGAGAGATGAGCGCTAAACAGACCCAGCTTCGGCTGGGTTTTTTATTGCCTGAAATTTGGTGAAGGTGTATTTGGAAAAGTGTAGTGCGGGTAAACAGAAGCAAAAGCGAGATTCCCTATCACGCTCGTTCCTCACTGTAGGGAATGACGGGATCGGGAAATGATAATTTCATCGCTTATTGTACCGAAGCTACCTTTCGTCATTCCAGAACCGAGTAAAACGAGGTATCAGGAATCTGACTTTTAATGAGCGGACTTGTTTAGTTCTCGCTTATCATTCTAGGGAGTGACGAGCTACTTATTGGTCGATGAGAAGATTCATCGTCATCCCAGAATCGAATAGAACGAGATCTCAGGGATCTCTTTTGGTTTTATATTCAACACCACGCTCAATAATCAAGAAAACGGGAAACTTTAGCGAATGTCGCCCTATTAATTGAAGCCCGATCACACTTTCCTTTGTTGTTGAAAAGAATATGAAAAAAAGCGCATTTTTTATTAAAGCTTCTAATTAAGGGGCCGTTAAAGGGATTGAGAGAAATGATATGTACCAATGTAAGGTGAGAGAGACACTGGTGCATAAACAAAATTGACATGTATTTGTGTGAGGTGAGAGTCACATAAGTACATTAAAAATGCCTAAAGGAGATCAACTATGGCGATTAATGTAAGCACAAATGTGTCTGCAATGACGGCTCAGCGCTACCTAAATAGCGCGGCTGAAGGTACTCAAAAATCAATGGAGCGTTTGTCTTCTGGCTATAAAATCAATAGCGCAAAAGATGATGCTGCTGGCCTACAAATCTCTAACCGCTTAACGTCGCAAAGCCGTGGCCTAGATATGGCTGTGAAAAACGCGAATGACGGTATCTCTATTGCACAGACAGCTGAAGGTGCAATGAATGAGTCAACCAACATTCTGCAACGTATGCGTGACCTTTCTCTTCAATCTTCAAATGGTTCAAACAGCAAATCTGAACGTGTTGCGATCCAAGAAGAAGTCTCTGCTCTAAATACAGAACTTAACCGTATTGCTGAAACGACCTCTTTTGGTGGTAATAAGCTTCTTAACGGTACTTACGGCAGCCAATCTTTCCAAATCGGTGCAGATTCTGGTGAAGCAGTAATGCTGACTATGAACAACATGCGTACCGACACTCAAGACATGGGTGGTAAGAGCTACGGCGTTACAGAAGGCAAAGATGCTTCTTGGCGTGTAGGTGCTGGTGCTGACTTAACGATCAAATACAACGATAAGTTTGGTGAAGCACAAGAGTTGTCTATTTCTGCGAAGGAAGGCAACGATATGGAAGAGCTAGCAACTTACATCAACGGTCAAAGCCAAGACGTTAAAGCGTCGGTAGGCGAAGGCGGTAAACTGCAACTTTTCGCTTCAAGCCAAAAAGTTGATGGTGATGTTGAGTTCGGTGGCAGTCTTGCTGGTGAATTAGGTATCGGTGCAGGTAAAGACGTTACTGTTAACGATATCGACGTAACATCGGTTGCAGGTGCAAACGAAGCGGTATCTATCATTGATGGCGCACTAAAATCTGTTGATAGTAACCGCGCATCTCTTGGTGCTTTCCAAAACCGTTTTGACCATGCAATTAGCAACTTAGATAATATTAACGAAAACGTTAATGCGTCTAAGAGCCGTATCAAAGATACCGATTACGCGAAAGAAACAACAGCTATGACTAAGTCTCAAATCCTACAACAGGCGAGTACTTCTATCCTAGCTCAAGCAAAACAATCACCATCAGCAGCTCTAAGCTTATTGGGCTAAACTTACCTCGGTAAGTAGCGGTAAACTCTACTCTGGGTAGAGTTTTACTGTATGGCTCATAAAGGAGGGAGGGAGAGTGTTATGGAAATATCATCCAACGCATCGAACATCCAGCCTTATGGCTCACCTAATGGCATTAAAATTGCAAGCGATGAAGGTAGTAGTGCGTCGAGTATTTCGCGACTAAAAGAAGCAACATCTTATGGCAAGGTAGAGAAATCGAAAGAGGAAGCTACCGAAGCAGCGATTCAATTAGCTCAACATAGACAAGAGCTAAATGATGAAGAGCGAGTCAAAATGGTGGAGAAGGTAAACGAGTTTATCTCCTCCCTCAATAAGGGTGTTGCCTTTAAGGTCGATGAAGAGTCGGGTAGGGATGTGGTGACCATTTATGAGACCACAACCGGTGATATTATTCGCCAAATACCCGATGAAGAAATGCTTGAAATTCTAAGACGCCTAGCAGCCCAAAACTCAAATAGTCGAATATTTGAGGTGAAGGTTTAAGTCGTATTATTGAGGTGGTTTAATGAGTTTTGGCCCAATGGGGATTTCGTCTGGCATGGATATCAATTCCATGGTCAGCAAAATTGTTGATTCGGAGCGTGTACCTAAACAGCAACGAATTGACAATGAACGAACGCGAATCGATACCAGCATTAGTGCCTATGGAAGACTCAGAGAATCCCTCGATTCGATGAAAAACCTGATGACAAACTTTCGTCAGGAAAAAGCTTTCGCTGTGCGAACAGTGGAAAGTACTGATGAAGCTCTTGTCTCTGCAACCGCGACTACCGAAGCGATCGCTGGCAAATATGCCATCGATGTGTTGCAGCTTGCCCAAAGCCATAAAGTGGCTTCTGATGTACTGTCAGAGGACATGAAATTTGGCCCAGGTAAGCTGCAGGTTTCGCTTGGTGATGACAGCTTTGATGTGCAAGTTGGCGACAGATCGAAACTTATCGATGTTGTTCGCAGTATAAACGGTGCAGATAGCAACCCAGGCGTTCGTGCATCTATTATCAACGATGTTGAAGGCCCACGACTTATCGTTGCCTCGAATCAGTCTGGTTCAGACCAGCAGATCAGCATCAACGTTGAGTCAGATGCCGCTAATCCCCTAAAAAAACTCGAATACAAAACTCTTGAAGAGCGCGTTAAAGCTTTAGAGAAAGCGCGCCTTGCAGCTCAAGATGTTCTTGCTCTAACTCCTGCAGGAAAAGCCGCACAACTCGTTGATGACGTAATTTCGAACGATGATCCAAATGCGAGTGAAACAATCGATGAAGACGGTAATGCCCTTCCTGCATCCCAGACCGACGCTACTTCATTAGCTGATGAAGGCTCTCAAAGCCTTAGCTACGGTGAGCAAGCCGCCGCCGACGGACAAGCTGCCCTTGATGCAGCTAAAGCGGCAAAATCTGTCATGCCGGAAGACAATATCCCAGGTTGGACGGAAACTGCATCTGGTACGCTTCTTGATTCTTACTACACACCTGAACTTGAGCTTGATGAAAAAGCGATAGAGAAAGCTCCTGATGTGCCGGGGTGGTCAAATGCTGCTTCAGGTACGTTGACAGATTCTTACGTGACGCCAAAAGAAGCCCAGCAAAAGCTAGAGGCTGAACAAGCGCGTATCGAAGAAAAGATCTCACAAGAAAAAGCAGAGCTCGCTGAGAAAGTTCAAAAAGGCGAATTGACCGCTGAACAAGCCAAAAAAATTGAACGTGCCAAACTCGATCCGGAAGAGCGTGAGCAATTAGAGAAGGTCGATAAAGCACAAGCTGATCTTGCTCAGGCTCAAGAGTCTTTCGATACCTACAGTGGTATGACGGAAGTTCAAGCCGGACAAGATTCAATGGTTGTCTTGGATGGCGTTGCTCAGCTCTCAAGTAACAACAATGTGATTGAAGATGCCGTGGAAGGCATCGATATTACGGTAAAAGGAAAAACACCTAAAGATAAGCCGCCGGCAGAAATTGGTGTGGAGTACGACCGTAATAGTGTTCGCCAAGACATTGAAGCTTTTGTTAATTCTTATAATCAGTTTTACCAAGTGTCTAAAAACTTGGCGGGTGTTGACCCAACGACTGGCCAAAAAGGCCCGCTGTCTGGTGACAGTACCGTGCGTAACGCCGACTCACGATTAAAAGGTGTGTTCTCATCAAGCATTGAAGGCGCGCCTGATAACCTAAAATCTTTGACCGAGTTTGGTATCACGACCACAAGACAAGGCTCGTTAGAAATCAACTACGACATGCTTGACCGTCAACTTAACAATAACTTTGATAAGTTGGGTGAGTTCTTTGGTGGCAACAACGGCTTCGCCAAAAAAGTGGAAGACGCGATTCAAGGCATTACAGGTATCACGGGTTCAATCCGTACTCGAGAAAAGAGCTTGGTCGAGCAAAATTACCGCCTAGCAGATGACCAAAGCGCGCTTGACCGCCGCATGGACAGCCTTGAGAGCCGTACCCACTCTAAGTTTACGGCCATGCAAGATGCGACCAGTAAGATGCAATCTCAGTTGGGCAGTATGATGAATGCGTTGGGCTAATAGATGAATAGCCAGCTAAAAGAGCTTTGTGAACTCGATCAATTAATTCTCTCTAAGCTTGAATTTAGTGAAATTAATGCTGAAGAAATAACGCTGCTTGTCGATAACAGAGAACAGTTATTGCAAAACGTGCTTCAAATAATCGACTCACACCCCGACGTTAAGCAAAGTTCTGAATGGTTTGAAGCCATTATCAGAACCAGAAAATTAGTCGAATTGATGCAGTCTGAGACGAGTCGAGTAGGTAAGGCCCTACACAAATATCGTCACGGTGCTAAATCAGTTCAACAATACAAAAAGTTTTTATAGAAGAGGTTTACTATGCGCGGTTCTTTACAGGCATATAAAAAGGTATCAGTGGATAGTCAGCTAACGGCTGCTTCACCGCATAAGATTGTACAGATGCTAATGGCAGGTGCTATCGAGCGTTTGATTCAAGGTAAAGCGGCAATGCAAGCGGGTAACATCCCGGTGAAAGGTGAGCGACTTGGTAAGGCTCTAGATATCATTATTAGCCTACGCAGTTGCCTATCTATGGACGATGGTGGCGATATTGCGAAAAACCTAGATCAACTTTATGAGTTCATGATCACGCAAATTTCTGCGGCAAATCACAAAAATGACCCACAGCCTATTGATGATGTTATCGATATTATTCGCGAAATTAAGAGCGCTTGGGACCAAATTCCGAACGAATATCACAACTTGACGTCTGCTGACGTAGGTATTTAAAGAAAAATTGCAGTTTTAACCAATCTCATATCCCTTAATTGGTTGGTTGCCTTATTTTTTTAATCAAATAAAATAGAAGCCATTAGATAGCCTAATGGCTTTTTTCGTTGCTGATTTCCTAAATTTGTCCACGTAGACCATAATCATTGATACTTTTCATTGTTTTATAGACTACGTCGCTCACCGTTTTTCCGCATCGCACCAAAATAAAGGCAATAATTCCTACTTATGCAAGGTTTGGCAAAACTGCTTGTCGTCGACGATAGCGCTCAAGATCGTCACAATTTAAGCACAATATTAGAGTTTGTAGGAGAGAGCTGCGAAGTAATCAGCTCTGAACAAGCACGTAAAGTTGACTGGTCACTACAGTGGGCCGGCTGCATTATTGGTACCATTAAAGGTAAAGGCTTCAACGCATTACTGAACGAAAAGCTTGTTCACGCCAATCACATCCCTTTACTGGTGATTGGCAAAAACAATCACCCGGTTGACGAGTTGACTAACTATGTTGGTGAGCTTGAACTTCCTCTTAACTACCCTCAATTAAGTGATGCATTAAGACACTGTAAAGACTTCTTAGGTCGCAAAGGTGTTCAAGTGGTGTCTTCGGCACGCAAGAACACTCTATTTCGTAGCCTAGTAGGACAAAGTGCTGGCATTCAAGAAGTACGTCACTTAATTGAACAAGTCTCTTCTACGGAAGCGAACGTGCTGATTCTTGGTGAATCTGGTACCGGTAAAGAAGTTGTAGCGCGTAATATTCACTATCACTCTAAACGTCGTACTGGGCCTTTCGTGCCGGTAAACTGTGGTGCTATCCCACCAGATTTACTTGAGAGTGAATTGTTTGGTCATGAGAAGGGTGCGTTTACTGGTGCGATTACCGCACGTAAAGGTCGTTTTGAATTGGCTGAGGGTGGCACACTGTTTCTTGATGAAATTGGCGATATGCCAATGGCGATGCAAGTTAAGTTGTTGCGTGTACTGCAAGAGCGATGCTTTGAACGCGTCGGTGGTAACAGCACCATACAAGCTGATGTTCGTGTGATTGCGGCAACCCACCGCAACCTTGAAGATATGATCGATGATGATTTGTTCCGTGAAGATCTTTACTACCGCTTGAACGTGTTCCCAATCGAAATGCCGGCGCTTCAGGACCGTAAAGAAGATATTCCACTGTTGCTTCAAGAGTTGATGACTCGAATGGAAGCGGAAGGCAGCATGCCTATCTGCTTTACCGCTCGTGCGATTAACTCTCTAATGGAGCACTACTGGCCAGGTAACGTTCGTGAATTAGCGAACCTGGTTGAGCGAATGGTTATCCTGTATCCAAACAGCTTGGTTGATGTGAATCACCTTCCAACTAAATATCGATACAGCGATATTCCTGAGTTCCAGCCTGAGTTTAATAGCTTTGTATCTGAAGAAGAGCAAGAGCGTGATGCACTTTCCGACTTGTTCGCAGAAGATTTCAGCTTTGATCAGCAAGATGAACTTGCCGACAACGCCAATGCACCTCAAGAGTTACCGCCAGAAGGGGTTAACCTGAAAGAGTTACTCGCGGATATGGAAGTGAATATGATCAATCAAGCCTTGGAAGCGCAAGGAGGCATTGTTGCCCGTGCTGCTGACATGCTTGGAATGCGCAGAACCACTCTGGTTGAAAAAATGCGTAAATATAACTTGCAGCGATAGTGTCCAGTTTTAGATGAAAACGAAAAACTAGCACACACTTTTTAGCTATTTGGCAATTCTAGCTAAGTGAACAGATAAACCATAGTCGAGTTGTTGCTTGCTTAACTATGTGATAAATATAGCAAATAGCCTGACTCGTGTTATACGTCTCAGGCTGTTTTAGTATTTGAGGCAAATTTTTGACATGCACGTATCGAACGAACCAGAAAATCAATCACACCTAGATTCTGTTGAGCAGCAGGTTGAACGCTATAAGCAAGTACTCGATGTAATGCCTGCAGGGGTTATCTTGTTAGATACTCATGGCGAAGTGAGAGAAGCGAACCCTGAAGCGCACCGTATCCTTGGGGTTGAGTTGGTTGGTGAGAAGTGGTTTTCAGTGATTCAAAGTGCCTTCGACCCAAAAGACGATGATGGTCATGAGATCTCATTAAAGAACGGTCGAAAGGTACGTTTGGCCATTTCAGCCTCTACTACAGGTCAGCTAATTTTGATTACTGACCTGACAGAAACTCGTCTATTGCAGTCTCGAGTGAGTGATCTTCAACGCTTGTCTTCGTTAGGTCGAATGGTGGCTTCGCTTGCTCATCAGGTTCGTACGCCGTTATCTAGTGCGATGCTGTATGCATCAAACCTTGCCGCGCCGAATCTGCCGCCGGCAACAAAAACGCGTTTTCAATCTAAGCTTATGGATAGATTGCATGACTTAGAGAAGCAAGTGAATGACATGTTGTTGTTTGCCAAAGGTGGCGATAATAAGGTGGTGAAACCTTTTACCGTGGCTGAATTGATTACCGAATTTCACCCTATGGTGGAAGCGGCATTGAAAACCAGTCAGATTGATTATTGCCAGGAAGTTGAGGGCGAACAGACTCAAATGTTTGGCAACGCCAACGCCATCGCTTCAGCGTTAAGTAACTTGGTTTTGAACGCGGTTCAAATAGCGGGTAAAGAATCGCAGATTGATGTTTTTTTTAGACCCGTAAACGGCGAACTTAAGATATCAGTGCAAGACAGTGGGCCGGGCGTACCGAAAGAGCTTCAAGGTAAAATCATGGAACCCTTCTTTACCACTCGTTCGCAAGGTACAGGTCTAGGCTTAGCGGTTGTACAAATGGTATGTCGTGCACATGAAGGCCGACTTGAATTGATATCAGAAGAAGGGGACGGCGCATGCTTTACCATGTGCTTGCCGCTGGAAAGAAGCGCTTCTTCTGAAAACGAATAAGTTTTAACTGAATTTACACTGGAGAATCCTATGGCTCAAAGCAAAGTGTTAATCGTCGAAGATGATGAAGGTCTACGCGAAGCCCTTGTCGACACGCTCGCGCTTGCTGGCTATGAATGGCTGGAAGCGGATTGTGCGGAAGATGCTCTGGTCAAATTAAAGTCTAACTCCGTTGATATTGTCGTATCTGATGTTCAGATGGCAGGCATGGGTGGTTTGGCACTATTGAGAAATATCAAGCAGCATTGGCCAAATTTGCCTGTGCTGTTGATGACAGCTTATGCCAACATCGAAGATGCCGTTGCTGCAATGAAAGAGGGCGCCATAGACTATATGGCAAAGCCATTTGCGCCTGAAGTTCTGCTAAATATGGTGAGCCGTTATGCTCCCGTAAAATCGGATGATAATGGCGATGCTATCGTTGCCGATGAGAAAAGCATCAAGTTAATGATGTTGGCTGATAAGGTGGCTAAAACCGATGCCAACGTCATGGTATTAGGCCCAAGTGGTTCTGGTAAAGAAGTGATGTCTCGTTACATTCACAATGCCTCTAGCCGAAAAGATGGCCCGTTTGTCGCGATTAACTGCGCGGCGATCCCAGACAACATGTTAGAAGCGACGCTGTTTGGTTATGAAAAAGGCGCATTTACTGGCGCGATCCAAGCTTGCCCAGGGAAATTCGAGCAAGCGCAGGGCGGCACTATTTTGTTGGATGAGATCAGTGAAATGGATCTTAGCCTACAAGCCAAACTACTGCGTGTATTGCAAGAACGCGAAGTTGAGCGGTTAGGTAGCCGCAAGAGCATCAAATTAGACGTCCGCGTATTAGCGACCAGTAACCGTGATCTAAAACAGTATGTTTCTGAAGGGAACTTTCGTGAAGATTTATACTATCGCCTGAATGTATTCCCAATTTCTTGGCCTCCGCTTTGCGAGCGTAAAGGTGATATTGAGCCTTTGGCCAAGCACTTAGTTGAGCGCCACTGCACCAAGCTTGGTATGCCAGTGCCAGTGATGTCGGCACAAGCGATCAGTAAACTCGTCAATTATCCGTGGCCGGGAAATGTTCGTGAATTAGACAATGTGGTACAGCGTGCGTTAATATTGAGCGAACAAGAGAACATCTCTGGCGAGCACATCCTTCTTGAAGGTGTTGATTGGCAAGACGCAAGCAGCCTACAACAAATCGTCGAAGGCAGTGATGTTGCTGCGCCAGAAATCAAGCCTATTGCCGAAGCAAACCCAATTAATAAAATCGCGGCTAGCAGCGAGGGGTTAGGTAATGAGCTTAGAGATCAAGAGTATGCGATCATTCTTGAAACCCTGATAGCATGTAATGGCCGACGCAAAGATATGGCTGAAAAACTGGGGATTAGCCCTCGTACATTGCGTTACAAGCTGGCGAAAATGCGCGATGCTGGAATAGATATCCCAAACTGAGGATAGATTAGTAGTGTCAGCTTTCTGACTAGTGTAATACGATATCTAGTCAATTTAATGTGTGGCACGCTAATTGCTCTGTCAATAATACAGCTAAATAGATGGTCATAATTTTGACTCCTGAGGTAGTAGATGAGAATAGATGGTTTACAAGGCGAAATGCAGGCGATGATGGTCGAAGCTGCCAGCGCGCGTCCCGCAGCAACGGGGCAAGCGGTCGGTGCAGATTTTGGCAACATGCTGACTAATGCCATCAATAATGTGAACTCATTACAAAAGACCTCTGGTGATCTTCAAGCTCGTTTTGATAGTGGCGACCAAAGCGTATCCCTATCGGACGTGATGATTGCTCGTAATAAATCTAGCGTGGCTTTTGAGGCGACGATCCAAATTAGAAATAAATTGGTCGAATCGTACAAAGAGCTGATGAATATGCCGGTATAAGTTGGGTAGTTAAATAGTGGCAGATAATAGTCAAACAACAGATTTAACCGTAAGCGATAGCAACGACCACGCACTTATTGCAGGCTCTGAGCTAGACGGAGAAGGGCAAAATCCCGATCTAGGTGAACGCAGTTCATCGAAGTTCGATATGGCTGTCGGTGATCTCGATTTACTCCGTCAGGTCGTATTAGTCCTTTCTATCTCTATCTGTGTAGCGCTGATTGTGATGCTGTTTTTCTGGGTGAAAGAGCCAGAAATGCGTCCACTAGGGGCTTACGAAACAGAAGAATTGATCCCCGTTCTTGATTACTTGGATCTGCAAAAGATCGAGTACACGCTTGAAGGCAATACCATCTCAGTACCGGCGAGTGAGTACAACTCATTGAAGCTTAATATGGTACGAGCGGGTTTGAACCAAGAGCGAAACGCGGGTGATGACATCCTCATGCAAGACATGGGCTTTGGTGTATCACAACGTTTAGAACAAGAACGCCTTAAATTAAGCCGTGAAAGACAGCTTGCCAAAGCGATTGAGCAGATGAAACAGGTGCGTAAAGCTCAGGTTTTACTGGCGTTGCCGAAGCAAAGCGTGTTTGTGCGTCACAATCAAGAAGCCTCCGCTTCCGTATTCCTAACCCTTAAAACGGGCAACAATCTTAAGCAACAAGAAGTCGATTCTGTTGTTGATATGGTCGCTAGTGCCGTTCCGGGAATGAAAACCTCACGTATTACGGTAACCGATCAGCATGGTCGATTGTTGAGCTCAGGCTCTCAAGACCCAATGTCTGCAGCGCGTCGTAAAGAACACGAGTTAGAGCGCAATCAAGAACAGGCTCTACGTGAAAAAATTGATTCTATTCTGATTCCTATTCTTGGGTTTGGTAACTATACCGCTCAGGTTGATATTCAGCTCGACTTCAGTGCAGTGGAACAAACCCGAAAGCGTTTTGATCCGAATACACCTGCGACTCGAAGTGAATACACCTTAGAAGATTACAACAACGGTAATACTGTGGCGGGTATTCCTGGAGCTTTGAGTAATCAGCCACCTGCTGATGCCTCAATCCCACAAGATGTTGCTCAGATGAAAGACGGCGCAATGACGGGGCAAGGCTCGGTTCACAAAGAAGCGACCCGAAACTTTGAGTTAGACACCACCATCAGCCATGAACGTAAACAGAGTGGCACGGTGAATCGCCAGACGGTATCGGTAGCGATCAAAGACCGTCAATCGTTGAACCCAGATACGGGCGAAGTGGTTCATACTCCAATCCCTGCCAGCGAAATCAACGCGATTCGTCAGGTATTGATTGGTACTGTTGGATTTGATGAAAGCCGCGGTGATTTACTGAACGTGTTAAGCATGCAGTTCGCACCACAAGTGACAGATGTTGTGGCAGATGTGCCTATCTGGGAGCATCCAAACTTTAATGATTGGGTTCGTTGGTTTGCGAGTGCCTTGGTTATTATTGTGGTGGTATTAGTACTTGTTCGCCCTGCAATGAAGAAACTGCTTAATCCTGCAGCTGACAATGATGATCAAATGTACGGCCCTGATGGCATGCCAATTGGTGTCGACGGCGAAACCAGCTTAATTGGTGGTGATATTGAAGGTGGTGAGCTGTTTGAATTTGGTTCAAGCATTGACTTGCCAAACCTTCATAAAGACGAGGACGTGCTGAAAGCAGTACGTGCACTTGTAGCGAATGAACCAGAGCTAGCAGCTCAAGTAGTTAAGAATTGGATGGTAGATGGCTAACGAAATAGTTCCACAACAAACTGAAGGCGGTGAAGTGCTTGATGTCTCTAGCGTGGATATCGGCTCTATCTCAGGCGATGAGCGCGCTGCGATCTTGTTGCTCAGTTTAAACGAAGAAGACGCTGCTGGTATTATTCGTCACCTAGAGCCAAAGCAGGTTCAGCGTGTCGGTAGTGCGATGGCGCGAGCTACGGATTTATCTCAAGAGAAAGTCGGCGCAGTGCACCGTGCTTTCTTAGATGATATTCAGAAGTACACCAACATTGGTATGGGCAGCGAAGACTTTATGCGTAACGCATTGGTGGCTGCTCTGGGTGAAGACAAGGCGAATAACCTTGTCGATCAAATCCTTCTCGGCACAGGTTCGAAAGGTTTGGATTCGCTTAAGTGGATGGATCCTCGTCAGGTGGCGAGTATCATCATCAACGAACACCCTCAAATTCAAACGATTGTTTTGTCGTATCTCGATGCCGATCAATCGGCTGAGATTCTGTCACAGTTCCCAGAGCGTGTTCGTCTGGATCTAATGATGCGTATTGCGAACCTTGAAGAAGTTCAACCGTCAGCTCTTGCTGAACTGAACGAAATCATGGAGAAACAGTTTGCGGGTCAAGCGGGTGCTCAAGCTGCCAAAATTGGTGGCCTGAAAGCTGCGGCTGAGATCATGAACTACATGGACAACAACGTAGAAGGTGTCTTGATGGATCAAATCCGAGATCAAGACGAAGACATGGCAACCCAGATTCAAGATCTTATGTTTGTCTTTGAAAACCTAATTGAAGTTGATGACCAAGGTGTTCAGCGACTGCTGCGTGATGTTCCACAAGACATTCTACAGAAAGCGCTTAAAGGTGCTGATGATGGTCTACGCGAGAAGATCTTCAAGAATATGTCTAAACGTGCTGCCGATATGATGAGAGACGATATTGAGGCGATGCCGCCAGTGAAAGTCTCTGATGTGGAAGCGGCTCAGAAAGAGATTTTGGGTATTGCGAGGAAGATGGCAGACAGTGGCGAGATTATGCTGTCTGGTGGCGCCGACGAGTTCCTTTAATACAGAAACCTCAAAAGCCCCACACTGTTGGGGCTTTTCTTTATCCAATCTCGAACCACAGATTAACTCCGTTTAACTGTTTGAATTTACAATGCAGTTGGATGCACTCATAGATAGGTACTGATATGTCAGGTGATAGAAAACGCGGCTTCCTTCGCCCTGAAGAAGATAATACGGTTGCCCAACCTCAGAAATGGGGGCTACCTGACTATACCTCTGATGTGAATAAACAAGCCAAAGAAACGGCCTTTAACTACGATCCTGGTTGGATGCCAACGGTTGAAGAAGCCATTGAAGATGAAGAGCTGGTTCTAACTGAAGAGCAGATCGAGCTGATCAAACAAGGTGCTTATCAGGAAGGCCTTCATCAAGGGCAAGAGGCTGGTTTTAAACAAGGTTACGAAAAAGGCAAAGAAGAAGGGTTTGCCGCTGGCCATGAAGAAGGCAATCAAGCTGGTAAGCTTGAAGGCGTGACCGCTGGCCAAGAGTACATTCAGCAACAAGTGGCCATCTTTATGGGGCTTGCCAACCAGTTTGCTCAGCCACTAGAGCTGATGAATGCTCAGGTTGAGAAGCAGCTGGTAGACATGGTACTGACCATGGTCAAAGAAGTGGTTCATGTTGAAGTGCAAACCAATCCACAAATCATATTAGATACCGTCAAAGAGTCGGTAGAGTCCCTGCCAATTTCTGGTCATGCAATTACATTGAAGCTTAACCCGGAAGATGTGGCGATCATTCGCTCTGCATATGGTGAAACAGAATTGGATTGCCGTAATTGGACGTTAGTTGCGGAGCCCGCACTTAATCGTGGTGATGTACAAATCGAAGCGGGTGAGTCGAGCGTTAACTACCGCATGGAAGATCGCGTGAAAAACGTCATTCAAAACTTCTGCGGCGCAAACCGTCACCAAGGTCATGAGTAATGCTTGAGTTAGCGAACCGTCTCAGTCAGTACAAAGTCGAAGGGCTAAAATCGCGACCAATTGCATCTGGTAAGTTAGTCCGTGTTGTTGGCTTAACGCTTGAAGCGACTGGCTGTAAAGCACCAATCGGCAGTTTGTGTTTAGTTGAAACTATGTCTGGTCAGATGGAAGCCGAAGTTGTCGGTTTCTCTGGCGATAATCTATTCTTGATGCCGAGCGAACAAATCACCGGGATCTTACCTGGCGCTCGCGTCACGCCAATGACCACCGAAAGTGGTATCCCTGTCGGAATGGAACTGCTTGGTCGAGTGATCGACGGCGTCGGTAATCCACTCGACGGCCTAGGTCCAATCTATACCGAGCAACGTGCTTCATTCAATGCTGAGCCAATCAACCCGTTAGCACGCAAACCGATTTCTGAACCCCTTGATGTTGGGTTAAAAGCCATTAATGGATTGTTAACCGTGGGTAAAGGACAGCGTATCGGTCTGTTCGCAGGTTCTGGTGTCGGTAAATCCGTAACTCTGGGCATGATGACTCGAGGCACAACTGCGCAAGTAGTGGTCGTAGGCCTAATCGGTGAGCGTGGACGAGAAGTTAAAGAATTTATTGAAGAGATTCTTGGAGAGGATGGTCGTAAGCGATCTGTAGTGGTCGCGGCTCCTGCTGATTCATCGCCATTGATGCGACTGAAAGGCTGCCAAACCGCACTGGCCGTCGCCGAGTATTTCCGAGACCAAGGCTTAGATGTTCTGTTGTTGATGGACTCATTGACCCGTTTTGCTCAGGCTCAACGTGAAATTGCTCTGTCTGTGGGTGAGCCGCCAGCAACCAAAGGTTATCCGCCATCAGTATTCGCCAAGCTTCCTGCGCTGGTGGAACGTGCGGGTAACGGCAACGATGAACAAGGCTCTATCACGGCTTTCTTTACCGTGTTAACCGAAGGCGATGACTTACAAGATCCGATTGCGGATGCGTCGCGAGCGATTCTCGATGGTCACGTTGTATTGTCGCGTGAGATGGCCGATGCGGGTCATTACCCTGCGATCGATGTCGAGAAATCCGTCAGTCGTGTTATGCCGCAAATTACCACTGAAGAACATGTTTTGATGTCGAAAGCGGTAAGGCAAGTGCTGTCTATTTGTCGTAAAAACCAAGATTTGGTTTCGATTGGTGCTTATAAGCCAGGAACTGACCCTGCAATTGATAGTGCCTTCACTTTGAAGCCGAAATTGGACGAATACTTGCAACAGAAGATGAAAGAAACTGTCCCGTACGACATGTGTGTCAACATGTTGAAGCATGTATTGGGTGGCTAACGAGTGAATAAGGTTAGTCATGGATAACGCATTAGAATTTTTGCTCGATCAAGCTAAAGATCAAGAGAACCAAGCCGTACTTGCGCTTAACAAAGCGAACTCTGAGCTGCAAGGTTACTATGAGCAGGTTGCGCAGATTGAAAAGTATCGACTTGATTACTGCCAGCAGCTTGTCGACCGTGGTAAGGCTGGCTTAACGGCGAGTCAATATGGTCACTTGAATCGTTTCTTAACCCAGTTAGATGAAACATTATCCAAGCAGCGAGAAGCCGAGCACCACTTTAAAAATCAAGTCGACAATTGCCAAAACTACTGGATGGAGTTACGAAAAAAACGTAAATCCTACGAGTGGTTGATGGAGAAAAAGCAAAAAGAAAAAGCAAAGTTGCAAGACCTAAGAGAGCAAAAGCAAATGGATGAGTTCTCGACGCTGTTATACAGCCGAAAAAAGATGTGATCCTAAGCCACGAATGACGCAGGTGCTGCTCTCGATATTGTGAGAACAGAACTTATAGGCATGTTTCTTGCTCCGGTTTATATAAAATTGCGCGTTATGCCCACCAAAGGCATAAAAGCACCGACTTTCTTTTTGTTGTCTGATTCATGGCAGCAAAGCTAGTAGATAGAGCTCGTATATATGAATGTTAGTCTTTCCTCAAATTCAGCGGCCAACAAAACGTCATCGTTGTTGGACACCGGTTCTGCCTCTTCCAAGGTAGAAGAAACCGGAGACTCTAAAGGTTTCTTTGAATCCTTTAAGGAAGCGCTCGGCTTTGAAGAAAGTGACAGTAAAGCTGCAGTAAAAGACTCAGAAAGCACCACAAAATCTGATGCTAAACAGGCCTCTACCGAAGGTGAAGCGTCAGCTGAAGCGGATAAAGGTGATTCAGCCGAATCAAAGGCTACTGAGGAAGTGAGCGAAGCGCAAAGCAAGCAAGCAGCTTCAGGAGTAGAGGGTGACAAAGCCACAGATAAAACATCTACAGAGGCAGCGTCTGATTCCGCGGCTCAGCTCAAAGCCCATTCGAGCGCTGATAGCACTGTCGCTGATAACAATGTCGCAGATAAGGCGGTTGGTAAAGACGCGCAGGCTACGACTAACGATTCGAAAGAACAGGTTGCTCAACCCCAAGAGCAGGCTTCATCTGCGGTAGATGAGTCTAAGCAGGCATCGCAAGCAAGTGCCGCGATGAATGAAGGTAATAAGTTGCTTGGCCAGTTGGATGAGGCAAATAAAACGCTGAATCAGACTCCGAACGGCAAAGCCTTGCCACAACAGTCTCAGTTCAACCAAGCTCAAGGTAATATCCCAGGAGCTTCAGTTGCTGGTCTTTCAGTTGCAGGTGAAGCGGGTAAGCAAGTGAGCCAAGCCAATGCAGCGAATCAAGGTAGTGCGCTAGAAGTTGATTCTGAAATCGCTGTACTTACCGGAGGTAAGGGTGTTTCTCAGCTGACTGATGATGAAATCCGACAGTTGATGGATAAAGGCGTCACTCCAGAACAAATTGAAGCCAGTATGAGCCGAGAGCTGAGCCAAAAGAATGCAGCTAGTGCGGTTGCTGCCGATCAGAGTCAAGCATTGTCAGCCGCGGATATTGAACTGGCAAAGCAAGTAGATGCCCATACCAAAGCGCTAAACCAATTGAATGGACAAATCGAATCAGAGCAGTCTGTTGTCGATAGCTTGCTTCACAAGCAACAAAGTGGTGCTAAGTTGACGGTTGATGAGCAAGCCGCTTTGGCTAAAGCGACCTCTAACCTAGACCTGTTGAATCAACAGCTCGCAAACGTTCAACAACAAGCAACAGCTCTGCTAAGTCAAGCTCCGGCTGCGAACAGTGCGTCTGGTGAACCCGCTGCTATCGATTGGGATAATACGGATTCAAGCGAAACTAAAGCCTTAGCTGCGGCAGCATCAACAGCAGCTGTAGCGACGGCGGCACAACAAGTGTCAGCGCAGGCCGCTTCTCAATCAGCAAACAATGCTCTTACGGATAAGGCGGCAATGCTGCACGCCAATAATGCGCACGCGGCCCAACAGGCAGCGGCTCAACAAGCCAATCTTTCTTCACCTCAACAGCAAGCTGCGTTAGACCCTGCTTTAACTGCACAAGGGGTGGCGATGAATGCTGCGCCTGCCGCGACCAAAGCAGGTTCAACGGACATGTTACTTAAAGCCGGAGCTGGTGCAGCGGCACTGTCTGGTCTTGGAAAAGCGAGTGCTAAGGAAGATTCTAAAGATTCGACCTTTGCTCAGCAGATCGCTTCTGCTGCGGGTGTTCAAGGCGCTGCCACCGCGGGTTCTGCGCCAACTCGAGCTGAAATTCAAGCTGCTCAACAAGCGCCTTTGCAGCTTACTAAAGAACTCGCGAACGAGCAGGTAGCGGAAAAAGTACAAATGATGATGTCTAAGAACCTTAAGAACTTGGACATCCGCCTCGACCCACCAGAGCTGGGTCAAATGAAAATTCGAATGACCATGAATAATGACGTGGCAAACGTGCACTTTACTGTGAGCAATCAGCAGGCGAGAGATGTGATTGAACAAACCTTACCTCGGTTGAGAGAGATGTTGGCTCAACAAGGGATGCAGCTTGCTGATTCGTCAGTTCAACAACAGAACTCTGGTCAGGGGCAGGAGAGGTACAACAGTGGTGAGCAACAATCCGGCGCTAACCGCACAAATGATGGTCAAGGTGACGAAAACCTTGATAGTGGCAGCAATCTTGAATTGAATGTCTCATCAAAGCGTGATGGAATTAGTTATTATGCCTAGTATCAGGCTAAGAAGACTAAGTTAATAAAAACATCAGTTAATAGAAAGAACCGTTAGTTAATAGAAAGAACAGGAAGTTAGAGTAAGATATGGCCGAAGAACAAGATGCACCTAAAGGGAAGAGTAAGCTCCTCATCATCATTATAGCGGTAGTCGTTTTACTGCTTGGTATCGGTGGTGCGCTGTTCTTTTTCTTAGGCTCCGATGATAGTGCCTCTGAATCTCAGTCTCAGCCAGCCACTGCTGTGGTCGCTGCAGAGCCCGTTATGTATGTTAATATCCCTCAGCCCTTCTTGTTCAATGTGACAGGTGATAAAAAAGATCGCCTAGTGCAGATAAAAGCACAGCTGATGGTACGAGGCAGCAAGAATGAAGACTTGGCTCGCTATCACTCTCCTCTGGTAGAAAGTACGCTACTAGCAACGTTCGCTTCGGCAACGGTCGATCAATTGCGCTCTCCAACCGGACGAGTTGAACTGCGAAACAAGGCGACTGAAGATATTAAAGCAAGTCTGGCTCAAGCTGTTGGCCAGCCTGTGATTGAAAAAGTGTTATTCACTGACTTCGTAATTCAATAGGTAATTTGTGACCGATTTATTAAGCCAAGACGAAATTGATGCGCTGTTACATGGCGTTGATGATGTTGAAGACGTAGAAGATGTCTTAGAAACCGAGAATGACAGTGCGGTCAATTTCGACTTCTCATCTCAAGATCGAATCGTCCGTGGTCGAATGCCGACCCTTGAACTTATTAACGAGCGCTTCGCACGTCATATGCGGATTAGCTTGTTTAATATGTTGCGTAAAACGGCTGAAGTGTCGATCAACGGCGTACAGATGATGAAGTTTGGTGAGTATCAAAACACATTGTATGTACCCACCAGTTTAAACATGGTGCGTTTCCGTCCGTTAAAAGGTACGGCGCTGATCACCATGGAAGCACGTCTTGTTTTTATTCTTGTAGAGAACTTTTTTGGTGGTGATGGTCGTTTCCACGCCAAGATTGAAGGCCGTGAATTTACGCCGACTGAAAGACGTATTATCCAGCTGCTGCTAAAAATTGTTTTTGAAGATTACAAAGAAGCTTGGTCTCCAGTGATGGGGGTTGAGTTTGAATACCTGGATTCTGAAGTGAACCCAAGTATGGCGAACATTGTGAGCCCAACAGAAGTGATCGTCGTGAGTTCATTCCACATTGAGGTGGATGGCGGTGGTGGTGACTTCCACGTGGTTATGCCTTATTCAATGGTTGAACCGATCCGTGAATTGCTTGATGCGGGTGTTCAATCAGACAAAATGGAAACTGACGTTCGTTGGAGTACAGCACTGCGTGATGAAATCATGGATGTGCCGGTTAACTTTCGTGTGAACCTTCTAGAGCAAGATATTTCTCTGCGTGATTTGATGGAGCTGCGCCCCGGTGACGTCATTCCAATGAACATGCCTGAGCACGCAACGATGTTTGTCGAAGAACTGCCGACCTATCGTGTGAAAATGGGGCGCTCTGGTGAGAAGCTCGCAGTACAGATTTCTGAAAAAATTCAAAGACCCCATGTGGTTAAAACTGATCTCGCTTTTCTAGGCAAGGACTTAATGTCTGAACTAGAAAACAGCGATGATGACGAATAGAAAATAGATAAAAGTATAGGAATTGGTAATGGAACCTAGTGAAGATCAAAAGCTAGCAGACGAATGGGCTGCAGCACTTGGTGAAGATCCTTCAGCACCGTCAATTGATGTTGATGACGTGCTTGCGGCACCACTTGATGAGCTAACTGATTCATCATCTCCGATTTCTGAAGATGAGCGTCGTAAGCTGGATACCATCATGGATATTCCAGTGACTATCTCAATGGAAGTTGGCCGCTCTCAGATCAGTATCCGTAATTTACTTCAGTTGAACCAAGGTTCGGTCGTTGAGCTAGATAGAATTGCTGGTGAATCACTGGACGTAATGGTCAACGGTACCTTGATTGCTCATGGTGAAGTGGTTGTGGTGAACGACAAGTTTGGTATTCGTTTGACTGACGTTATTAGCCAAACAGAACGAATTAAGAAGCTGCGTTAATGAGCTTTTTGTCTCAAAGACTGGCGAGCTCTTCTCTCGGAATGACAAAGCTGTTAAGAGGGGGCTTGGGAGTAGGGCTATTAATTGTTCCCTCCATTGCCTTTGCTGCAACGCCGCCATCTCTCGATTTAGCGACCACTTTTGGGTCGCTAATTTTCGTTATAGCCTTCATCTTATTTATTGCTTGGCTACTCAAGCGCATGCAAGTGCCTGCAATGTCGAATCAGCAAGGCTTGGCGATTGTTAGGCAAATTCCTGTAGGTACTAAAGAACGCATCGCTATTGTTCAAGCGGGTGATGAGCAGTTCTTAGTCGGGATTACCACGCAATCTATTCAGCTAATTTCTAAGCTCGATAAACCTCTTACTCAGGAGATGCTGGAAAAAAGTACATTTTCAAGTCAGCTTTCCCAGCTAATAAAAAAAGATGCAAACAAGTAACGGACTTTTGAACTCATCTTACGTTTGCCAAAACGGAGCTTTCCGAATGGTTAAAGTGTTGTTGGTTCAGCTCACTCTTCTCTGCTCACTCGTATTCAGTATGTCGGTATTTGCACAGACTGAAGATGGCACCGTCATTCCGGCGAATACCGCTGGCTCAGAGTCGGTAACCATCAGCACGATGGAACAAGACCAAGCCAAATCGACAACCATGACCACGGGCAGCTTAACCGGCAATGGTGGCGGCATACCTGCCTTTACCATGACAACCAATGCTAATGGCGGTGAAGACTACTCGATAAACCTTCAGATCTTGGCGTTAATGACCATGCTTGGCTTCTTGCCAGCGATGGTGATTTTGATGACCTCGTTCACCCGTATTGTGGTGGTGATGTCTATTTTGCGTCAGGCGATGGGTTTACAACAAACACCGTCTAACCAAGTGATTATTGGTATCGCAATATTTTTGACCTTTTTCATTATGTCACCGGTAATCAATCAGGTTAACGAACAGGCGGTTCAACCTTATCTCAATGAACAGATATCGGCACGACAGGCATTCGATGTTGCCCAAGGTCCGATCAAGTCTTTCATGCTCAAACAGACTCGAATCAAAGATCTTGAAACCTTTGTTGAGATCTCTGGTGCGGAAGTGACCAACCCTGAAGATGTCTCTATGGCGGTTCTGATTCCTGCGTTTATCACATCGGAATTAAAAACGGCTTTCCAAATCGGCTTTATGTTGTTCTTACCGTTCCTAATCATCGACTTGGTGGTGGCATCGGTATTGATGGCCATGGGTATGATGATGTTGTCACCGATGATTGTATCGCTGCCGTTTAAGTTGATGTTGTTTGTTCTTGTTGATGGCTGGAACTTGATCCTCTCCACACTCGCCGGCAGTTTTGCCTTGTAGCTGGGGGAATAATGAATCCTGAAATATTCGTAGAGTTGTTCCGAGATGCCCTTTGGATGGTACTCATCATGGTTTGCGCCATTATCATCCCGAGCCTGCTGATCGGTTTAGTTGTCGCTGTATTCCAAGCGGCGACCTCTATCAATGAACAAACACTGAGTTTCCTGCCGCGTTTGATAGTAACTTTGTTGGCGTTGATGCTATTTGCACACTGGATGACCCAGATGATGATGGAGTTCTTTTTCGAACTCATCGAACGCTTGCCGCAAGTTCTGTATTAGACCGATATGGAATACCCAACGAGCCTTGTACTAGAGTGGTTAGCCAATTATTTTTGGCCATACACTCGCATCTCAGCGATGCTGATGGTGATGACGGTGACAGGGGCACGCTTCGTGTCGCCGCGTATTCGTCTGTATTTAGGTTTGGCTATCACCTTTGCCGTGATGCCCGCAATTCCTGCTGTTCCCAAAGAGATCGAACTGCTCTCTTTCCAAGGGTTCTTAACGGTGTTTGAGCAAATCGTGATTGGTGTTGCCATGGGCTTTGTTACTCAGTTTATGATTCAGACCTTCGTCATGCTCGGCCAGATCTTGGGTATGCAATCTAGCTTGGGCTTCGCCTCAATGGTTGACCCCGCTAACGGACAGAACACGCCAGTACTTGGTCAGTTGTTCATGTTGCTTGCGACCATGTTTTTTTTGGCGACCGATGGTCACTTGAAAATGCTGCAGTTGGTGGTGTTCAGTTTTAAGACTTTGCCGATTGGCAGTGGCTCTCTGACTTCGGTCGATTTTCGAGAACTCGCGTTGTGGCTCGGTATCATGTTCAAAACGGCATTAGCAATGTCGTTGTCGGGCATTATCGCGCTACTAACGATTAACCTTTCTTTTGGTGTAATGACGCGTGCTGCACCTCAGTTAAACATCTTTTCTTTGGGTTTTGCATTTGCGCTACTCGTGGGTCTGTTACTTTGTTGGTACATCCTTGGCGGCTTGTATAGTCACTATGAGCTATTCTGGATGCAAGGCGAACAACAGATATGTCGTCTAATCCGGTTAGATTGCTAGGAGACTGAAATGGCAGAGTCAGACGGTCAAGAACGCACAGAAGACGCCACGCCCAAACGCTTGCAACAGGCCAAAGAAAAAGGGCAGGTTGCAAGGTCGAAAGAGCTAGCGTCGGCGTCGGTACTGATAGTAGGTGCGATTGCATTAATGTGGTTTGGCGAATCGATGGCGAAGGCGTTGTTCGAGGCTATGCAACGTCTGTTTTCTCTGAGCCGCGACGAGATTTTTGATACCAATAAACTCTTCGAAATTGCCGGTGGTGCACTGGTGAATTTGCTGTTTCCGCTGTTTTTGATCCTGATAACCTTATTCGTTGCAGCAGTCATTGGTGCGGCGGGTGTCGGTGGGATTAACTTTTCAATGCAAGCCGCGATGCCAAAGGCGTCTAAGCTCAATCCACTCAGTGGTATCAAGCGTATGTTTGGCCTACAAAGTTGGGTTGAACTTCTCAAATCTATTTTGAAAGTAGCTCTTGTATCAGGCATGGCCATTTATCTGATTCAGGCCTCTCAGCATGATTTAATGCAGCTGAGCATGGATGTTTATCCGCAGAATATCTTTCATGCTTTGGATATCTTGCTCAACTTTATTCTTTTAATCAGTTGCTCTCTGCTTATTGTGGTGGCGATTGATATCCCGTTCCAGATCTGGCAACACGCCGATCAATTGAAGATGACCAAACAAGAAGTCAAAGACGAATTCAAAGATACTGAAGGTAAGCCGGAAGTGAAAGGGCGAATTCGTATGCTTCAAAGGGAAGCGGCTCAACGTCGAATGATGGCTGATGTTCCTCAAGCGGATGTGATTGTGACCAACCCAGAGCACTTTTCCGTGGCATTGCGCTATAAGCAGAATCAAGATAAAGCGCCGATTGTGGTTGCCAAAGGTGTCGACCACATGGCGATGAAAATCCGAGAAATTGCGCGCGAAAACGACATCTATATTGTTCCAGCGCCACCATTGGCGAGGGCGCTTTATCACACCACTGAGCTAGAACAACAAATTCCTGACGGTCTGTTTACGGCGGTTGCGCAGGTACTTGCATATGTTTTCCAGCTTAAGCAGTACCGAAAACGAGGAGGGGAGAGGCCAAAACTGCAAGATTCTAATATGCCGATCCCACCTGATTTACGTCATTAGATCAATTGCTTGAGCTCTGCGTGATGAACCTTGATAATAGCGATCTAGCTAATCTTCTTTTTATTGAGGTGATGGCGATAATTTGACGTGAGATGTTGGTACAGTGTTTGCTGTAGTAAGCCTGAACATTATAAGCCCATAGCAAAACAGCCCTGACTAAGATCTAATCCACTTCTTCAGAGAGCTACAACATAGCGAAACTGTCTAGATTTATGAAATTCTCCCTGCCTTTTGCGGACAAGCTACCTAAAATCCCTAACCGTGCCATGCCTGCGATTGGTGCGCCTGTTATGGTACTTGCCACGCTTGCTATGGTGGTGTTGCCCATTCCAGCTTTCTTGTTGGATATGTTCTTCACCTTTAATATTGCACTGTCTATGGTTGTGCTATTGGTTTCGGTTTATACCCGTAGGCCATTAGACTTCGCTGCATTCCCGACCGTGCTGCTGATTGCGACTCTGCTTCGATTGGCCTTGAATGTTGCTTCAACACGTGTGGTATTGCTCCATGGTCATGAAGGTGGTGACGCTGCTGGTAACGTGATTGAAGCCTTCGGTAACGTGGTTATCGGTGGTAACTATGCTGTCGGTCTAGTGGTGTTCTTGATTCTAATGATCATCAACTTCATGGTTGTTACCAAAGGTGCGGGTCGTATCTCGGAAGTAAGTGCGCGTTTCACCTTGGATGCGTTACCGGGTAAACAGATGGCAATCGATGCCGACTTGAACGCAGGTTTGATCGACCAAGACCAGGCGCGTCTGCGACGTTTTGAAGTAACCAAAGAAGCCGACTTCTACGGTTCGATGGACGGTGCATCTAAGTTTGTTAAAGGCGATGCGATCGCTGGTATCTTAATCTTGTTCATCAACATCATTGGCGGTTTGAGCATTGGTATGGCTCAGTTTGACCTTGGTTTTGGTGAAGCAATCGAAATCTACACGCTACTGACTATCGGTGATGGTCTGGTTGCACAAATCCCGTCACTGCTCCTTTCTATAGCAGCTGCAATGATGGTAACGCGTCAAAATACTGATGAAGACATGGGGCAACAGCTCGTCTTCCAGATGTTCGACAATCCAAAAGCCTTGATGATCACCGCCGCTATCCTTGGCATCATGGGTATTGTTCCGGGTATGCCACATTTCTCGTTCTTGAGCCTTGCTGTTATTGCGGGCGCGGGTGCGTATTACATCGATAAGAAAAACAAAAAGAAGGCGGAAGAACCTAATCTTCCGGCGACCGTTGAAGCGAATGGAGAAGCAGGCTCTCAGAAGGAGCTTTCTTGGGATGATGTTCAACCTGTCGATATTATTGGTTTAGAAGTGGGTTACCGTTTAATTCCTTTGGTTGACAGAGACCAAGGGGGCGAACTGCTTGAACGTGTTAAAGGTGTGCGTAAGAAGCTGTCTCAAGACTTTGGTTTCTTGATCCCAGCGGTACACATTCGCGATAACCTAGAGCTGACACCAAACAGCTACCGAATTACCCTGATGGGTGTCGCAGTAGGTGAAGCTGAGATCAAGCCTGACATGGAGCTCGCGATTAACCCGGGCCAAGTGTACGGTATGATCGATGGTGAGGCGACAATCGACCCTGCATTTGGATTAGAAGCGGTATGGATTCGTGAAGAGCAGCGTGAACACGCACAAGCTCTAGGTTATACCGTTGTCGATTCTTCTACAGTATTGGCGACACATCTTAGCCAACTGCTTACCAACAACGCATCACAGCTTATTGGTCACGAGGAAGTTCAGAACTTACTTGAGATGCTTAGCCGATCAACACCTAAGCTGGTGGAAGGTTTTGTACCGGATCAATTGCAGTTGGGTGTGGTTGTGAAAGTGCTACAGAACCTATTGAATGAAGCTATTCCAATTCGTGACATTCGAACTATAGTCCAAACTTTGTCGGAGTATTCAGGTAAGAGTCAAGAACCTGACATACTTACTGCGGCGGTTCGTATCTCATTGAAACGATTAATTGTTCAAGAAATCAATGGTATAGAGCCAGAGTTGCCAGTGATAACCCTAATTCCTGAGCTGGAACAAATCTTGCATCAAACCATGCAGGCATCCGGCGGAGAATCTGCTGGTATTGAACCTGGTTTAGCCGAACGTTTACAGACCTCCCTCAGCCACGCTACGCAAGAGCAGGAGCTGAAAGGTGAACCAGCGGTGCTACTGACCTCTGGTGTGTTACGCTCGACTCTGGCTAAGTTCGTGAAAAACACGATCCCAAGCTTGAGAGTCTTGTCTTACCAAGAGATACCGGACGAAAAACAGATACGTATAGTACAAGCTGTTGGTAATTAAGCCGCCTAATTAGAACGGACGATCGAATTGAAAATTAAACGATTTTTTGCAAAAGATATGCGAACGGCGCTGCTCCAAGTTAAAGAAGAACTTGGCTCAGAGGCGGTGATCATGTCTAACAAAAAGGTCGCAGGTGGCGTGGAAATTGTTGCCGCTATTGATGGCGAATCTAGCCCTTCAACAGCAAGCCAGAGACTAAATAAACCTCAGCAGCCTGCACAAAGCCAATATACGCAAATGGCCGCGCCCGCAGCTCCTGCAGGGCGACGTCAACTAGACGATGACAAGGTTAGCCTGCAGTCGAATGCTGAAGGTGGACGCTCAATGACTAAGCGCTTTGCGAATATGCTAAAACAATACAGTCATGGCGCCGAGGATGAACCACAACATCGTGCTGAAAATGAAGATTCATTGTCAGCATTGCTTAATCGCCAATCAAGCACGGGTCATAACCCTCATAGTCATCAGACTCAAAGCAATCTGCAGTCTCATGGCCATCAGCAGTCTCACGGTAACCAACAGTCTCACGGCAATCTTGATTCAGCATTTGCTCGTGAAACAGGTTTGTCTAAGTTGATTGCTGAAGACCGCAGAGTCGAGCGTCCAGCACCTCGCTTGGATCCTACTCGTTATGATCGCGGTCGTGAGAACACTCACTCGAAAGGCTCTGATTCTGAAATGGAAACGATGCGCGAAGAGATGACCTCAATTCGTCGTCTGTTAGAACATCAAGTATCTGGATTAATGTGGCAAGAAGTTGAGCGTCGTGAACCGCTCAGAGCGATGCTTATTAAGCGCCTTGAGCGTATGGGTGTTTCTGCAGAGCTGGCCGATCAGATGGCTTGTTACATTCCTGAAGATACCAAACCAGCGCGTGCATGGAAGGCTTTGTTAGCACTGGTTGCTGACCAAATCTCTGTCACTCAGAAAGATATTTTAAAACGCGGCGGTATTGTGGCTCTACTTGGCCCAACCGGTGTGGGTAAAACGACAACTGTTGCAAAGCTAGCTGCACGTGCTGCCATGGAATATGGCGCAGATAACGTCGCACTAGTGACAACTGACACATATCGTATAGGTGCACATGAGCAGTTATCGATCTATGGTCGAATTATGGGTTGTCCTGTAAGAGTTGCTAAAGATTCTAGCGAACTGGCCGATGTAATATATCAGTTACGTAATCGTCGCCTGATTCTGGTCGATACTGCAGGCATGGGACAACGAGATGTTCGCCTATCTGAGCAGTTAGACACATTGATGCAAGAGAGTGGTTCCGTTATCAATAGCTACCTTGTGTTGCCAGCAACTGCACAACGCAAAGTGCTACAAGAAACAATTGAACACTTTAGAAGAATCCCGTTGTCGGGATGCATCATGACTAAATTGGATGAATCCCTCAGTCTTGGTGAATTCATCAGTGTCGTAATACAAAATGCATTACCAGTTGCTTACATAGCAAATGGTCAACGAGTTCCTGAAGATATCGTTATAGCTCAGCCAAAGTACATGATTGCTAAGGCTAATGAGTTATTAGAAAAATCTACAGAGAATGAACCTCATTACTGGAATAGCGATTCTGAAGGGCTCTAGGCGGCGGATAAATATGAATGAAAATATGATACATGATCAAGCTAGCGGCCTCCGTCGCTTAACCAAGCCTTCACTCACAAAAGTTATCGCTGTCACCGGTGGTAAGGGAGGCGTTGGTAAATCCAATGTGACGTTAGGTATGGCTATTTGCATGGCGCGCCAAGGCAAAAAAGTCATGGTGTTAGATGCCGATTTAGGGCTAGCTAACGTCGATATCATGCTGGGTATTCGTTCTAAACGAAACCTTGGGCATGTGTTGGCTGGCGAATGTGAACTTAAGGATGCGATTGTCGAAGGGCCGCACGGAATTAAAATTATTCCAGCGACATCGGGCACACAAAGCATGACTGAACTTTCACACGCACAGCATGCTGGTTTGATTCGCGCATTTGGTTCGCTTGAAGACGAGATGGATATCTTGTTGGTTGATACCGCTGCCGGAATTTCGGACATGGTGATCAGTTTCTCAAGAGCGGCGCAAGACGTGGTTGTTGTGGTATGTGATGAACCTACCTCAATCACAGATGCATATGCTTTGATTAAGCTTTTGAGCAGAGAGCACCAAGTTCAGCGATTCAAAGTTGTTGCAAATATGGTCAGAAGCTACCGAGAAGGCCGAGAATTATTTGCAAAGTTGACTTTGGTCACAGAGCGCTTCTTGAATGTGAGCCTCGAACTCGTAGCATGTATTCCTTTAGATGATAAAGTACGTCAATCAGTCAAGAGACAGAAGATCGTAGTAGATGCGTATCCTCGCTCTCCAGCTGCGTTGGCAATCAGCTCTTTGGCTAATAAAGCATTGACCTGGCCAATACCAAAAACACCAAGTGGGCACTTGGAGTTCTTTGTTGAAAGGCTGCTGAATCGTACTGAATTTATAGAGGAACCATTTGGTGAATAAAGCGCTTACTTACGACCAACATGCTAATCACAATAGCCAACAGGCTTTTTTTGAGAAGTATTCTGTGTTGGTTAAACGTATCGCTCATCACTTGTTGGGGCGATTACCGCCTAATGTATTGGTTGATGACTTAATTCAAGCTGGCATGATCGGCTTGATTGAAGCGCAACAAAACTATGATGGTACCAAAGGCGCAAGCTTTGAGACGTATGCTGGTATTCGGATTCGTGGGGCAATGTTGGATGACATTCGCCGCGGGGACTGGGTACCGAGATCGGTTCATAAAAACAATCGAGAAATCAGCAGTGCAATCGCGGAATTAGAGGGTATCCTCAACCGCGACCCGAGTGATGCCGAAGTGGCAAAACATATGGGACTCACTTTGGAGCAGTACCACAGTGCTTTAACTGATATTAATTGCTCAAGACTGGTTGGGATCGAAGATTTAGGCGTCTCAGATGATGTAATATCTCCGAATGAAGACTCTCAAGATAACACGCCTTTTCAAGGGGTTGCTGATGAGTCATTCCGCCAAGCTCTGATCGACTCGATAAAACAACTTCCGGAAAGAGAAGGCCTTGTGCTTTCGCTTTATTACGACGAAGAACTCAATTTAAAAGAGATTGGGGAAGTGCTAGGTGTCAGCGAATCTCGTGTCAGCCAAATACTGAGCCAATCTATGCAGCGTTTACGCACTAAGTTAAGTGCTTGGACACAGAACGACTAACAACACTGATCCTATTCAGTGGAGGCTAATTTGAACAAAAACATGAAAATTCTCATTGTTGATGATTTTTCAACGATGCGCCGAATTGTTAAAAACCTACTTCGCGATTTAGGTTTCAACAACACTCAAGAAGCAGACGATGGCTTGACCGCGTTACCTATGCTGAAAAAAGGCGAATTTGATTTCGTGGTAACTGACTGGAACATGCCAGGCATGCAAGGTATTGACTTGCTTAAACACATTCGCGCAGATGCAGAACTTAAGCACCTTCCAGTGCTTATGATCACAGCAGAAGCGAAGCGTGAGCAGATCATCGAAGCAGCGCAAGCGGGTGTTAATGGTTACATTGTGAAGCCTTTCACTGCTGCAACGCTGAAAGAGAAACTTGATAAGATTTTTGATCGCTTATAAGCATCAATAAGTTTTAGGTACTTCTAGATAAACGCTGACTGATAAGTTATCTGTTTATCTCGATAGCCTAAGCGCACAAAGTATGCGGAGTAAGGCCGAACTCAGGATGATTTCATTAGAACAAGCAAAAAAATTAGTAGAGCTGCTTGAGAACGATGAGCAGCAAGATGCTGATTCTCTTGTTAGAAGCATTTATGAAGATAATTTTAGTCTTCAAGACAATCCAATGCTTCAAGAAATAGGAAGTCTGACTCGCGACCTCCATGACTCTTTGACTCAATTTAATTTCGATGAGCGCATTAGCGTTATCGCAAATGACGAAATCCCCGATGCAAGGGACCGCCTTCAGTATGTCATTGATAAAACGGAAGTTGCGGCAAATAAGACGATGGACGCTGTCGATCGCTGTATGCCAATTGCAGACAACCTACACGAGTGTTTACTTCAAGTAAGGCCTCAATGGAATGAACTGATGCATGGCCGCATTGAGCTGGCACAATTTAAAGCTTTATGTCACCGCATTGATGGATTGCTTGTCCAAGTAGAGGGCGATAGTACCGAACTACGTGGACAACTGACTGAAATCTTGATGGCTCAGGATTTCCAAGATTTAACTGGGCAGATAATTAGCAAAGTTATTACCTTGGTGAATGAGGTTGAAGGACGCTTAGTTGAGATTCTCACCGTATTTGGTGCGAATCAGACTGAGCCAACTCCAAAATCAGAGAAGAAAGCATCGATTGCTCCAGAAGGGCCAATCATGAATCCAGAAGAGCGCGAAGACGCTGTTGCTTCTCAGGATGAAGTCGACGATTTGTTATCCAGTCTTGGATTTTAAAGGTAACGTATGAGCTACGATTTAGACGAAGATATTCTTCAGGACTTTTTAGTCGAAGCAGGAGAGATCCTTGAACTTCTATCAGAGCAACTGGTAGAGCTTGAGAATAACCCTGACGACAAAGACCTATTAAATGCTATTTTCCGTGGTTTCCATACAGTAAAAGGTGGTGCTGGTTTCTTAGCATTAACTGAGCTGGTGGATACTTGTCATGGTGCCGAGAATGTGTTCGACATTCTACGAAACGGTCAGCGCAGCGTAACATCAGGCTTGATGGATACTATGCTGCAGGCGTTAGATACTGTTAATACACAGTTCCAAGCCGTGCAAGATCAGGAGCCTTTAGTACCAGCAGACCAAGCTTTATTGGATGAACTTCACCGCCTCTGCAAACCAGAATCAGCGGATGAAGTTGCACCAGTAGAAGCGCCAGCACCTGTTATCCCAGAGCCTGTCGTTACAGCCCCTGAACCGGTTGTCGAAAGTTCAAGCATCAGTGCCTCATCTGTGGATGATATCTCTGAAGACGAGTTTGAGCGCCTGCTTGATGAACTTCACGGTAAAGGTGGTTCACCAACAGCACCTTCTGCACCCACACCGCCGCCAGCACCAGTTGCACCTCAGCCTGTTGCTGACAGTGGTGATATTACTGATGACGAATTTGAGAAGTTGTTGGATGAATTGCACGGCGCGGGTAACAGCCCGACAGCGGCAAGTTCAACGCCTCCTCCTCCGGCAGCACCTGTTTCGGCGATGTCTGAAGGCGATGACCTGATGACTGACGAAGAGTTCGAGAAGTTACTGGACCAATTGCATGGTTCAGGTAACGGACCTTCGATTGAAGAGCTCGATGCTGCGACTAAGCCTGCAGAAGTGAAGTCTGCGGCAGTTGCACCACAAGCTGCGCCTAAGCCTGCTGCTCCGGTTGTGGTTAAAGAAGAACCGAAACCTAGTGCTCCAGCAAAAACTGAAGTTAAAGCGCCAGCGAAGAAGCAGCAAGCTGAAGCTACAGTTCGTGTCGATACATCAACACTGGATACCATCATGAACATGGTGGGTGAACTGGTATTGGTGCGTAACCGACTTGTCAGTCTTGGCCTAAACAGCAATGACGAAGAAATGTCGAAAGCTGTCTCTAACTTAGATGTTGTTACTGCAGACCTACAAGGCGCGGTAATGAAGACTCGTATGCAGCCGATCAAGAAAGTATTTGGTCGCTTCCCACGAGTTGTCCGTGACCTTGCGCGTAGCTTGAAGAAAGACATCGTTCTTGAAATGCGTGGCGAAGAAACTGACCTTGATAAAAACTTGGTAGAAGCACTTGCTGATCCCCTGATTCACTTGGTGAGAAACTCTGTCGACCATGGTATCGAAATGCCGAACGACCGTGTTGCTGCGGGTAAATCACAAACGGGTAAAGTGATTCTGTCTGCCTCTCAAGAAGGTGATCACATTGAGCTGGCTATCGTTGATGACGGTGGCGGTATGGACCCTGATAAGCTTCGTGCTATTGCGGTCAAACGTGGCCTGATGGATGAAGATGCAGCGTCTCGTTTATCAAATAAAGAGTGTTTCAACCTGATTTTTGCTCCTGGCTTCTCAAGCAAAGAGCAGATCTCGGATATCTCTGGTCGTGGTGTAGGTATGGACGTTGTGAAAACGGCGATCAACACACTGAACGGCTCTATTGATATTGATTCAGAAATGGGACAAGGCACCAAGATCACCATCAAGGTTCCACTAACCCTAGCTATTCTACCAACCTTGATGGTCGGTGTTGCGGGTCACCCATTTGCATTGCCATTGGCATCGGTTAACGAGATCTTCCACCTAGACTTAAGCCGCACAAATGTGGTTGATGGTCAGCTAACGATCATCGTTCGCGATAAGTCTATTCCGTTGTTCTACTTGCAAAACTGGCTTGCTCCTAAAGCGGGTATTGTTGAACTGCGTAAAGGGCACGGCCATGTTGTTATCGTACAACTTGGTAGCCAACGAGTTGGTTTTGTTGTCGATACGCTTATCGGTCAAGAAGAAGTCGTGATCAAGCCACTTGATAAGCTTCTGCAAGGCACGCCAGGAATGGCAGGCGCGACAATTACAAGTGACGGACACATTGCATTGATTCTAGATGTGCCGGACTTGTTGAAGCAGTACGCAGCTGCGTCAAGAATTTAATTTAAGGATAAATATGGCGATTAAAGTATTAGTCGTTGATGATTCGAGTTTCTTTCGTCGTCGCGTTAGCGAGATTATCAACTCAGAGGCTCGCCTAGAAGTCATTGATGTAGCAGTAAACGGTAAAGAAGCCGTTGAGAAAGCGAAACAGCTAAGACCTGACGTAATCACGATGGACATTGAAATGCCTGTCATGGACGGCATCACTGCCGTTCGTGAGATCATGGCCGCGTCTCCAACGCCTATTTTGATGTTTTCATCGTTAACGCATGATGGAGCGAGAGCAACGTTAGATGCATTAGATGCAGGTGCTCTCGACTTCCTACCTAAGAAGTTTGAAGACATCGCACGTAACCGCGATGATGCGGTTGCATTGCTTCAACAGCGTGTGATTCAGATTGCTGCAAAGCGTGCGTTTATGCGTCGTGCTCCTATTGCACCGAGAGCGACAGCAACGACTTCAACATCTACGCCATTACGCCAACCGATTTCAACAGCAGCTGCGACTTCGACAGCGAAGCCAGCGGTTGCATCAACGGCAAAATTCAGAGCGTCAGGTAAGAAATATCAATTAACGGCAATTGGTACGTCGACTGGTGGCCCGGTTGCGCTACAGAAGATTTTGACGCGCATCCCTGCTAACTATCCACATCCGATTGTGTTAGTTCAGCATATGCCAGCAACATTCACAGCTGCTTTTGCTAGTCGATTGAACACCTTGTGTAAGATTGAAGTCCGTGAAGCGCAAGACGGTGATGTGTTGAAACCAGGAGTGGCGTATCTTGCTCCGGGTGGTAAACAGATGATGGTTGATGGCCGTGCAGGGTCTGCACGTCTAAGAATTATCGATGGCGGCGACCGAATGAATTACAAGCCTTGTGTGGATGTCACATTTGGCTCTGCAGCGAAGATCTACGGTGACAAAGTGTTGTCTATGATACTGACCGGTATGGGCGCAGATGGTCGAGAAGGTTCGCGTATGTTGAAAACCGCGGGCTCGACGATTTGGGCACAAGACGAAGATAGTTGTGTTGTATATGGTATGCCTCAAGCTGTAGCAAAAGCTGGCATTTCTACTGAAGACCTACCTCTCGACCGCATCGCGGAAAGGATTTTGGTTGAAGTTGGGTTAGCTTAGGTAAATCGAAATGATTGTTTGGAGTGTTGCAAACCAAAAAGGTGGTGTTGGTAAAACGACCACGACCGTGACTCTAGCAGGTTTACTTGCGTTGAAGGGGCACCGTGTTCTGTTGGTTGATACTGACCCACATGCATCACTGACCACCTATCTGGGTTACGACTCAGATACGGTGGAATCGAGCCTGTTTGATTTGTTTCAGTTGCGTGAGTTTAACGCGCAGACAGTAAGACCTTTGCTTTTACAAACGGAAGTTGAAGGTATCGATATTATTCCTGCGCACATGTCTTTGGCCACATTAGACCGTGTAATGGGAAATCGAAGCGGCATGGGGTTGATCTTGAAGCGCGCTTTGGCCGCTTTGAAAGGTGACTATGACTATGTGTTGATCGATTGCCCGCCAATTCTGGGTGTGATGATGGTCAATGCATTGGCTGCGAGTGACCGTATATTGATTCCGGTACAGACTGAGTTTTTGGCGATGAAGGGCTTAGAGCGCATGATTCGCACTTTGACCATCATGCAGAAGTCTCGCAAAACACCGTTTAAGGTGACGATTGTCCCTACCATGTACGACAAACGAACCAAAGCCTCACTGCAAACATTAACGCAGCTCAAAGATGATTATCCAAACCAAGTTTGGACGTCTGCTGTGCCGATAGATACTAAGTTTCGAGATGCGAGCCTAAAACGCCTACCAGCATCTCATTTTGCATCGGGTAGCCGTGGTGTATTTGCTTATAAACAGTTGCTTATTTATCTCGAAAGGTTGGCGATAAATGAGCGCGAATAAAGAATCAGTATTGGCGCAGCCAAGTCTCTCCAGTGAACAAGCACTGGATGACTACTTTACTGCGTTATTAGGCGATGAAAGCTTTGAATCTGACGATTTTTTTGTTGACGAGTCGAGCGACGAATCACAATCTGAAGAGCCAGAGCCAGAGCCAGAGCCAGAGCCAGAGCCAGAGCCAGAGCCAGAGCCAGAGCCAGAGCCAGAGCCAGAGCCAGAGCGCCAATTTTCGAGTCACCACTCAAGTTACGCAGAAATACGCGCGGCTGAGTTTGAGGTTCCTAACCTTGAGGATGTTCAGAAGCTACTGAGTCGTTTAGAGGCGACCAATGTTGTTGATGAACTGAACCTTGATGAGTTGATGGATCAGAACACCCAGAAAATCGCCCAGCAAGCAGATATGCAAATGTTTGATGCCGCGGTTGAATCTGTTCAGGTGTTTGAAGAGCCAGAGATTCAAGATTGGAATCTTCCACAACCTGATTTATCAATTGCTGCAGAGCCACTGGTTGAAACGCAGCAATTTGAAGAGTTACAAGCTGAATCGCTGGAGATGGAACAAGTAGAAGTTAAGGCTGTTGAACCTGAACTTGACGTCCCTAAGCCCGAGACAGTTATTGAACCTGAAACTCAAGCAGGAGGTGCTGACCAGTTTACCTCTTGGGAAAGTACGGTTCGCACAGAAGACTTTCAAGTTTTGTATTTTGATGTAAACGGCGTGACCTTTGCGGTGCCACTTGATGAGCTTGGCGGCATCCATCGCCTTGAAGAGTTAAGCCATATCATTGGTAAGCCAGCTTGGTATTTAGGTTTACAAACCGACCGTGATAGTCAGCTAGATGTGGTCGACACCGCAAAATGGGTGATGTCTGAGAAACTATCGAGTGACGAATACAAAGAAAACTATCAATATATAGTGATGCTTGGAGAGAGCTTGTGGGGGCTTGCAGGTACCGAGTTAAAAGGCACCGAGCTACTTAATACAGATAAAGTACGTTGGCGAGAAATGGCAGGGAAACGCCCATGGCTCGCTGGTATGGTAAAAGAAAAAATGTGTGCTTTGATCCATGTTGAAGCATTAATCGCCATGCTAAACGCAGGGCTAGATGTAAAAGCATTAAGCTAGTCATAAGCATTAGGCTAACAATAAGCGTCAAGTTAATAATAGTGGTCGGTAACGACGGCAAGAGGATTATCTATGTCTCATATGAGTGAAGTTGAAGTAAGAAAAGATCCAACCAATGATGAAGTACTTCAATGGGTGACATTCCAGCTAGAAGAAGAAACTTACGGCATCAATGTAATGCAAGTACGTGAAGTACTGCGTTACAGTGAAATTGCTCCTGTACCGGGTGCTCCAGACTACGTTCTAGGTATTATCAACCTGCGTGGTAATGTTGTTACTGTTATCGACACTCGTTCTCGCTTTGGTTTGATGCAAGGTGAAATCACAGATAACACTCGTATCATCGTTATTGAATCTGAGCGTCAAGTTATTGGCATTCTAGTAGATAGCGTTGCTGAAGTGGTTTACCTACGTTCTTCTGAAATCGACACAACGCCAAGTGTTGGCACTGACGAAAGTGCTAAGTTCATTCAAGGTGTCAGTAACCGTGATGGCAAGCTGCTTATCTTAGTAGATCTAAACAAACTACTAAGCGAAGACGAATGGGATGAGATGGCTCACCTGTAATGTTTGAAGCGCTTCCTTTAACCCCTGTTGCTCTGATATCAGGCGTTGGGGTTTTTACGTTATTCATCGTGATTTTGATTAGCAAAGTAAAACGTGCGATTCAAAAGCAGCTCGATCAGTCACGTCTGCAAGTTCGTAATTTGGACAAAGAGCTTCAAAAATCGAGTAAGCAATTACTTGAGGTTCGCTCGGTTGTGGTTGGCCTGGGCCAAAAAGTAACTGAACAGCAAGATCTGATAAAGCACTTGAATGAGCGTATTGTTGAGTTGGAACATGCTGACACTGATGGCCGCTTGTACACACGTGCAACGAAAATGGTTCAGCTTGGTGCCGGGATAAACGAACTGATTGAAGAGTGTGAACTACCTAAAGCGGAAGCTGAGCTAATGATGTCTCTACAGAATAAGCTCGCGGGTAAGGAGAAAATCCCTTCGTTGAGAAGTAACCCTTCATCGTACGATGATCAACCCGATGCCTCTCGCGATCGCAGAGACCCGTCTCGACGTCGTTAAATTGAGCGCTTAATTCGTATTGAATAATTGATGTTTATTACGTATTCCTTTTAAAAGAAGCTTCGGCTTCTTTTTTTTATGCCTGTTCTATCTATATAGAACGATGTTTATAAGTGCTTGTATCTAAGGCAATATCTTGTTTGTTGATGAAAATGTGTAAATTGTGATGCGGTGGTAACAGTTTCTTACCGACTTTGTTCTATCGAAAACGCCTAGTCCTGTTTTGTCACCATGTTGGTGTGCTACTATAGCCCTCTCATTACTCGACTAAATTTACCTATGCTAGAAGTCTCAAATTTAACTGCTATTCGTGACGACAGGGTTCTATTTGAATCGTTGTCTTTTCAATTGAAACCAGGTGAACTGGTTCAGGTTGAAGGTCGTAACGGTACCGGGAAAACGACACTCCTTAGGATTATTACTGGCTTAGGTGATCGCGATGACGGCACTATCTCTTGGGATGGTGAGTCTATCGAATCGAGTCGAGACGTGTATCATCAAAATTTGCTTTTTCTTGGTCACCAAACTGGTGTGAAGCGCGAGCTAAGTGCCTATGAGAACCTGAGTTTCTATCAGTCGATTCACAGTGGTGGTACGAGCAAAGAAGAGCTTTACCACGCGTTGGCTCAAGTCGGGCTTGCGGGCAGAGAAGACGTACCTGCGGGGCAACTTTCAGCGGGGCAACAGCGCCGAGTCGCATTGGCTCGTCTTTGGTTGAGTAAGCAAATGTTGTGGATTCTCGATGAACCGCTGACTGCGATTGATAAGCAGGGCGTGAAAGTTCTCGAATCTCTTTTTTCTCAGCATGCAGACAACGGTGGCATTGTGTTATTAACCACGCACCAAGATATGTTTGCTGATAGCCCGAAACTAAGAAAAATAAAGTTGGGTGAGTAATATGATCTCTTCTATGACCACGATTATCCGACGTGAGCTGCTTATCGCATTCCGACGTCAAGCGGATATCTTTAACCCTCTGTGGTTCTTCATCATTGTTATCACGCTTTTCCCTTTAAGTATCGGCCCTGAGCCAAACCTACTTGCACGTATTGCTGCGGGTATTGTTTGGGTGGCCGCTTTGCTCTCGGCATTGCTCTCTTTAGAGCGCCTTTTCCGCGATGATTTTCAAGATGGTGCCCTTGAGCAGATGATGCTGATGCCCATCCCGTTGCAGTTGGTAGTCTTGTCCAAGGTCATAGCACACTGGTTGTTGACCGGGTTACCATTGATTTTAATCAGCCCATTGTTAGCTGTTTTGTTGTCTTTAGATTTTGATACATGGCTCTCAGTTGTGTTGACCTTGCTGGTAGGCACACCCGCATTGAGCTTTATTGGTGCGATTGGTGTTGCGTTGACCGTTGGGTTACAGAAGGGCGGAGTCCTATTAAGCCTGTTAATTCTGCCGCTTTACATCCCCATTTTGATTTTCGCGACGTCAGCTATTGACGCTGCGGCATTGGGCGTTGCATACAACGGTCAGTTGGCGGTGCTTGGGGCGATGTTAATGGGGGCGATGACTCTGACACCTTTTGCGATCAGTGCCGCACTTAGAGTGAGTGTGAACTGATAAGGGTTCCGTTATCGTATAGCTAATGTGAACCAAACGTGTCGATTGGACTCATAGAGTCAGTAAAACTGAAAGCAAGACAAATAAAATTATTATAATTATAGCTTTAATAGCTGTAAGCAATATGAAGTAAGAGTGAGATTACAACATGTGGAAATGGCTCCATCCCTATGCCAAAGCAGAAACCTCTTATCAGCTTGCTGGTAAACTTTTGCCATGGTTTTCGATCCTAGCGCTATTGTGTCTATCCGTCGGTACCGTGTGGGGGCTTGCATTTGCGCCTTCAGATTACCAACAAGGTGATAGTTTCCGAATCATCTACATCCATGTTCCGTCTGCCATCTGGTCGATGGGCGTTTACATGTCGATGGCGATTGCTGCCTTTATCGGTTTGGTATGGCAGGTGAGACTATCTGATATGGCCGCATTGGCGATGGCGCCGATTGGTGCTGTATTTACCTTCATTGCACTGCTAACCGGTGCGGTTTGGGGTAAACCAATGTGGGGTGCTTGGTGGGTTTGGGATGCACGTTTAACCTCAGAGTTGATTCTTCTATTCTTATACTTGGGTGTGATTGCACTTCACCACGCATTTGATGACCAAAAAACAGCCGCTAAAGCAGCAGGCATTTTGGCAATCGTTGGTGTCATCAACCTACCTATCATTCACTTTTCCGTAGAGTGGTGGAACACACTTCACCAAGGCGCGACGATCACTAAATTCGACAAGCCTTCTATATCAAGTGACATGCTATGGCCGCTTCTTCTTAACATCTTCGGCTTCGCCTTTTTCTTTGGTGCTGTGACTATGGTTCGTTTCCGTAACGAAATCATCAGTAAAGAGAGTCACCGTCCATGGGTTCGCAAGCTTGCGGCCGAAAAAGCGTAGTAGGGTAGGTAATTATGTATTTTGAATCTTTGAGTGATTTCTTTGCCATGGGGGGCTACGCCTCATATGTATGGAGTGCATTTGGAATCACATTTCTCGCGATGATCATTTTACTGGTCGTAAGCGTTCGTCGTGGTAAGCAATTACTAAATGAAGTACAAGCTAAGATTGATCGTCAGGCTCGTATCGATGCAGCAAAAAATATGGAGAACACTCTATGAACCCAAGACGTAAAAAGAGGCTGGGCATTGTCTTAGCGATCTTTTTTGGTATCAGTGCGACTGTTGGATTGATGGTTTACGCACTTAACCAGAACATGGATCTGTTCTACACACCAACTGAGCTGGTCAACGGCAAAGATGGTAAAAAACCTGAAGTTGGTCAACGCCTACGTATTGGTGGCATGGTCGTAGTCGGCTCTGTAAGCCGTGACAATGAATCACTACGTGTAAGCTTTGATTTGCAAGATGTAGGCCCTAAAGTAACGATTCTATACGATGGCATCCTTCCTGATCTTTTCCGTGAAGGCCAAGGTATTGTTGCTCAGGGTGTGCTTAAAAATGCAACGACAATCGAAGCGTTTGAGGTGTTGGCAAAGCACGATGAAGAGTACATGCCTTCTGAAGTTGCGGAAGCAATGAAGAAAACCCATGAGCCTTTGCAATACACGACTGAACAAAAAGAAGGAAATGCTCAATGATAGCCGAGATCGGCCATTTTGCGATGATCCTGTCCTTGGGACTTGCATTGCTGCTAAGCGTGCTCCCATTGTATGGAGCCGCTCGAAATAACACATTATTGATGAACAGCGCACGACCGTTGTCGTGGGGTATGTTCGGATTCTTAGCGATTTCGTTCTTTATCTTGTGTTACGCGTTCTACACCAATGATTTTACGATTCAATACGTAGCAAGTAACTCGAATAGCCAACTGCCTTGGTACTACCGAATTACGGCGGTTTGGGGCGCTCACGAAGGTTCATTACTGCTTTGGGTTCTTATCCAAGCGGGTTGGACAGTTGCAGTAGCGACGTTTAGCCGTGGTATGCCTCAAGAGTCTGTGGCTCGCGTACTGGCTATCATGGGTTTGATTACTGTCGGCTTCTTGCTGTTCATTATCGTAACGTCTAACCCGTTCCTACGTACATTGCCTTTCTTCCCTGTAGATGGCCGTGACTTGAACCCACTACTGCAAGATCCGGGTTTGATTATTCACCCGCCAATGCTTTACATGGGTTATGTAGGTTTCTCGGTAGCGTTCTCTTTCGCCATCGCTTCTCTAATGAGTGGTCGTTTAGATACGGCATGGGCTCGTTGGTCGCGTCCTTGGACAATCGCAGCTTGGTTATTCCTAACAGTAGGTATCGCACTAGGCTCTTGGTGGGCTTACTACGAACTTGGCTGGGGTGGCTGGTGGTTCTGGGATCCAGTAGAAAACGCTTCATTCATGCCTTGGTTGGCTGGTACTGCGCTGATGCACTCACTAGCGGTAACAGAAAAGCGTGGCACATTTAAAGCTTGGACAGTATTGCTGGCTATCTCTGCATTCTCGCTAAGCTTACTAGGTACATTCTTAGTTCGTTCAGGCATCTTGGTATCGGTTCACGCGTTTGCGTCGGATCCTGCTCGCGGTATGTTTATCCTAGGTTTCCTAGTCTTCGTTATCGGTGGCTCACTGCTGTTGTTTGCTGTTAAAGGCGCATCGGTTCGTGTTCGTGGTAACTTCGATCTGGTTTCTCGTGAAAACGCACTGCTTGGCAACAACATCTTATTGATTGCAGCCCTAGTGGTTGTGTTAGTAGGTACGTTATTACCACTAGTTCACAAACAGTTAGGCTTGGGATCGGTATCTATCGGTGCTCCATTCTTTGACATGCTGTTCTTTTGGTTAATGATTCCGTTCTCGTTCTTGCTTGGTATCGGTCCTCTGATCCGCTGGAAACGTGACAACCTGTCTAAGCTTGTTAAACCAATGCTGATTTCAGGTGCATTCTCACTGGGCTTGAGTGCGCTAATGGTTGCTCTATTGGCTGACCGCTTCAGTGGTACTGCGTTTGCTGGCTGGGTAATGGCATTCTGGATCATCTTCATGCACGGCTTTGAGCTGCATGAACGTGCGACTCACCGTCATACGTTTATGAAAGGTCTAACTAAGTTGCCTCGTAGTCACTGGGCGATGGTGTGTGGTCACATCGGTTTAGCTGTGACAGTGATTGGTATCGCGATGGTGCAAAACTACAGCATCGAACGCGATGTTCGTCTGGCACCTGGTGAAAGCTACCAGCTTGAAGAATACAGCTTCCTGTTTACAGGGGTTCGTGACAAAGATGGTCCTAACTACGATGGTTACATTGCTGACTTTGAAATTACTAAAGAAGGCAAATACATCAACACGCTTCACGCTGAAAAACGTTTCTACACCACCGCTAAGTCTATGATGACGGAAGCAGCGATTGACCGTGGTGTAACGCGCGATCTTTACATCGCGATGGGTGAACGTTTAGACGACAACAAATCTTGGGCTGTACGTATCTACTACAAACCATTTGTACGTTGGATCTGGGCAGGCTCTTTGATCATGTCGATTGGTGGCGCTATTGCTATCAGTGACCGTCGTTACCGTTTCCGTAAGCCAACCAAAAAGTCGGCTGAAGAGCAGGAGGCTTAATCCGAATGAACAAGAAGATTTTATTCATTCCATTGATTGCGTTCATGGTTCTAGCTGGAATCTTTGCAACGCAATTAATGCGCAACCAGTCGGGTGATGACCCAACTAAGCTTGAATCCGTATTGATTGGTAAGCCTGTGCCTGAGTTCGGTCTAGAAGACTTAGAGCAACCAGGTAAGCTGCATGATCAAGCTATCTTTAAAGGTGAGCCGTTGCTTCTTAACGTATGGGCGACTTGGTGCCCTACTTGTTATGCAGAGCACTCTTACCTGAACAAACTTGCTGGTCAAGGGGTTAAGATCATTGGTCTTAATTACAAAGATGATCGCAATAAAGCGGTTGGTTGGTTAAAAGAGCTGGGTAACCCGTACCTAATCAGCCTGTTTGATGGTAATGGCATGCTAGGTCTTGACCTCGGCGTGTATGGCGCACCTGAAACTTTCCTAATTGATGCTAACGGTGTGGTTCGTTACCGCCATGTTGGTGATGTGAACCCGACCAACTGGGCATCGACGCTTGAGCCGATGTATCAAGAGTTGTTGGAGGAATCGAAATGATTAGAAAGGCATTGATTACTCTATTTGCTACGTTCGCAATCTCAGCGACGGTTTCTGCTGCACCTATCGAATTTCATGAATTTGATACCGTAGATCAAGAGCAGCAGTTCAAAGAGCTAAGCAATACATTACGCTGCCCTAAATGTCAGAACAACACGATTGGTGATTCGAACGCTGAGTTAGCGGTCGACTTACGTCAAAAAGTGTACGAGATGACAAAAGACGGTAAGTCGAAGCAAGATATCATTGATTACATGATTGCTCGCTACGGTAACTTTGTGACTTACAATCCACCACTGACACTAGCAACATCGATCCTTTGGATTGGTCCGTTTGCGGTGGTTGTGTTTGGATTTGGTTTGATCATTTTGCGAAGCAGAAAGTCAAAATCGAAAGCGGCAGTAGAGTCAGATAAAGACTGGGATGCAGACAAAGAAGCTCGCTTAAAAGCGTTACTCGATGAAGAGAACGACGGAGATAAGAAGTAATGACTCTATTTTGGATTTCTACCATTATCCTTTCGCTAGCGGCAATTTTCTTAATTGTTCTGCCTTTCATTAACAAGAAGGCAAACAATGACGAAATGCTTCGCGACGAGTTGAACAAAGCATTCTATAAAGACCGTCTTGTCGAGTTAGAAGTAGAAGCAGAGGAAGGTCTTGTTGATAACCAACAAGAACTGATCGATGATTTGAAACAGTCTCTGCTTGATGATGTTCCTGCACAAGAAGAGATGAAGAAGACTCAAATCTCAACGGTTGGTGTGGTTGTACCGTCGATCATCCTTGTCGTCGTTGTGACTTATGGTATGTACTTTAAGTTCGGTGCGTTGGACAAAGTTCAACACTGGCAAGAAGTGAGCTCGAACCTTCCTGAATTGTCTAAAAAGCTAATGTCATCGGAAGGTGGTGCACTAACGGATGATGAGTTGGAAGATTTGACTCTAGCGCTTCGTACTCGTCTGCATTACCAACCAAAAGATTCAACAGGTTGGTTGCTACTCGGTCGTATTGCACTGGCTAACCGCGACGCTGAAACAGCAAAAGATTCTATGGAACGAGCTTACAAGCTTGAACCTAAGAATGAAGATGTTCAGTTAGGTTTCGCACAAGCACTGATGCTTTCTCCTGATGAAGCTGATCAAAACCAAGCTCGTTTGATTTTGAGCCGTTTGATTCAAAACGATTACGTTGACCTTCGTGTGTTCTCACTGCTTGCGTTTGATGCGTTTGAGCGTCAAGACTACCCAGGTGCGGTGAAGTACTGGAGCATCATGCAACAGATGATTGGTCCACAAGACAGTCGCTATGAAATGCTTTCGCGCAGTATTGAAAGTGCTCAGAAGAAAATGGGCGACAATATGGGTGTCGACCAAGGTAAGACTGTTGCTGTAACGCTCGATCTATCTGCAGACGTGAATGCTGACCCTAACTCAGTGTTAATTGTTTCAGTACACAGAGCAGATGGTTCTCCAATGCCTATCGCAGCCGCTCGTTACCCACTAGGGACTTTCCCTCGTACTGTTGTGCTAGATGACGGCAACAGCATGCTGGAAGGACAAGAGCTGTCTAGCCTTGAAACTCTGATGGTTAGAGCTAGGCTTGATACAGACGGCAACGTTTCAACTCGCGAAGGCGATTGGTACGGTGAAAGTGAAGTGGTTGAACTGGGTGCTCCAGTTACCATTGATATCAATAAGCAATATTAATCATCACTTTGCATAGGTGTTAGCTATTCCGATTTGCAGATAAACGGTATAGACTTAGCCAAACAATTGAGGCCAGCGATTGCTGGCCTTTTTTATTATTTGAATTCCTTATGGAAAAGGTGATATGTCTGTCAGTGTTTTAAGACTCTCGAGTTTACTTTTTATCGCAAGCTTAACGGTTGGGTGTTCAAGTGCGCCGGACGAAAGTGTTAACGATGATAACCTCGAAACCTCTGAATACGTCGAAGAGTCCCACCCGAATGATCCTTTTGAAGGCTTCAACCGAGCGATGTGGGATATCAACTACGAATATCTAGATCCTTATTTAGTTCGCCCTGTTTCCCTCGCTTATGTTGACTACACCCCTGTGCCAGTACGTTCTGGTATATCCAATTTTCTAGCCAACTTAGACGAACCATCAAGCATGGTGAATAACCTTATTATGGGCAATGGTGAAAAAGCACTCGACCATTTCAATCGTTTTTGGATTAACTCAACGATTGGTTTGTTAGGCTTAATCGATATTGCCAGCGAAGCGGGGATCACTAAGTACGATGATAAGTCGTTCTCTGATGCGATTGGTCATTACGGGGTAGGGAATGGTCCCTACTTCATGGTGCCGGGTTATGGCCCAATAACAACGCGTGAAGTAACTGAAACCGTTGATGGCTTGTATGTGCCTCTGTCGTTTCTGAACTTTTGGGCTAGCTTAGGCAAATGGGCATTTGAAGGCATGGAAACACGTGCTCAATTAGTGTCACAAGAAGCGCTGTTGGATGATTCCCCAGATCCATACGCATTAACCCGTGATGTTTATATTCAACGTCGTGACTTCAAAGCGGAGATTGAACCTGAAGAGGTCGATCTTGAAGAAGAGGACTTCATCGATGGTTATCTAGAAGATTACTAGAAAATCGATAAAAGAAAGGCTCGATGTTGAAAACAACATCGAGCCTTTTTAATGCTTTCTACTTTCAGAGGAGTAGATTAGAAACGGTAGTTAGCTTGGATACCAACTAACCAGATGCTACCTGTCACTTCACCTTCGAAGTTGCCACCAAATAAATCCGCTGCAGCATCGGTTTCATGCATTTTAGCGTCTTTCGCTAGGATGTAAGTGAAACCAGCATCTAGAGTTAGCTGCTCAGACCATTGGTAGCCTGCACCAATACTCAGCCAAGTACGATCTGTTTCAGGGATAGTCGCAGTGCGGTGCTCTTCGCTTACTGCCGAAGTGTCGTAAGCAATACCAGAACGCAGAGCCAGTTTTGGTGTCATTTGGTAAGTCGTACCAATTGCAAAGCGGTAGTTGTCTTCCCAGTTCTCTTGTTTGATCTCAACGCTGTTTTCACCAGGGAAATCCGCTACAAGTTCTTTAAAGCTGCTCCAGTTTGTCCAGTTAACACTCGCGTGAACTGCAACTTTTTCTGTTAGCTGGTGGAAGCTCGCAAGTTCTGCTGTTGCTGGAAGTGCAAGATCCATTGAACCATTTTTGTGCGCCGCCGGGTTTGCCTGGTTGAAACCAAAGCCTTGTGCATAACCTTCTAGAGTTAGATCAACTTCTGACTTGTAAGTAAAGCCAAGGCGGTTGTTTTCATTAATCTGCCACGCTGTACCAATTTGCCAGCCCCATGCAGTGTCATCACCTTCCATATATTTTAAAGGAGTACCTGCTGGTAATGGAACAAGCGAGTTTGCTGTAGATACCGCACCAAAGCTACCTTCAGCCATGATGTAGCGAATACCGCCACCTATAGATACACTTTCAAGTACTTGGTATGCAGCGTTTAGGTTTAGCTCCATTGTAGTAACACTTGCTTCGTTACCATGGTTAGCGCCACCAAAGTCTTTCCCTAGGTCTGTTTCCATACCGTAGTTAGTACCCGCAGCAAAGCCTAATGCGAACTTGTCGTTGTACTTATGAGAAACATAAAAGTTTGGAATTACTGCGCTATGTGCAAAATCGCTAGAGTTAGATGAGGACTTAGCGCCAGTAAAAGCAGACGTAGAAGTGCCATCGATATCAATGTTAGGGTCAACATAGATAGCGCCAACAGAAACTTGTGTGCCTTCTAGATAAGTCAGCATTGCAGGGTTACGCCATTGAGCATCTGCACCGTCAGCCATTGCTGCTTCACCAGCGTATGCGCGGCCTAGGCCTGTTGCCGAGTATTCTGCTAGTTGAAAACCTGCCGCGTGAGTTACGGTAGAAGTCGAAAGTAGTCCAACTGCCACAGCAGCAGATAGAAGAGTCTTATTCATTTTCATTATTATGTTCGCTGAATCATAAGTATTTAGTGGCGTGATTCTACTTTTAGAGTCATTACTTTAAAAATGAAATTCGAATAAAACAGTGTTTTAGGGATTTAATGAGTAAATGTGTTTAATTATTAGAGAAATAATCTAAATGTTTCGGCTGTGTTGCGAAGTTTGAGCGTACACTTGTAGTCATATATTGACCTTGCAGGCTACAGTTGTAAGCTTAAATTGATTTGAGTCAGTGGTTTAGGCAATAAAAAAGGGTCGCATAATGCGACCCTTTTAGACTAGTTTTAGCAGAAGCTAGAAGCTAGAAGCTAGAAGCTAGAAGCTAGAAGCTAGAAGCTAGAAGCTATAGCTGTATTGAATACCAGCTAGGATTGCGTCTGCGTGAGTAGTTGCTGTTAGAGCACCATTACCCTCGTTTACATCTACATCTTCACCTAGTAGGTAAGTAAAGCCGAAGTCAACTGTATGCTGTTGTTGGAATGCGTATGTGAAACCTGCAGAGAACCATTGACGATCTGAATCAGGTACAGAAATCGAAGTTACTTTATCTTGAGCTGCTGTGTCGTACATGTAACCAGCTCGTAGAGTCCAAGCATCATTTAGGAAGTAAGTACCACCAATAGCGTAGTGCCAACCGTCTTGCCACTGGTAGTTACCAATTTCTTGCTTACCAGCAACAGAATCCGCTTCAAGGGTGTCAAATGTGTTCCAACCAATCCATTGTACAGAGTAGTGAACCGCAAATTTAGTATCTTTAATCTCATGGTAACCAGAGAACTCAGCCATGCTTGGTAACGATAGGTATAATGTGTCTAGCGGAAGAGCTCCACCTAACGTCATGTCCCCGTCTGCTTCAATTTCAGGACTGTAGTGGTAAGAAAATCCGAAGCGGTTTGCTGAGTCTACTTCATATACTGCACCAATGTTCCAACCCAAACCAATACCATCAGCATCGATAGATGCTAAGTTAGTTGTACTAGTAACACCAGTAGCAGGGTTAGTGGTTGTTAGATTTCTCTCTAGTTTACCGCTACCTTGAATGATATCTAAACCAGCACCAACAGAGAATTGCTCATTTACACGGTACGAAGCTGATAATGCATAGTTGATGCTTTTGATTTCAGTAGTACCGCCATATGCTGATAGACCTGTGTGTGCACCACCTAAAGCGCTGCTTGAACCAAAGTTGCTATCAAAATTATTGGTTGTACCAAAATTTGAATATATACCAGCACCAAATGCCCATTGGTCATTTAGTCGGTGGATATAGTAGATATTAGGAACCGGAGTACCACTGCTATTATTCGCACTATCTACAGGCACTGCACCGCCAGCGGTTACATTTGTTACATCGATGTCAGTCTCGATATAGTTGATACCAGCAGAGAACTGAGATGAATCAAACAAAGCCATTGCTGCTGAGTTACGAGCCATAACAGAAGCATTATCTGCGATTACCGCATCACCAGCAAAAGCACGACCAAGGCCGGTTGCTGATTGTGAGTTAAGTTGGAAACCTGCTGCCATCGCTTGCGAAGACGCCAGTGTAATTGTTACTGCTAAAAGAGACTTTTTAAACAGACGCGTGTTGTTGGTAGTCATTCATTTATTCCTTTATATATCCGCCTCTACAGGGCGATTAATTTGAGCAATTGCTCAATGGTGGCTGATCCTATTCGGAAGTATACGATATACAAATCCGACCATTGAGAAATTTGAGTGGAAAATTATGGAAATGACGCCTATCTGGCACGAAAATGGTGCGAAATGCTATTTTTTAGAGTTTTAACTCTAGAGTTATTGGTTTTGTGAATGGTTTGGTGGGTTATTTATAAACAAAGCCCAGCAATATCAGTGATATAATTGCTGGGCCTTTTATGACGGGGCTTTAAGAGCGAATTAGCTCATCGGTTTGATCATTTTTGTCAGCTTTTCGGCGATTTTGGAAACATCCTCACCATTTTCACCAACAAGGATTAAGCTGCTGCCATCTACGGGTGTTACCGAGCCGGACATGCCTTTTTCATCAAAGTCGATAGGTTTGTCTGTCGGAATACCGGTTAAAAACAACGTTACTTTGCCTTTTGCGCCTTGGAAGACCATATGCACTGCGTTGGATTTACCAAAGCCACAGTGGTTTAGGTAATAGACGTGGTAAGGGAAAGCATCATCAAACTGAAAAGCAAATGGGTTCATTTTTGCGTTGATTTGCTGCGATGTGACCTGTTCATCGATGGAACTAACAAAACTCTTTTCATCAACAACATGCTTCATCGCTGTATCAACCAAACTAGCTTGAGCTGGTGAAACGAATGCGTTGCCCCAATTTACTTGGCCAACTAATAAGCCTGCAACGAATGCTACCGAGGCAGCCATTGCCATTGCTCTTCTCGCAAACGTAGGTCTTACCACTTTGCTTTCTTCGCTTGAGGTCTGATTGAACAGAATGCGATCAGCAAGATCGTCTGGCACATCCACATTCATCGCAGAGTGGATCTGTTTATCTAGCGCTAATACATCGTCTAAGAAATTACTATTGGCTTCGCTATTGGCGGTTGCATCAACAATATCTTGTGTACGTTGTTTAGGTTCCGACAATACACGACGACGAAATTCCAAATCATCCATTATGTTGCCCCCTCTCTGCCTCTTCTGTATCCAACAGCTCTTTCAACTGATTTCGAGCTCTGAATAAACGTGTCATCACCGTGTTTTTGTTGAGATCGAGAATATCGGCAATCTCATCACCACTAAAACCACCAATCACTTGCAAGAAGAGCGGTTCACGGTAATCGATTTCAAGTTTCATGATCTGCGCTTGCAACCACTGATGCTGATGGTGCGGGTCATCGCTGACACTAGCATCATTACCGTGATCGTCGATATCAACCAGATCAAACTGTTTGCGTTCAAATCGTCGAGCGTTCTCGCGTCTCAAGATAGTAATCAACCAAGATTTAGCGGCTTTTTCATCTTGAAGGCTATCGAGTGACTTCCATGCACGAAGGCAAGTTTCTTGAACTAAGTCTTCGGCAATGCTTTTGTCTTTGCATAACCAATAGGCGTAGCGAAAGAGGTCACGATGATAGGCACGCACGAGTGCTTCGTATTTTCTTTGTTTGTCCATATCAGAGTTGACCGGACGCTTGGCTGTTTTCTTTCCAAACATTTTTATTATTGACACACGAGCCTCCATAATTGCTCTGCGTATAGCTGTCCTCTATACGTTGTGCTTTGTTTTTATATTTTTAGAGCTAACGATCGGCAGGAAATCGTAAAATCACATTAAAATTGATCTACTTCAAAATCTAAGGCCTCGAACAAGCTATAGTACACCTTGTCGTCTAGTTAGTCATTCGTGGCTAGCATGTTGAGCAAGACGACACTTCCTTTTGAAGGCTGACTTTACTTTCTCCTAATCAGGAAACTGATTATTTCAATTGGCGTTAAGTTAATTGCTTTATATACATTCCGACCACACAGCTTTGTGTGGTTTTTTTTTACCTCAAGAAAACCATTCCCTACAAAGCGATAACAGTATTTACTTACAATAGTTTAGTCTCTTACGACAACCTTTCCCCCAAAAAGGTTCGCCTGAATGTGCAGTTATATTTTCAAACAGTGAGATACTCGTATCACGTTTATTTAAACGCTCGTTTGATTTAATTAACAACTTCTTTACAATGCTTCAGGTCAGACCTCTTAACTTTAAGGAGAAACCATGGGCAAACAGGAAGTCAAAACGCGTTCTGGAGAACGTGTTGCCGTTGTCGCTGGATTACGAACCCCATTCGCTCGTCAGAGCACAGAATTTAGCCAAGTGCCTGCGGTTGACCTAGGCAAAATGGTTGTGAGCGAAATGCTTGCAAGAACGGATGTCGATCCTGCGCTTATCGAACAAGTTGTGTTCGGCCAAGTCGTGCAAATGCCAGAAGCGCCGAACATTGCGCGTGAAATCGTGTTGGGCACAGGCATGGACATCAATACCGATGCCTACAGTGTCACACGAGCATGTGCGACCAGCTTCCAAGCGGCAGTTAACGTGACCGAAAGCATTATGGCTGGCACGATTGATGTCGGTATTGCGGGCGGAGCGGACTCTTCTTCTGTATTGCCTATCGGTGTTTCGAAAAAGTTAGCGGCAAATCTATTAGCGCTGAGTAAAACGAAAACTATGGGTCAAAAGCTGAAGATTCTTAAAACGCTTTCAGTAAAAGATTTGATGCCAGTGCCGCCTGCTGTTGCAGAGTACTCGACCGGTTTATCCATGGGACAAACGGCTGAGCAGATGGCGAAGACACATGGTATTACTCGCGAAGCTCAAGACGCACTTGCTCACCGTTCTCACTCTTTGGCTTCTCAAGCATGGAAAGAAGGCAAGATCAAAGACGAAGTGATGACAGCATTCCCGGCGCCTTACAAAAAGTACCTAGCGGAAGACAACAACATTCGCCACGACTCAACAGTTGAAGGCTACGCTAAGCTGCGCCCTGCTTTTGACAGAAAGTACGGCAGTGTAACGGCAGCCAATGCTACGCCCCTTACCGATGGCGGCGCAGCAGTGATGTTGATGCGCGAAGGCAAAGCGAAAGAGCTAGGCTTAGAAGTGCTTGGCTATATTCGTGGCTACGCATTCTCAGCGATTGGTGTTGAAACGGATATGTTGATGGGGCCGACTTACGCGACCTCTCAAGTATTGAAGAACACGGGTCTAGAGTTGTCAGACCTAACACTGATCGAGATGCATGAAGCGTTTGCAGCGCAAGTTCTTGCGAATGTAAAAATGTTTGCGAGCGATGAGTTTGCTCAGAAGAATCTTGGCCGTGACAAAGCGATCGGTGAGATTGATATGGAGAAGTTCAACGTGCTGGGTAGCTCAATTGCTTACGGACACCCGTTTGCGGCAACTGGTGCGCGAATGATGACTCAAACATTACGTGAACTGAAACGTCGCGGTGGCGGCTTGGCACTTAACACAGCGTGTGCGGCTGGTGGTTTAGGTGCAGCAATGATCTTGGAGGTAGAATAATGTCTACGACTCTTGATGCAACAACAGAAAAAGAAACAGTCGCTCAACCAGATTCAACGTCTGCGACTGAATCAACCCAAAAGAAAACGACAGCATTTTCTCTTAACATCGATGACCAAGATATTGCTTGGTTGGCGATTGATGTGCCAAACGAGAAAATGAACACGCTACAAGCGGCTTTTGCTGAAGAAATGAAAGCGATCTTCGAGCAACTCAAAGAAAAGCAGAGCCGAGTTAAGGGCTTAATCGTTCATTCTCTTAAGCCAGATAACTTTATCGCTGGCGCTGATGTAAGAATGCTGGATGCTTGTAAAACCGCTGATGAAGCGCAGTCTTTAGCTCGCCAAGGTCAAGAGATGTTCCAAGCATTATCTGATCTTCCATACCCAGTTGTTGCAGCGATTCACGGCCCATGTTTAGGTGGTGGCTTAGAGCTCGCACTGGCGTGTGATTACCGTGTATGTACTGATTCAGATAAGACGCGTCTTGGTCTACCTGAAGTGCAACTAGGTTTATTACCAGGTTCTGGTGGTACGCAGCGTCTTCCTCGTTTGATTGGTTTGCTACCGTCACTCGATCTAATCCTAACGGGCAAGCAACTGCGCGCTAAGAAAGCGAAATCACTTGGTGTTGTGGATGCTTGTGTCCCTGATACCATTTTGCTTGAAGTAGCAAAAAGCTTTGTTGAAAAGAATACGGGCAGTAAAAAAGGTAAGCGTCTGGCGTCGAAAAGCCAAGCGTCGACTAAAGAAAAGCTGATTTCACGCACGGGTCTTGGTCGCAAAGTGATTTTTGAACAGGCTTCAAAGAAGACGAATCAGAAAACACGCGGAAATTACCCAGCAGCAGATGCGATTCTAGACGTCATTCGTTATGGCCTAGAGAACGGCTTTGATAAAGGCCTTCAGTACGAAGCGAAGCGTTTCTCTGAACTAGTGATGACCTCTGAGTCAAAAGCCCTTCGTTCGATTTTCTTTGCAACCACCGAAATGAAAAAAGAACATGGCGCAGACGCAGAGCCAAAGGCCGTTAAGCGTGTTGGTGTACTGGGTGGCGGCCTTATGGGCGCAGGTATTAGTCATGTAAGCGTTGCAAAAGCGAAAGTACCGGTTCGTATTAAAGACGTATCAAATGAAGGCGTTCTGAACGCGCTGAACTACAACTTCAAGTTGTTCGATAAGCAGCGTAAGCGTCGCATTCTGAGCCGAGCTGGTCTTGAAGGTAAGATGCTTCAGCTTTCTGGTGGTATCGACTTTACAAGCTTTAACCACACCGATGTGGTGATTGAAGCGGTATTTGAAGATCTCGACCTTAAGCAATCAATGGTTGCGGACATCGAAGCCAATGCCAAGCCAGACACGATTTTCGCGACGAATACTTCATCACTGCCAATCCATAAGATTGCAGAGAAGGCGCAGCGACCAGAAAATGTGGTTGGTCTTCACTACTTCAGTCCTGCTGAGAAAATGCCACTGGTTGAGGTTATTCCTCATGAGACAACCTCAGAAGAGACGATTTCAACGGTTGTAGCATTAGCGAAGAAGCAAGGCAAAACGCCGATTGTTGTTAAAGATACGGCAGGTTTTTATGTGAACCGCATTCTTGCTCCGTACATGAATGAAGCTGCGCATTTGTTACTAGCGAACGAGCCGATTGAAAAGCTCGACAGCACGTTATTGGACTTCGGTTTCCCGGTTGGCCCAATTACCTTATTAGATGAGGTCGGTGTGGATATCGGCGCGAAGATTATTCCTATTCTAGTGAATGAACTTGGCGATCGTTTCCAAGGCCCAGATGTGTTTGATATTCTATTGAATGACAACCGTAAAGGTCGTAAGAGTGGTAAAGGTTTCTACACCTACAAGGGTAAGAAGAAGGAAGTCGATAAGTCAGTTTACAAGCTGCTTAAACTGCAACCTGAACCTAAGTTGAGCGATAACGATATCGCAATGCGCTGTGTGTTACCGATGCTAAACGAAGCGGTTCGTTGTCTAGATGACGGCATTATCCGTAGCGCTCGTGATGGCGATATTGGTGCTATTTTTGGTATCGGTTTCCCTCCGTTCTTAGGTGGTCCGTTCCGTTACATGGACCAAATCGGTATTAAGTCACTGGTTGAGATGATGAACGACTTTGCTGTGAAGTACGGTGATCGTTTCGCGCCATGTGATGGCCTACTGACACGTGCTGGTTTGGATGAGTCTTTTTACAAGTAACTCTCTAGTTCGCTAGTTATTGAGCCCGTATCAAGCAATTGATGCGGGCTTTTCTGTTTAATTGGCGAGTGAAAGGAATGAGATTCCCGACTCAGTCATTCTTCCTTCTCGGGAATGACGAAAGACAGATGAAAGTAAGCTATTAGTGTTAATAGGGAAATCATGGCTAAATGCATTGCAATTGAAACTAACGTCATCTCCTAAAGCGACGAAGGAGCGTAATAGGAGATCTGCTTTTATGTTCGACCAATAAAAAAGGTTGATGCTTTCACATCAACCTTTGATTTCTAAAACACTCTTATCAACCAAGCTCAGTATCTTTCGGGCGCAACTGAAACTCATCAATAGAGCCAATCTCCACACCTGCCGACAACTTCTCTTCCTCATAATGGGCATTACCGTGCGCATGCATAATCAGACGATTTGCGGTGCGTGGTTTTAGTTGGCTCACCACAAAACGCATCATGTCTGAGCGAGTTAACCCTTTAAGATCTTCCAACACACGCTCTCTCTGATTGAATTCCAAGTCCTTGTTGCCTATCGCAACCCATAAGCGTTGAGCACGTCCTCGCAAAGTCGTATCTGGTGTCGAAATCTGATTCCAGAGACCGCGTTTACTGCTGTGCCATTGGTAGTCGTTAAGCTCTAACAACACCATATAGAAGGCATTGAGGAACTCATCTATCGAGGCTAATAAGTCTGCTGGAGCAGCATTCGGTGATTGTACATACAACACAATACCTGGGTGTCGGTTGAGTGGCATATTACCTGTGCCGACCATGTAACCTAGCTGCTGCTTGGTACGGATCTCATGGAAGAAGGTGGCTGACATCAAATGGTTCGCCAATGAATACAGCGCAATGTTTTTAGGAGAAATATCAGCGCACTGGTAATAAACCACGATTGCCGAATCATCTTGGTTACACACCACTTCACGCTGGAAGCTGCCGTTTTCACCTAGCATAATTAACGGGCGCAATGACTCTTCGTAGGCTTGGTCTTGAACGCGTAGGGCATCTTTTAGCGTTTTCGCCATTTTATGTGCGTCGGCTTTTTTCCAGTCGCCATACACAAACATTTCTACGTGCAGTTCAGCCAAGATTGCTTGAACAAAAGAAGAGAGTTCATCGACCTCTATCGTTTCCAGCGCTTCAATTAATACAGAATAGGGCGGGTTATTTGGCTGAAGTATCCCTGTCATCGCATTAAACAGCTGCGAAATAGGGCGGTCTTGCGACGCATTATTCCAGTTTCTTAGCAATTGATGCTTAATCGTTTCGAAGCGTGTTGGACTAAAGTCGCGTGCTTGAAAGCGTTCAAGGATCATATTGAGCAATTGTGGTTGCTTCTCGCTGAATCCAGAAAGTGTGAGTGTAACGCCGCCCTGATGGGTATACATGTTGTAACCCATTCCGGCGATTTCAGCTTGATAGGTATCTTTTTCGAGCGAGTCTAAGAACATTTCTACACACAAGCGCGTTTTAACGATATTTCTTGGGCTAGCGACTGAGTGTGGGCTGTCGATAGCAACATACACCACCCCTTTCGGTACTCGAAATTGATGGTCTTGCAGGTGCCATAGCTTAAAGCCATCGAGCTCTTCTAACAGTTGTGGGAACTTAGCGTCACCTTCGAGTTCAGTTGGGTCTAGATCGTAGCAAATAAACGGGTTTTTGCTTGGGAGTTCAAACTGCCAACCGGGGTTAATGCATGCAAAGCATTGAACTTGTTCAGCGCTAAATGGTGTGACCGAGTAGGGCGTAAAATACCACTTCGCTTCTCTGTCATACTCGAATCCCTGAGCAACAATGGTCGCACGCATGTTGTCGACGGTTAAGTTAGGAAGCAAAGAGCGTTGCAACTCGTCATCGAAATGCGACATCTTGTAATCGCCATACACCACATCTTGCTCTTGATAGTGCTGCATGTTGATAACAAGGTGGCTAACCACATCTAGTGGCCTTGCTGGCTCTTGAAAGCGGAAAGCAGACTCTAATACGGCACGTTTTTCTAGGTAGCGCCACTCTTCTATGCCTTGTTGCTCGATTAATTTGATGTACTGAAATATCGCTTGGATGATGTTATCGGTTTTGGTTAAACCTTCAATGGTCAACGAGCAACTGACTGTGAAATCACGGTAGTTACTGCCGCTCGCGCCACCACCCGCAGAGAGGGATGTTATCCAACCTTTCTCTTTAAGTTGCATCATCAAACTGCCTTCACCTTCGTAACCTAAAAGATGGGCAAAGAACGACAATGGTTTAACGCCATAGTGCTCGTCCATGCTTGGCATAGGGAAGGTTAAGATCAGTTTGCGAACTTCTTTAATTGGCTCAACGCGGACTTGAACGCCGGTGCTTAACTCACCAACAATGGGTACTTCAACCTTCTTGCCTTGTAGGTTGTGATTGGTGATCGAGCTAAAGCGACCCTCAACCCAGCTTTGCATTTCATCTAAAGACTGATTGCTAGACAGTGTTAGCGTCATTAAGTCAGCCGAGTATTGTTGCTGGTGGAAAGCTAAGATCTCTTGTCGAATCGTCTCGCCGTTTCTGTCGCCCAACGTATCGATATTACCGACAGAAAACTTCGAGAATGGGTGATTGTGATTCACCAGTTCTTTGGTAACTTGGTACAGGCGTCGCGAATCGTCGTTGAGTTTCATCTTGTATTCGGAATCAACGGCTTGGCGTTCTTTATCTAATGCTTCTTCGTTGAACAGCGGAGCGGTAAAAAATTGGCTAAAGCGATCGAGTGCGGTTTCAAAGGCATTCAATTCAACATCAAAAAAGAAGCAGGTGTGTTCTGTTCCTGTCCAAGCATTGTTACTGCCGCCATGTTGGCTGATAAAACTTTGGAACTCTCCGACCTTTGGATACTTTTCAGTTCCTAGAAATAGCATATGCTCTAAGTAGTGAGCTAAACCCTCTCGGTCTATAGGGTCATCAAAATGCCCCACATTGACGGCTAATGCGGCTGCTGCTTTTTGAGCATTTTGATCCTGAACTAACAGTACACGTAACCCATTATTTAAGGTTATGTAGCGGTATTGATGTTCATCATTTGGGCTTAAGTGCACAGGAGCATCTCCAGAGAAGGTGGTTTTTAAATTATGTACCCGATGATTCGGCGTGCAAACCTTGTGATCATATTTTGGGATATGAAGTGCTTTTTGGTGATTTCTAAATCACTTTTATCGATTTTTATCAGTAATTTATTTTCTTTTAACAAGATTGTTAAGAAAGTCGAACTCTTTAGCAAGTGACTTGATATAATTATTTATATAGACTGCGGCTCCCTCTGGATTGAGGGCCAAACGCTAAGTAGCGTATCGCTGATATGGGATATATCGACTTTCGAAATGTTACGTAGACAGGACTGAACATGAAAATATTCATAATGCGCCACGGTGAAGCAGAACATTTTGCTAACTCGGATGCAGAACGAGCGTTAACTAAGCGCGGTAAGATGGCGTCTCTTGCGGTGGCTCAAGCTGCAAACGAGCAGGGCATCAGCCAGTTCGATAAAGTACTTGTGAGCCCATATTTGAGGGCACAAGAAACGTGGTTAGAGATCTCTCAGGTGTTTTCTGGAAAGAAAGTAGAAACCTGTGATGATATTACGCCTTATGGAATGTCCGACGATGTGTTTGATTTGACCGTGGCAATGGCTGAAGTAGAAAAACTAGAGACCATTTTATTTGTTTCTCATTTACCTCTAGTGGGCTACCTAACAGCAGAGTTTGCAACAGGCATGGCACCGCCTATGTTTCCAACTTCTGGCTTAGCGTGTATCGACTTCAATCTTGAGACACAAAAAGGCGAGTTACTTTGGAATATCAATCCATAGTCGACGCTTAATCTAAGTTGTCTCTCGTAAGCAAAATGAAAAGGGCACCTCAAATATTTGAGATGCCCTTTGTTGTTTTTGACGTCGAGCGGATTCGAAAACCAGAATTATTTCTCAGGAATCGACAACAGAACCAATAGTGCGCCATTGCCGCCGAACTCTAACGGCGCTTGGTGGAAAGCCATCACATCAGGGTGTTGTGCTAGCCACAACGGCACTTTCTGTTTAAGGATGTGTTTACCGATACCATGCTGAACACAGGCACACGCTACGCTTTCTTTCACGCAGTGCGCAATCATCGCGCCAAGCTCACGTTTAGCTTCTTGTTGAGTCATACCATGCATATCGAGATACACATCAGGAACGTAGACACCACGACGTAAGCGCTTTACCTCATATTTCGAGACATCATCGCGAGCATAGCGTGTCGGACCCTCTTCGCTAAGGTGTGGAATGAACTCATCCGAGAAATAAAACTCGCTATCACTGGCTTGTCTTGCCGTTCGAGTAATTTCTTTTTGCTTGGGATTTCTTTTTGGCTGCTGGACTATGGTATCCTGTTGCAACTTTTTAACGCCCTTTACTGCATCGTTGAACAGGGCGAAATCGTCATCGAAGTCGGTGTCTTTTTTGCTCATCAGGTTATGAATTCTAATTAGAAACGTAATTAGCAGTATTGTAGCGCTTTTCGGAGACAATTTTGGATAAGATTTTTGTAGAAGAAGCGGTATCAGAACTACACACGCTTCAAGATGTGATTCGTTGGACTGTTAGCCGCTTTAACGCAGCGGGCCTATTTTATGGTCACGGCACTGATAACGCGTGGGATGAGGCAGTACAACTTATCTTACCTACTCTTTATCTGCCGATTGATGTTCCTTCGCATGTGATGAACTCTCGTCTAACGAGTAGCGAGCGTCTGCGTATTGTTGAGCGCGTAATCAAGCGTATTAATGATCGTACACCAACAGCTTACCTAACCAACAAAGCTTGGTTCTGTGGTCTTGAGTTCTTCGTTGATGAGCGCGTTCTTGTGCCTCGTTCTCCAATTGGTGAGCTGATTGAAGCTCAGTTCCAACCTTGGTTAACTGAAGAGCCAACTCGCATCATGGATATGTGTACGGGCAGTGGTTGTATTGCTATTGCATGTGCTCACGCATTCCCTGACGCTGAAGTAGATGCGATTGATATCTCTACAGACGCACTGCAAGTTGCAGAACAGAACGTTCAAGATCACGGCATGGAGCAGCAAGTGTTCCCAATCCGTTCAGATCTTTTCCGTGATCTGCCAAAAGAGAAATACAACCTGATCGTATCGAACCCGCCTTATGTGGATGAAGAAGATATGAACAGCCTGCCAGATGAGTTTACTCATGAGCCAGAACTTGGCCTAGCTGCGGGTACAGATGGTCTGAAATTGGTTCGTCGCATCTTAGCTAACGCACCAGATTACCTAACTGATGACGGTATTCTTATCTGTGAAGTGGGTAACTCAATGGTTCACATGATGGATCAGTACCCAGAGATTCCATTCACTTGGATTGAATTCTCTAACGGTGGCCACGGCGTATTCATGATCACTCGTGAGCAGCTTGTTGCTTGCGCCGATGAGTTCTCTATCTACAAAGACTAGGTTGTGTCGGCTATTGAGTTGTTGACCCGATCATCGGGTTGTAAGCTTAGAGACTGAAATCTAGTAAGACGTTCGATTTGAAACGTTTTTATTTAAACGCCGTGCAGCAATGCATGGCGTTTTTTATTGCCTAGATTAAGGATGTTTGTATTTATATCGAAGACGTTCAGCTCAATATTTAGTTGATTAATATGATAGGTTATTAGATATTGATGCTTAATGTTTGGTCGTTTTAGTGAGTTAAGGAGAATTCACGATGAGCTTAGATACATGGATTTATTACTTATTAGCGGTGCTGATCTTAACGGCATCACCAGGCCCAAGCTCTTTGTTGTGCATGACTAAAGGCGTGCAATCAGGCTTTAAATTATCGATATTTACCGCGCTGGGCAGCTTAACTGCGATTACTGGTATTCTAACCCTATCGTTTACCGGCTTAGGGGTGATCATTGCGTCGTCTGAAGTGGTGTTTAACGTTATTAAATGGACCGGTGCCGCTTACCTAATCTACCTTGGTTGGAAGTCTCTGCGTTCCAGTCAGCAAGATTATGACAAGCTATCTAGTCAACAAGCCGATTCTAAATCTGTTAAAGAAAGCGCTGCGCAACATTACCTAAGTGGCTTTATTGTTGGCGCGAGTAACCCCAAAGCTATCCTGTTTTTTACCGCACTTTTCCCTCAATTTATTGACCCGTCGATCGCTCTGCTTCCCCAGTTTACCGTGTTTGCTTTAACCTTTGCTGTGATGGAGTTGTCTTGGCTATTGGTGTACGCGTATTTAGGTGCGAAGTCGTCAAACTGGCTATTTGCGAAGGGCAGAGCTAAGGTCTTCAATCGTGTTACAGGGGGCGTGTTTATTGGTGCAGGCGCGCTGCTTTCGACGACAAGCCGAGCATAACTTTTTTATTTATCAAAGGGCTGAATAGTTACAGAAAATTCTTAATGCTGTCATAAAAGGTTAATATTAATGTGCTTGCCGCTTTTGGTGAAAAGCCGATATATTGTAGTTACACCATCACGTTCTCAAGGAGAGACATATGCAGCATCAAGAAATGATTCAACACAGTAATTTTGGCGTAATCAGTCGTACTTGGATTTTCTCTACCCTTTCTCTTCTGGGTATTCTTGCTCTAATGTAGCCTATTTTTCGGCTCTATATTTTCAGTTTTTATTATGAATACACTTTTCAAAAAGTCTTCAAAGTCAGAACTCTTACTCTCGTAAATGTGGCTCTTCTCATCAGTCTAGCCACTTAGCTTTTTCCCTTCGTAAAACAGCTAAGCAATCTTCTCTAACAAGTTCATCACGTAACCTCATCTGAAGTTGTTATCAAACTGTGATAATCTTAAATCATCTTTTATCTACAGTGTACCGCTCATGTCTCTCTGGGATTCTATTTCATTTAACAATCGATTTACGGCATTACCTCGACTGTTCTATACCCCAATTCAACCTACACCGCTAAACAATGTTCAATGGCTTGCATGGAATCATAACCTTGCGGATGAACTCGGTTTTCCGTCATTTGATGACGCCTCCGAAGAGCTGCTTGAGACGTTATCTGGCAATGTTGAACCTGAGCCGTTTTCGCCTGTAGCAATGAAATACGCAGGCCACCAGTTTGGCTCTTATAATCCCGACTTAGGTGATGGAAGAGGGCTACTTTTGGCACAAGTTGTCGCTAAAAGCGGTGAAACGTTCGACTTACACCTTAAAGGTGCAGGCAAAACGCCATATTCACGTATGGGCGATGGCCGTGCGGTTATTCGTTCAACGGTTCGTGAGTATCTGTGTAGCGAAGCAATGGCAGGGCTTAATATCCAAACCACACGTGCATTAGCCATGATGACCAGTGACACGCCGGTTTACCGAGAGAAACAAGAATGGGGCGCATTACTGGTGCGTGCTGCAGAATCTCACATTCGATTTGGCCACTTTGAACATCTTTTTTATACCAATCAGTTAGCTGAGCATAAGTTGTTGGCTGATAAAGTCATCGAATGGCACTTCCCAGAGTGTCTTGACGAAGAAAAGCCATACGCAGCCATGTTTAATCAAATTGTCGATCGTACCGCGGAGATGATTGCGTTGTGGCAAGCAAATGGTTTTGCTCACGGCGTGATGAATACGGATAACATGTCAATCATCGGACAAACCTTCGATTACGGCCCGTTCGCTTTCCTTGATGAATATGACCCTCGTTTGATCTGTAACCATTCGGATTACCAAGGTCGTTACGCGTTCAATCAACAACCTAGAATTGGTATGTGGAATTTATCTGCATTGGCACACTCGTTGTCACCGTTGATAGAGAGGGCTGACTTAGAAGCGGCACTTGAACAATACGAACCGCAAATGAATGGTTACTTTAGTCAGCTGATGCGTCGTAAGTTGGGGCTACTTTCGAAACAAGAAGGTGACAGCCGCTTGTTTGAATCTATGTTCGAGTTAATGTCGCAAAACAAAGTTGATTATCCAAGGTTCTTTAGAACGTTGTCGAACTTGGACACCTTGCCACCACAGGAGGTGATTGATTTAGTTATCGATCGTGATGCTGCGAAGCTGTGGGTGGATAACTACTTGCAACGTTGTGAACTTGAGGAGTGTTCAGTTGTAGAGCGCTGCGAAAAGATGAGGCAGGTAAACCCGAAATACATCCTCAGAAACTACCTAGCTCAGCTTGCAATAGATAAAGCAGAGCGTGGTGATAGCAGTGATATTGACGCATTAATGGTGGTGTTGGCCGATCCTTATGCGGAACACCCTGACTACGAACATCTTGCCGCGTTACCACCAGAGTGGGGTAAAGCGATGGAGATCAGCTGCTCGTCTTAAATCGGCTTATCAATGCAATACCAACAGATAGCGGTCGCTTAGTTGTGATCTCTATCTGTTTGTTCTTCTAATTTTATCAACATATCAATAATCAAATACTCGACCTGCCTATACACTATGTGAATAAGTTGTAAATTTAATAGGTTTGGGCGATGCCAACAAATACTCGAATTCTCGTGGTGGATGATGATCAAGAAATCCGCGAGCTGCTGGAAGAGTACCTGACAAAATCGGGTTTCGATGTCTCTTCTGTAGGAGACGGTGTTGAACTAGAAACTCACCTGCAAAACCAAGGTTACCCGGATCTGATTCTGCTTGATGTGATGCTGCCCGGTGACGATGGCTTTACCTTGTGTCAACGTGTCCGTAAGCAATCGAATGTGCCTATTATCATGCTGACTGCGGTGTCGGATGAAACCGACCAGATTATCGGGTTGGAAATTGGTGCCGATGATTATATTGCCAAGCCGTTTAGTCCACGTCAGTTAATGGCGCGTATCAAAGCGTTATTGCGCCGTGTTCAAGTGGTGGATGACAAGCCGAGTGATGCACTGCCAAAGCAGATTATTTTTGGTGATTGGACGCTTGATACGCTCGCACATCGAATTTCCCACAATGAACACTCAGAAGAGATGGACTTGTCGGGCAGTGACTTTTCTCTGTTGATGCTGTTCTTAACTCGTCCTAACGAAGTTCTCGACCGTGACACCATCTCTTTCGCTACCAGAGGCCGCGAAGCGTTGCCTTTTGAACGAGGCATTGATGTGCAGCTTAGTCGTCTGAGAAGCCGATTGGGCGACAGCGGCAAATACCCTCACTACATCAAAACCATGCGTGGCAATGGCTATATTCTCGCTGTGCCTGTTCAGTATGAGCACTGAGCATGATCTAATGTTTATTAAGTAATGCTAATGAAGTATCTCGTATGAAATGGTTAAGTCGATTAAAACCAAATTCCTTGGTCGCAAGAACCTTGTTGTTGACTCTGTTAGCGGTGGTGATTGCTCAAGGTATCGCAACCTCTATTTGGTATAGCGAATCTAAACATAAAGAACTGGAAGGGATTCGCTCAGCCTCATCTAGCATGGCGAACATGTTTGCTTCAACGGTGACTTTCTTTCAGTCTTTACCCGTCAAATATCGCCACATCGTGTTAGACCAAATTCGAAATATGGGTGGCACGCGATTTTTTGTCTCTTTCAATAAAGAGGCTTTGATTATTGAATCGATCCCCGATACTCGCTTAAAAACCGCCTCGATTGAAGCGATAGAAAGTGTTTTGAGTAGCAAGCTCAATAAAGTGGAATCAGTCCGTGTTGATTTCTCTCGCCCTGAACATCTCCGTTTGCTTAAAAATGACATATATTTAAGCGATCTCCCGCGATCGTGGGCACATCATACTTTAACGTTGGAACCTCTTAATCCACCTATTTTGGTCGTTCAGATAGAGCTAGCCAGTCACGAATGGGTGTATATTGCCGCACTGTTACCAGCTCCCTATGTAAAACTTGATGACACCATTCTTGGTCGTGAACAGGTGATCTTCTTGCTCTCTTCAACGCTGATTCTATTGGTGTTGACCTACTTAATGATTCGCCGCCAAGTGCGCCCGCTTAAAAAGCTAGCAAGGGCAGCCAACGAAATGAGCATGGATATTCAGCAGCCTCCACTTAACGAAGAAGGTGCGACAGAACTGGTTACCGCAACCCGAGCCTTCAACCGCATGCAGCAGCGGATTCGCCGTTATGTTGCCGACCGTGAGCACCTTTTCTCTGCTATTTCTCATGATTTAAAGACACCAATAACACGTCTTAGATTGCGGGCTGAATTGTTGGAGAGTGAAGTAAAGAAAGACAAATTCAATAAAGACTTGGATGAGCTGGAGATGATGGTCAAAGGTGCATTACAAGCGGTTAGAGATACTGACCTTCACGAAAACAACGCTATTATCGACCTCAATGAGATGATGCTCTCTGTGATTGAATTGCACAACCAACATCAAACCTTGGTTGAGTTTGAGCCCACTGTGGTTGAACCGCTAGTCGCCAAACCTTTAGCGATTAAACGCGTGCTCACCAATCTTATCGACAATGCTGTGAAATATGGACAATCCGCCGAAGTCGATATCAGCAGTGATTCAGTGTGGGTCATTGTGACGATTCAGGATCACGGTAAAGGTATCCCTGAAGACAAGTTAGAGTTGGTTTTTGAACCCTACTTTAGGCTGGCAACCGACGACCAAGGACACGGTTTAGGACTCGGGATCTGCCGAAATATCCTGCACGGACACGGCGGAGATCTCATTATTCGCAACTCCTCTCAAGGTGGCTTAGAAGCCAAAGTCTATATACCAAGAGGCTTAGAAGTATAATGTAACAATTGTGTTACATAGGGCTTACCTTTTGTTTCAATCTTATAAATCAGAATAAGTAGACTCTTTATTGAACCGGACGTCGAGTCCCCTAAACATGGAAGATTATAATGAAAATCAATAAAACCCTACTTACTCTATCTCTTCTTGCTGCCTCAACATTTTCTCAAGCTGGTGAAGTGGAAGTGCTTCACTGGTGGACTGCCGGTGGCGAAGCGAAATCCGCGGCGGTACTGAAAGAGATGATTGAAGAACAAGGCCATACGTGGAAAGACTTTGCTGTTGCTGGTGGCGGCGGTGAAAGTGCGATGACTGTTTTGAAAACTCGAGCAGTATCGGGCAATCCACCATCTGCTGCGCAGATCAAAGGTCATGATATTCAAGAGTGGGGTGGTTTAGGTTTTCTGACGTCTCTCGATGCAACAGCAAAACAAGAACAGTGGGATGAGTTACTGCCAGAGGTTGTCACTAAAGTGATGAAGTGGGACGGAGAATATGTGGCGGTTCCTGTCAACGTTCACCGTGTTAACTGGCTTTGGGCTAACCCTGTTGTTTTAGAAAAATCAGGTGTTACGGTTCCAACTACGTTAGATGAGTTCTTTGTTGCTGCAGACAAGATTAAAGCGGCTGGTTTCATTCCATTGGCTCATGGTGGTCAGCCTTGGCAAGACGCGACGGTATTCGAAGCCGTGGCACTTGATGTACTAGGCAGTGAAGACTACAACAAAGCGTTCGTTGATCTTGATATGGACGTGTTATCTGGCGACAAAATGGTGGAAGTGTTTACCAAGTTCAAAAAGATGCGTGATTACATCGACAGCAACTCTCCAGGTCGTGATTGGAACGTCGCAACTTCAATGGTTATCAATGGCGAAGCCGCGATGCAAATCATGGGTGACTGGGCGAAAGGTGAATTTACTGCGGCAGGCAAAGTGCCGGGTAAAGATTACATCTGTGCACCAGCACCGGGCACTGATGGCCAGTTTACTTTCAATATCGATAGCTTTGCGTTCTTTGAGTTAAGCGACAAAGAAAACCAAAAGGCGCAGCAAGACCTAGCGAAAACCATTCTTACCAAAGATTTCCAAGAAGTCTTCAACCTTAACAAAGGTTCTATCCCCGTACGTCTAGATATGGACATGTCTAAATTCGACCAATGTGCGTTGGATTCAATGGCTACCTTCAAAGCGAGTGCTGAATCGGGCGATCTTGTTCCGAGTATGGCTCACGGCCTAGCGACAACAAGCTACGCTCAAGGCGCTATTTATGACGTGGTGACCAACTTCTTCAACGAGAAAGATGCCGATCCGAAACAAGCGGCAGCTAAGTTAGCAAAAGCAGTGAAAGCGGCTATCTAATCTAACTTGGTCTAACACCAAACCCCCAGGGTGGGTAGGCTCGTAGGGAGCCTATCTACTCTTCACTCCCAATTCTGATATGCGTGATGCTGATGTGGTGCCGAGAGGCAAGCCATTGGCTCGATTGTGCAACAAGGATAAGTTATGGAGCATGTTTTGACTGAGTCGACTCCAAAACCCACAAGGAGCCAGCCTGCACCGAAACCGAGTTTTGCTGACAGGTTGCAACATTGGTTACCTAAAATAGTACTGGCGCCGACCGCGTTAGTGACCGTGGTGTGTATCTACGGCTACATTTTTTGGACGGCAGCGTTGTCGTTCACCAACTCTCGATTTTTGCCGAGCTTTAACTTCGTTGGTTTAACCCAATATGAAAAGCTGATGGATAACGATCGCTGGATCACCTCAATCACCAACCTCGGTGTGTTTGGTTTTCTATTTATGGCGATTGCAATCTTACTTGGTGTTGGTTTAGCGGTATTGCTTGACCAGAATATCCGTCAAGAAGGGGCGATTCGTACCATCTATCTCTACCCAATGGCGTTGTCATTCATTGTGACTGGTACTGCGTGGAAATGGATTCTTAATCCGGGTCTTGGCATTGAAAAGCTAATGCAAGACTGGGGATTTACTGACTTCAAATTTGATTGGCTAGTCGACTCTGAAATGTCGGTCTATACCTTGGTTATCGCGGCACTTTGGCAGTCTTCAGGGTTTGTGATGGCGATGTTCTTAGCGGGTTTGCGCGGTATCGATTCTTCAATCATCAAAGCGGCGCAAATCGATGGGGCAAGCTTACCTACCATCTATATCAAAATCATTCTGCCTTGCTTGCGCCCTGTGGTTTTCAGTGCGGTGATCATTACGTCGCACATTGCGATTAAGAGCTTCGACCTTGTGACCGCAATGACGGCTGGTGGCCCCGGTTATTCATCGGATCTTCCTGCACTATTCATGTATGCACACTCCTTTACTCGCGGTCAAATCGGCCTTGGTGCTGCCAGCGCCATGATGATGCTTGCTGGTATCTTAGCGATTCTCGTGCCTTATCTTTACTCTGAACTTAGGGAGAAAAAGTCATGATGAATAACATCAATTTTGCTCGAATCTTTATTTATTCAGCACTGCTTTTCTTCTGCTTGGTGTATCTAATGCCATTGTTTGTCATGGCGCTGACCTCATTCAAAACTCTGCCAGACATCAAGGCAGGTAACTTGATGAGCTTACCGAAAGAGTGGGTGTTTGATGCTTGGTATAAAGCGTGGGACACCGCCTGTACGGGCGTGAAATGTGAAGGCATCAAAGGCTACTTCTGGAACTCGTTCCAAATGGTGATTCCTGCGGTTGCGATTTCAACATTGCTCGGTGCATTCAATGGTTATGTAGTGACGAAATGGCAATTTAGAGGTTCAAACCTGTTCTTTAGCTTGTTGTTGTTTGGTTGCTTCATCCCATTTCAAGTGGTGTTGTTACCAATGGCAACCATGCTCGGCAAGATGGGGCTAGCGAACACAACTATCGGCTTGGTGATTGTGCACGTTATCTATGGCATGGCGTTTACCACACTGTTTTTCCGTAACTTCTACATCTCGATTCCTGATGAATTGATCAAAGCGGCAAAACTTGATGGTGCAGGTTTCTTTACGATTTTCTTCAAGATCTTATTACCGATCTCAACGCCAATCATCATGGTGACGGTGATCTGGCAATTCACCGCAATTTGGAACGATTTTTTGTTCGGGGTGGTGTATTCGGGCTCAGAGACTCAGCCTATCACCGTGGCATTAAACAACCTAGTCAACACCAGTACGGGTGTTAAAGAATATAACGTCGACATGGCTGCCGCGATCATCGCCGCACTGCCAACGTTGTTGGTGTATGTCTTCGCAGGAAAATATTTTGTTCGTGGCCTAACGGCAGGATCAGTAAAAGGATAATTACCCATGGCAACATTAGATTTAAAACAGATCCGTAAAACTTATCGCAACGCGGACAACGAAACGTTAAAGGGCATCGACATTAGTATCGATTCGGGGGAATTTTTGATACTTGTCGGCCCTTCGGGGTGTGGAAAATCCACCCTAATGAACACCATTGCTGGGCTAGAAAATATTAGCTCGGGTGAGATTGTAATTGATGGTGTAGACGTGGCGCAGGTTGAACCTAAAGACCGCGATATTGCGATGGTGTTTCAGTCGTACGCGCTTTACCCAAACATGACGGTACGCGGTAATATCGCCTTCGGTTTGAAGATTCGCAAGATGCCACAAGACGAGATTGATGCAGAGGTAAACCGAGTGGCGGAAATGCTGCAAATCGAACAGTTGCTGGATCGTAAACCGTCGCAGCTTTCTGGTGGTCAGCGTCAACGTGTCGCGATGGGACGTGCTCTAGCTCGTCGTCCTAAGCTGTATCTGTTTGATGAGCCGCTTTCTAACTTGGATGCCAAGCTGCGTGTTGAAATGCGCCATCAGATTAAACGTCTGCACCAGAAGCTGAATACCACGATTGTTTATGTAACCCATGATCAGATCGAAGCTATGACTCTTGCGGATCGCATCGCAGTAATGAAAGACGGTGAGCTACAGCAACTCGGTACGCCACAAGAGATCTACACCAAGCCAAACAACATGTTTGTGGCGGGCTTTATGGGTTCACCATCAATGAACTTCATTAAAACTATGGTGGACTTGGATGAGGAACAGAATCCGATAATTAAAGTGGTTGGTACCGCAGATCAAGAACACCACATTCGTTTGCCACAAAGTATGCGCGACCAAGATGGCAAAGAGTTGGTGATTGGGTTGCGTCCAGAACACATTACCGAACAAGAAAGCGATGATGTCTCTGCCTCAACAAAGCTAGACTTACAGCTAGAGGTATTGGAACCGACAGGGCCCGATACCATCGCGATGGTCAAAGTGAACGATCAAGAAGTCGCGTGTCGCTTGTCACCGGAATTTGAGGTATCGGTTGGTCAAATGGCACCACTGCATTTTGACCTATCCAAAGCAGTATTCTTTGATGCTCAGACGGAAGCGAGAATTGATTTCTAAGTGTTGCTAGCAAGTTAGTTTCACCAAACACCTCATCATTGGATGGGGTGTTTTTGTATCAGGACAGCTCAGCTGTCATATTAGTGATAAAAAACTCATTAGCGCCTATGCTTTATGAGATATTAATTTTTGGAAAAAGGATGTCTATAATGAGAGTCCAAATATTTGCAGGAGCAATGTCACTTGCTCTTCTTTCCTCTCCTGTATCTGCTGTTGTTAATCATGATTTGAGAGACAGTTATATTGTCGTTTTAAAAGAGAGTGTATCGGAATCTCGGGCGAATGATATCGCGCGTGAAGTTGCTAAAGGACACGGTGTGATCGGCCATCAATATAGCCACGCCTTGAAAGGGTTTTCTCTTAAGGTCCCAGAGCAAGCTCTCAAAGGTCTTAAAAATAGGTTCCCCGAGATTGATTACATTGAGCCTGATATCGTCATGTACGCTTTGCCACGAGGGGGGAAACCTAATCGAGGCGGAGGTGGAGATAGTGTTGAGCGGGCTGTTCAACAGGTTCCTTGGGGTGTAACCAGAGTCAAAGGTGGTACTGTTGATATGAGTAATTCCTCATCTGTTGCTTGGGTTATAGACTCGGGTATTGACAGTAACCACCCAGATTTAAATGTAAACAAATCTCGAGGGGCAAACTTTACTCGCGGTAAGAAAAATAATACTAGCGATGGTAATGGTCACGGCACGCATGTAGCAGGAACGATAGGAGCTTACGACGATGGCTTTGATGTCATTGGTGTTGCGCCCGGTGTGGAAGTGATCCCTGTTCGAGTTCTGGATAATAGTGGTAGTGGTTCAATGTCCGGAGTTATTGCTGGTGTTGATCATGTTGCTCGCTATGGTGACTCTGGTGACTGTGCCAATATGAGTTTGGGAGGAGCCGGATATTCAGCCGCCTTGGATAGCGCGATTAAAACAGCCGCTACCCAAGGGATATTTTTCTCAATCGCAGCGGGTAATTCAGGGCAGGATGCCAGTGGGTTTACGCCAGCGAGTACCAACGGCACGAATATATTTACTATTTCCGCATTTGGCGAATCTAACGATAATTTCGCTTACTTTTCCAATTATGGCTCTGATGTAGATTACGCTCAACCTGGAGTCGATGTGTTATCGACCAAAACGGGCGGAGGAACGGTTTCTTACAATGGTACCTCAATGGCGGCTCCTCACTTTTGTGGAGTACTGTTAGCCACCGGAGGCTCATTCTCTTTGGATGGAGATGTGAATAATGATCCCGACGGATCTCCTGACCCTATTGCAGTGAGTAATTAACTTGTTTGATAGTTTAAGTAGGTATAAAAATGCCGTTGTAGGCAATAAAAAGCGACCTGATGGGTCGTTTTTTATTGTGAATAATCATCGAGTAGACAGTTAATTATCATCAAAGCTGATATTTAGTGTGATGTGGCTATATAAAGCTGACGTAGAAACGCGTAGGATCGACTCAACTTTAGACCAAATACTAGGTTGCACTTTGGTGCATAAACAGAAGAATACATGAAACTAACAGCAAAACCCTCAGCTAGTAACGCTTTACTTATTTCTATTACGACACCGGACTTCAAAGGTGACGAAGCAAAAGAGTCTCTTGCCGAACTTGCTCGCTTAGTAACAACCCTAGGGTTTAAAGTGGTTGGTACTCAATCGCAGCACCACAGTTCAACTCAACGACAAAACGTGTTGGGTGCTGGTAAGCTTGCGGAAATTGCTCATCTAACCGGTTACCAAGGTTCGATTGAAGAAGCAGAAGATGAAGACTTCCTTGATGAATCGGGCCTGTTTGATTCAGAAATCGACGAGTTAGATTTTGATGATCTTCCAACGGGCGACTTTCAATACGGCGCTGCCGATGTTGTTGTCTTTGACTGTGATTTAAGCCCATCTCAACTGCGCACTGTTGAGGCTAGTTTGGGTGTGGAAGTATTTGACCGTACTGGCATCATCATCGAAATCTTTAGCCGTCACGCTCGTACTCGTACTGCTCGCCTGCAAGTTGATATCGCTCGTCTAAACTACTTAGTGCCACGACTTCGTGAAACGGCTGAGGGTGATAAAGAGCGTCAAATGGGTCAGGGCGCAGGTGAAACTTCATTAGAGCTAGACCGTCGTAACGTACGTGACCAAATTGCTGCGCTTAAGCGTGAGCTAGTAAGCGTACAAGATGAAATGAAGACCCGACGCACAAGGCGCGCGGAGCTTTTCACTGTTGCTTTAGTTGGCTACACCAATGCCGGTAAATCTTCGATGATGCGTGCAATGACCGCAACCGAAGTGGTGGGTGAGGATAAACTGTTCGCAACGCTAGACACCACGGTGCGTGCGCTGCAACCAATTACTCAGCCGCGTATTCTGGTTTCGGATACAGTGGGTTTCATCAAGAAATTGCCACACGATCTGGTTGCTTCGTTCCACTCTACGCTAGCAGAAGCGCATGATGCTTCATTGCTGCTATATGTCGTTGATGCTTCTGATGTTTCATTCCGCGCACAACTTGATGTGGTACACGACGTATTAGCTCAAGTGGGTGTAGAAGGCAGCGAAAAACTATTAGTGCTGAATAAGTGCGATAGATTGACTGAAGAGCAGCAATTAGAGCTTATCGAAGAATTCCCAGATGCGATGCTAACATCAACTCGTGATCCTCTGGATATCACGAAACTGCACAAGTACATCGTTGGTGTTGCTGAAGAAGGCATGATCGAAGAAGAGATCACGATTCCTTATTCTGGCCAAGGCATCATTGGTGAGATTCGCTCAAACATGAGTGTGGTAAAAGAAGAGTACGACTACGAGTGTATTAAGTTGACCGTTCGCTCAAGCGCGATTGATTTGGCACGCTTGAAAAAGCGTATGCAGAAATCTTAATCTTTTAGCTAGCTTAAGAAGAATGACCAAAAGAAAAGCGACCCGATAAGGTCGCTTTTTTTATTCGTTGAGTTTAATTAACTCTGTATTGAAATGCCTATGCCATTCTTTGCGTCGGCTTCCAACGTGCTAGCTCTGGATCAAGCTTGATACCTTGTGAGGTAAGAAGATTAACACGAGCCAAGTACGCAGCACCGTGCATCAAATGCTTAGCAAGATCGACGGCATTACGCTGTTGGTAATCGTCTAGGTAGCTGTCTTTCGCCCACGCGTTGAATGCGCCAAGTGCCGGGCCTGCCCATACTTGGTAATCCATCTCACGACCTTGTTCGCCTGTGTTTGACCAACGGCTAGAAAGACCCAAGTACCAACGGAAGATCAACGCCATTTTGCGTTTTGGATTGCCTTCAGCGCGTTCGATCTGTTTAGGGTCGCGCTCGTTAAAGTGCGCCACAGTACCAGCCCAAATATCATCCAGTGTTGAACGGAATACTTGCTTCTCTAGCTTTTGACGCTCTTCAACTGGAATCGCTTCAATCGAGTCGTAACGTGTGTAGATCTCGTACAGCTTGTTCGCACGCATTGGGAATAAGGTACCGCGCTTAACCACTTGCAGCTTCACGCCCATTTCGAACATGTCTGCTGCTGGAGCCATAGTCACGTCAGCCATTTCAGTTGTCGAAAGCAGCTTACGTGTGTGTTCGCTCGCGCCAGCCTCAACACACGCTTGGTTGATTGAACCGGTAACAATGTAAGCAGCACCCATGTTAAACGTCGCTAGAGCAGCGTCAGGCGTACCTACGCCACCACCACAACCGACACGTAGCGGAGTTTTGAATTGGTACTGTGCTTGGATTTGCTCTTTCAGTGCAAGAATCGTTGGCAGTAGCGTAACCAGTGGACGGTTATCGGTGTGACCACCAGAATCGGCTTCTGCGGTAATGTCATCAGCCATAGGAACCAGCTGTGCTAGCTCCATCTGTTCTGCTGTGATTCGACCTTCTTCAACCAAAGCTTGCAGCATTTTCACAGGAGCCGGCTGCATGAATTTGCTTGCGACTTCAGTACGGCTCACCTTTGCGATGACTTTGTTACCGATCTGGATTTCACCTTGCGCATCACGGCTAAGGCCAGCGGCACGGTAGTGAACGATTTGCGGAGTTAAACCTAAGAAGGCTGAAGCCTCAACGGTTTTCACTTTGTGCTTCAAAAACAGCTCTACACTGCCGCGCTCTAGAGCGGGTTCGCTTGGGCTGTGAATCAGGTTAAACGCATAAGGACCGTTTGGCAGTGCTGCTTGAATACGGTTGATCGCTTGCTCAACGCGAGACGGGATTAAGCCCGCCGCGCCAAATGAACAAAGAATGCCTGCCTGGCCAAGCGCTATCACCAACTCTTCTGATGAGATACCGTTTGCCATTGCACCTGCGTAGTAAGCGTATTTTACGCCGTGGCAGCGACGAAAATCTTCGTCGCCTAGGCTTTGAGTACCAAGAGCCGGAGCAAATGCGCTAACAGGTTGGCTGTTAGCAGAGCTTGCTGAATTGCCCGATGTAATCTCTGCTTGTTGGCTAACGCCTAAGCCTTTTTCTGGGTGGTTCACGACGTAACAAGCAAGGCTTAGATCTTTCAAGATTGTCGACATTGCCGCGCTATCGAAACGCGTTGTGTTCTCTTCGATCTGCCAAGGCCACGGAGATAGCTTTTCGTTATTGATAGTAGTTTGAGTTGTCATACTAAATTCTTTCCTAATTCTCTGTCTCTAATGGCGGCTTATGCTTCTTCGATACAAATCGCGATGTCTTTCACTTCGTAAATACGCAGACCATCTTTGCTCAGGTTTGCGTCGCCAACGATGATACGTTTGCCGTCTTCGTCTTTAATCGCAGTGATGTGTACATCCAGAGACATTTGCTTGTTCAGAGGGTTAATCTGACCACGGTATTTCCACTTCACTTCAGATTGGATTTGACCAAATTTCGGATTGCGGAAGCCAGCGCCAAGATCTTTGTTTAGCGCGTAGGTTTGCATCAGTTCGATGATCGCTTCGACACCTAGAGAACCAGGCATTACCGGATCTTGATGGAAGTGGAACTGGAAGAACCAATCGCTTGGGTCAATCGTACGCTCAGCGTATAGGTAACCTAGACCGTCTTTACCACCATCGCTTGTGATCTGCACAGTATCGATAAAGTTCAAACGACCGCCAGCCAGTTGGTAGTGTTCTTGCACTTCACCAGTAGCAGAAACAGGTGCATTGAAGTAACGAGTCGTTTTGTCTAGCAGGTTGATGTTTACATCCGGTGTGCGGTTGTTATCAACGTGCCAAGGGTGAGTCACTTTACCGTTGTCCAAACCAAGCTGATCTTTCAGTGCTGCGCCTTTGAAGTAACCAAATACCGCTGTACCTTCGTAGAAAGGCACGCCGTCAGTGCTCAGTTCGAAGCTAAAGCTCTGTACGATGTTAGTGCCCATCATTACGGTTGAAAGCAGACGAGAATCGTTGGTAATCGTTTTGCCACGCAAGTCGACGTTACGCAGCATTTTGCCGCTGCCGTCTAGGTTACGGAAAAACAGCTCTTCACCTGGGAAGCCCAATGTGGTGCCCATGTAGCCAGAGATGAAGCCGTTTGGCTGCAATGAGATCTCCATCAATACCGAGTAAGGCATCAAGGTGTGATGGCTGTTTTCATCAAAGTACCATGCATTTTCTGGCACTTCGTATTCTGCGATACACGATGAAGGTTTCTTGAAGTCGCCACGCTTACCGTCGATTTCAACCACACGTGTAGTTAACTGTAGGTCGCCACATGGAGTACGTGGTGGAATCATCCCGCGATAGATTGAGAAATCAGGGCCGAAACATTTCTCGATATCGCCAGTCGCGAATTCGAACATATGGTAAGGCGTGAATGGAACCGTATCGGGTGTGCGGTTCGGGTAATCAGGCGTTACCGGAGCTTCAACGTGTTGAAGAGGAATCACGCCTTTATTTGGCGTTGTTTCTAGGTCTTCAATTTGCGCCATAAGTGGCGCATTTGCTGAAGCTTGTTGATTCACTGCTGGCGTATGGCCCAAGCTTTTATGGTCCAAGTTTTCGATAACAGGGGTTGCGACAGCTGTTTCTAAAGAAGGCAGGTAACGAGTACATTCGTCGTCTTCTTTGATCATTACACCTAAGTTTTGGAAATCAACAATCACTTTGCCGTTCAGCAAGATATCGATGTTAGCTTTTGCGTATGGGCGAGGGCTTAAACCAATCTCGGTCACTTCCATGCGGTAAGTCAGTTCTGCCGATTGTGGTAGAACTTGACCACGACAGCGTACTTGTTGAGGGGCATTTTCAAGCGGTTGGAAACGACCATTTTGAACAAGTGTGTGCATGCCAAGGTGCATCATGAAGAATTGCAGCAGTTGACCACAACCTTCTGCCATCAAAGAACCAGCCATTACTGAGTCATCTTTGAAGTGACAAGGGAAGTACCAGTGCTCAGGCTCTAGCTGCTTATGACCTTCAATCAGACCAAGCCCCCATGTGCCGCCTTGCGGTTCAACACGGCTGACCTTTTCGATCATCATGAACTTCTCTGAGCTGAAGCATAGAGAAGGCTGGTGGCGATCAGATTGGTGAGTCGGGCCAAAACACTCGGCAATGTTTGCAGTCAGTAGGTGGCGCAGTTCTTGGTGGTTAAACTGTGTTTTAGGGCAGTGCAGCATAGGGTCGAAGCGTTGCTTAGTTGCAAGCTTACGAGCCTTGATTTCATCTTCAGTGTGAATCACACCTTTGCCATCTGCTAGCTCTTCATCAGTGAAGAAACCTGCACAACCGTTATCCATTTTCAGGATCATCTTGTCGCCAACGAAACACTCGTACGAGAAGAAGAACAGGAGCGTGTCGCCATTGCGAGCAAAGCTGTTGATTGAGATGTCGTAACGCAGTGTGTCGCCACCACGAGGCAAGTCGCCAAGGAAGGTCAGCGTGCAATCAAGCAAGCGATAAACGCGCTCGCCTTTGTTTTCAAAATCAATGCCTAAGTAGCTGATCAGCATTAGGTCACATTGACCAGATTCAACCGCGACAGCCCAAGGGATCTGACCATCAACAAGATACGGTGCATCAACAGGGATGTCGTATTCAGTGGTCATGGTGCTTGGCTTGTACTCGTTTACTGTCGCGTTGAGCTTGGTCACACGAGATACCAATAGGTAGTCGGTGGTTGGTAAGCGAACGCGGCGCGAGTAGCTATCGATGATCGCGTAATCAGGGCCAAATACATTGGCGATATCGCCTTCGGCGTATTCAACCAGATCATCGTAATCCCAAATACATGGTTTACGGATAGGTTTTACTGGTGCTGGCGTCGCAAGTACGTTTACTGGCGTTGACTGAACCTGAGTCGGTTGAGCTTGAACAGGCTGAGCTGACGTTTGTTGATCAGTTGTTTGTTGACCATTTGTTTGTTGGCTAGTCGTTTGTTGAATCAGGGCATTGCTATCTAAACCAGACGTCACTGCGTTTAACTGTGCTTTCAATAGTGCATCAGCCATTTGCATGCCTTGGGCACGAGTGTGCAGGAATGCTTTGTGTACCTGTTGCGCCGTTTGCTGATTTTGAGCAAAAGCTTGGTTTTGGCTTACCTGATTTTCGCTTAGATTTTGCGGCTGCTGTGAAGCTGCGTCGATGTGAGACGCGCCATTTTTAGCGGATAGGACATGAGTCATATTGCTGTGGTTACCTGTTAGCTGACTGTGGCGAGTTGGCGCCAGAGTAGGGGATACTGATGTAGGAGTTTCGATGACTGGCTCTAGCGCGTTTTGCGCTAATGCTTTCTTCTCTAACTCTTTTTCCGCAAGGGCTGCCTGAATGTGTGCAGTCGTTGGGACAGAAACGATTCGCGCCGCTTGCTTACCAGAAGCTTTTTGTTGAATGTGCGCTAGGTCAGCGATTGGTGTCTCTGCGATGTGTTGATAAATATCGCGGCCACCTAATGTCACTTGCTTAACCAATTGGCGCTTAGCATCACTCGTCAGTTCATTGTTCAAACGAACGGACAGTGACTGAGATTCAACACTCGATTGGCTCAGCAGCAGCTGTGAACATTGTCCTTCGCTGATGTTGGCAACAATCGCGCTCTTAGAGCTGACATTTGGATTCAGAGACTCAAGGTTCAGATTGAGCAGACCGTGTAGCAGGCTTGCCATACCAGAGGCTGCAGAGCAGTGACCTACACGCTGACTCGCTTGAGTCGTCTTTGTGTTCCCTAAACTTAGAGATGAAGACTGATATGATGAAGATTCTGGTGCATGGTTAAGTTCAAGCAGAGAAACATCGTTCGAGCTCATACCGACTTGAGTCAGTAACTCATCAACAACGGCGTTGTTACGCTCACTTGAACCAAAGGCTAAGGCGTTGATGCTGCCGTAAGCTGTGCCTTGGTTGCTCGCTATTCGACCTTCTTCCACAAGAACAATTGCACCTGCGCCTTCGCCCACATTCCAACTGCCGTCTTGCGGTTGTCCGAATTTTGGATCAAGTGACACTGGGCTCACGCTGTTCTTCAGAATCACATGTTCTGCGCTGCCGCTAAGGTCAACGGCTGCAATCACGACTGCATCCATGGATTCTTGCGACATTAGGTTTTGTGCGACATCGATACAACGAGCAACCGACTGTTCAGCGGCTGAAATCGTAAAGGCAGGGCCGTTAAAGTCCCACAATGAAGAGATGCGCGAAGCCATGATATTACCGATGAAACTGGTGTACTGGTTCAGCTTGGCTGCGTCCATCACACTGTCCATCGCAATGGTTTCTAGCGCTTGGTATTCGTCTTGTGTCAGCTCAATCCCCATGTTGGTAAAGCTGTCAGCCAATTGGCTATGCAGGTTTACGCGTCCACGGAATTGGTGCATCTCAAGCTCTGTTTCCATAGCGACGAGTACTGCTACCTTTTGGCCAGCTACAAGCTTGGCATCTTTGATGGCTTCGTCTGCAACTTTCATCAGTAGCAACTGCTGAGAGATCAAACGGTCATCTTCATTAGGCGGCACTTTGAAGCGTAGGAAATCGAGGTCGAATTGATCGATGTACGCGCCATTTGGAATGCCGTGTAAACCAAACTGATTCAGCAGTTCTGGATGTTGGTCTAAGCCTTTCCAGCGTTTCTTCGGCAAGGTAATGAAAGCATCGCTGTTAGTCTCAATCGCAGTGCTTAGTGCATTGATGCTTTGCAGAGAACCGAAGTGAGACGCGAGACCAGTAATGCTTAAATTAGGCGATTGTAGGCTTGGAGATGCTGACTCTAGAGTCTGGTTTGCATGACCCGTACCTGAATACGCTTCAAGCAGTAAGTGAGCATTACAACCACCGAAACCAAATACAGAAACACCCGCACAGCGCTCTTGGTTGCCCGCTTTACTTGGCCAAGGTTGCACTTGTGTTGGCAGAGTCTGTGAGCCAAATAAACCTTCTGGCGACGATAGTGGCTTGTCCAAGTTAATACTTGGCGGAAGCACGCCTTCTTTCATCGCGAAGATCATCTTCATGATCCCAGGCATACCTGCTGCCGTCAGTAAGTGACCGAGATTTGACTTGGCAGAGCCAATCAATGGCGGGTTAGAACCATTCAACTTGTCAGCAAAGAAACGTTCCATTGAGGTTAACTCAACCTTGTCACCTAACGGTGTGCCGGTTGCGTGGCACTCAATCACTTCAATGCTGTCTGGTGATAGGTTTGAAGCCTCGTAAGCGCGTTCAAAGGCTTGGACTTGTCCCTTGCTATTTGGACTTAATACGAACTGGCCACGGCCATCGTTCGACAAGCCAATACCGCTGACGACTGCGTAGATGTTGTCGCCATCACGCTCTGCATCAGCTAAGCGTTTTAGGACTAAAACCCCCGCACCTTCGCCAGCAAACAGACCTTTACTGTTGCTATCAAACGGAACCGACACACCGTGGTCAGGGTAAGCGTGGAAGATGGAAAAACCCATGTTGATAAAGAATGGGTCAGCACCGGATACCGCGCCTGCCAACATCATGTCGGCTTTTCCCGTGTTCAAGTAATCACACGCTAACTTCAATGAATACACAGAGCTTGCACATGCGGCATCTAGACTCAGTTGTACGTTACCTAAACCCAATGCATCAGCCACTAACTTAGAGGCATTGTGTGCCGCTGCACCATTGATAGGATTGAGGTCTTGAGCAGTTTCATTGGTTGGTAGCAGTGAAAACTGGTCATTAGCCAATTTATCTTTAAGTGCCTTTTCGACCACCGAGTGATACATCGGCAAAAACAAGTCGTTTGAACGGGTGGTTGGGAACGAAAGGGCACCCATGATCACGCCGGTACGCTCTAAAACATCGGCATTTAAATCAATGCCGGCGTCGACTAACGCCTTACGACTGGTATCCAAAGCCCATAGGAAGCTTTGATCTACGCCGTTGAATGATTCTGCTGTTAAGCGGTAGCCATTGCCATCGAAATTGAAGTTTTCAATGTAGCCACCTTTATCACAGTAAAAGCGGTCTGACTCACCTTGCACACCCTGATAGCTTTCAGGTTTAGCACCTAACTTTTCAGCGCTTAATGTGGTTCGAGAATCTTTTTTGTTCAGCAAGTTTTGCCAAAAATCTTTTGGCGTATCAGCTTCCGGGTATTGGTTGGCAATACCGACAATCGCGATCTTATTGCACTTCACTTGCTGCTTATTCTGAGCCTGATATTGAGAACTCATACTAGCTCTCCTTGATGATTTACTGCGCTGCCTTGAGACACTCCACTTAATTGCTTAGCGGTGGTGATCTGTTGTTCTAACCCTTGAATAAGTGGCTCGACAGACAGTGGAATTTGATGAGTAATGAGCTGACCAATGCATTTGATGAGCGTGACAACATCGTCACCGCCTTTGGCATTGGAAGCGATTGTGCAGTACTGGTCTGCTACGTTGTCGCTACGATTGATCTTGTCGATCAATGTGCTGGTTTGACGATCGGCACCTACTTCTATAAACAGACGAGCACCTTGTTGACGCGCACTCTGGATCAACGCGGTGAAATCCAGCGTTGAACAGAAAGTGTCGGCAATCGAAAGGGCGATACTATCGCTGTCGATATTGATTGGTGCGCCAGTCGGTAGACCTGCTGCGCTGATAAAGCGGATATGCTTTGGCAACTCGTCGAACAGTGGTTGAGTGTAAAACTCCTGCACTTGGCTATGCTGGCTCAACGCTGGCGTGGTGTGCATCGCAGTAACACGGTTCGCGGCAATGCCACGTTTACCCAGTTTCTTGAGCAGAGCACGACAGGTACTTTCACAACCTGCCAGTACGCAAGTGTCACCTTGGATAATGGCAAGATAAGCACGTGGAAACTCTGGTAGCAGAGCCTCAATCGCTTGTGCATCACTGCGAACCACAAAGCTGTTCCAGTGGATGTTTTCGCCGCCATTCAGTTGCCAATCTTGACGTACTGCGGTGAGCTCGCCAGAAATAGCCGTCGTGAAAATAGGGCTAGTTTGAGTCATCTCGATCAGCGCATGTGGGTTTTTCCAAACATTTAAGCTCGCCCACATGGAAGCTTCACCCTTGGAGTAACCCAAAGCGAAGTCTGGCTGCACTTTGAATTCATCACATAGCAGTTGTGTTAACAGATAACTACTGCCGACACCTGCAATTGCCAATTCACTGAGCGACATTTCTTGCGACTCGTCAGCGTAGGTTTTGTCAGCTTGCAGCATCTCTTTCAAGTTACCTTCGCGCTCTAAACGAGCAAATAACTGTGGGAAATGGTGATGAAATTCGCGCAACATGCCGGGATAAACCGTGCCAACACCAGGGTAAACAAATGCAACGCCACCTTTGCTTTGAGGCTTCGGTGAGAAACAACTACCCGCAGGCGTTCTGTATTGGCTATTGTCAGCCATTACTTTTGGCAACGCATTTTCTAGCGCTGTGATCTCTTGTATTGCAGCCTCAATTGAAGCTGCCTGAATCACGATATTCGCGCCAAGGTCAACATTGTGCTGAACGCTTTGGAAGTGACTTAGGTTTGAATGCATCAAGCTGGCGATAGCAAGTTCGCTGTCCGCCGAATCGTTAACGCATTTAAGCTCTTCTCTTAACGAGATTAACTGAGAAACCAACTCGGCTTGTTCGTTGCCTGAAACCACAAACATCAAACGCTCGCTGGATAGCAGGGGCTTTGGCTCTTGCAAACCGGTCGCTTGAGTCAATATCAGGCTGGTGGATTGTTGGCTATCGTCATTGAAGGTCAATGACGCAACACGAGCTTTGTTTGGCTCAGTGAACCAGTAATAGTTAGGTAATGAATGGCTCGGTAATGAACGGCTCGATATCGCATTAACCATATTCAACAATTGACCAAACTGCTGCGAAACAGATAGTGAAGAGTATTGCTGTTGATGGCTTAGATCTGTAGCGGGGCGGCGAGCAATATCCAGAGCAAGCTGAACGCTATCTCCGGTAGTTGTATCTACAAAACCCGCTAGATAAGCGTGTGGATGAATCTTGTTTTGAGCAGCCGTCAACGCACTCAACATCAACAATGATGGTGAGTGAGAATCCAAACAAAGCTTAACAGCACTGCCTTGATTGACTGCCTCAATCGCTTGAGTAAGTGCTTGATTAAAATTGCCATCAACCACAACAGTCATCATTTCTGGAAGCGAAGATGATAAGTCGGCAGAAAGCTCAGCCGCGTTTGCTGGCTGAGCTAAAAGAGCGATGCGCAATGGCATCGCTTTATTAGTAGGAACAGTCACTATGACAATTGCTCCTTTTCTGCGTTCTTATTAGACTCTTTCTTCGATACTGTTGAGCTAGACTTCGGCAAAAATGCGTCATTTAAACTCTTGCTGATGGTGACTTTGGCACCTTTCATTACTGTGCTTAAACGACCATCTTGATGGTAAAGCGAGATATCAGCTTGCAGTGAACGAGCCGTGCTTTTTATCACGCTCAGTTCTAGCCAACCTTGGTCACCATTGTGCATCGGTGCGTAACAAATAAACTCACCAATTGCAGACGGTAGGCTTGCTGCGCCGTATTTCAATCGAGCCCATACCAGCATGGCTTGCAGCAAATAATCTTCCGCGAATGGCTGGCTATCACCAAAACCTTGCTTCGGAATAAATGATCCGCAGTCGCTGTTTTCAATCTGAGGCAACTGGCATTGAGCCAATAAGCCTAAGTCGTCAAAGCGCTCGACTGAAGTAATACCTTGCAATCTTGGTCCGTGAAACAGAGTGCCATCACTGTATAGAGCTTGCGCCGTTGTTACTGGTGTTGAAGAGTTAGCTTCAAAGCGTTTTGTCGACGCTTGTTGAACATCTTCAGACACTTGCACAGAGGCAACTTGCAACTGAGCTTGATACTGTGGTCGTCCTTGGCAACTGATCACTGCTTTTAGCTGATCTTTTGATTTAGCATCAGAAGAAAGAACCAGTTTTAGCTCTTGCACTTCATCAGTATCAAAAATCACACCCTTAAGCAGTTTGTAGTTGTGAACGCTAACGTTCACCCCTAACAGTTGCTCCGCCACTTCACGCATCCATTGGATGGCACACACTGTCGGTAACACGGGGTTACCGGCAATGCAGTGATCTTGAATGAAAGGCAATGCTTTAGGATCAAGATGACGTGTCACAGTAATGCTTGTATTCAGCGGACTCTCTGCAAGATGCACAGACTCCGCATTAAGCTTTTTTACAGCAGCTTCCTTGTTGTCATAACCTTGCATGCTCGTACCAACCAGCAGTTGAATGCCAGTTTCGTTCAGTAGTTGAGAGCTAAACAGTTCTGCACCTGCCTGAAGAGGAATTACGTACACACCACGCTCTGTAAACATACGTTTCAGTGCTGCGTTTACCATGCCGCCGTCCCACGGTCCCCAGTTGAAGCTCATTACTTTCGCTTGAGGGTTACGCGCAGACAGTTGTAGAGCCGCTTTGTTTAGGATCTCGTTAGACATCGAGTAATCGCTTTGGCCTGTGTTTCCATAGAAACCCGCCGCCGAAGAGAACATCGCAATCAGTTTTAACTTGCCGCTATCAAGACCACTAAGAACCGCTTCTAGTCCACCCACTTTGGTGCCGTAAACTATGTTCAGTTCATCAAGCGTTTTGTCTTGAATGTGTTTGTCAGCCAATACACCTGCGCCGTGGATTAGCCCCGTGATGCCGTCGAAATTCGCCAGTGTTTTCGCTACAGACTCATGGTTCGATACATCTAGGCTTAGGTATTCAGCGCTCGCGCCAATCTCGTTGAAAGCGGCAAGTGCTGCGTTGATTTCAAGGCTGCTCAATACCGGTTTTAGCAAGGCATCAACTTTTTTCGGTGTTGGTTTGTCACCTGTTGCTTGTAGGTGAGCGATAGCCGCTGGTTTTAGCTCTTTCTCTTGCTTGCCCTGTGCCCACTGAGGTAGCTCAGCTGAAGTAATATGCTTACTACGACCTGCAAGAATGAAATGAGATTTACATTGCTTAGCAAGCGTCAGTGCACATTCAAACGTCACGCCTTTAGCGCCACCAGTTACCAGAACTTTATCGCTCTTGGTGAGTTGAGCGCCTGTGTTTTTAGTTTGTGCAGCACCTGGTGTTGCAGCAATCAATGTTGCACGACCAGATTCACCGTTTTCCGCATGGCTAAGGCCGATTTCAACCGTGTTGGTATCGATATCGAACAGTTCGCCTGTGATAGCTTCAGCAAGGTGACGAGCATCAATCGAAGCGTCAGCATCCAATGCACGGCAGAACACGTTTGACCATTCATGGCTCAGTGTCTTAGTGAGACCAGACAACGCGGCTTGGTTAAGTTCTGCATTCGCTAGTTGCTTAGTATCTAGGTAACCAAAGCCACCATCGATACGGCTTAGCGTGAAGAACACGCTGCGACCAGAAACAGCATTCAGTTGGCCATTTAGGTGCTTCGCGAACAAGAACGCTGTGGTTAGCGAAGCTCTTGAGTCTGCATTCAAGTTAACCGCTTGCTCGTTGCTTTGTTTAGCATCAACGATAGCTTGTAGGTGAATGAAGCCAGCAATCACTTTGTTCGACGTTTTAAGGTCTACTTCGATGTCGTTAATAACCGCAGTCACACCAGCATCATCGACGCTGTTGAGCGTGTAGCTTGCGATTTCACTGTTTAAAGGTGACGCGGCAGAAAGAGCACTACGCACTACAGCAACTTGAATGCCGTTAGCGGTCAACTTTTCTGCTAGAACACCGGCGTTGTGACCATCATCTGTGATCACGACACAAGCATCTTTTGAGAAACAATCGACGAGTTTATCTGCCGCTGGTAGCTTTTTTAGCGCTACCTCATTGTGTGGAGGAAGTTCCGCTGTCGCTGTTTCTACGATAGGCGTTACTGATTCAGCTTTTGGAGTCGCTACGGGTGCAGCAGCGGATAGCTTACTTTGCATGTAGGTAACGATTTCACCAAGCGTACGACACTCAGCTAAGTCTTCAGGGTTTAGCTCCGGCAGCGTTGGTAGCTGGTCTTGAACCGTACCTAGAATCTCAACGCGTTTGATTGAGTCGATGCCAAGGTCTGCTTCCATGTCCATCGCTAGGTCGAGCATTTCTGCTGGGTAGCCTGTTTTGTCGGCAACCACTTCCATCATTGTGGATTGAACATGCGCAGGGTTTAGGTCGTTGCTCGTGCTTTCTGCGGCGGCTGTAGCTGCTACTGTCGCAGTTGCTGCGTTAGGAGCTAACTTGCTGTTCATGTAGTCAACGATTTCGCCAAGAGTACGACACTCAGCCAGGTCTTCAGGATTCAGCTCTGGTAATGTTGGTAGCTGGTCTTGAACCGTACCAAGGATCTCAACACGTTTGATTGAGTCGATGCCAAGGTCAGCTTCCATGTCCATTGCTAGGTCGAGCATTTCTGTTGGGTAGCCCGTTTTATCAGCTACTACGCTCAACATTGTGCTTTGAACTTGTTCTGCGCTTAAACCGTTTGATACTGCTTGCGCTGGTGCAGATACTTGAGCCACTACTGGAGCAGAAGCTGGAAGCTTACTGTTCATGTAGTCTACGATTTCGCCAAGAGTGCGACACTCAGCAAGGTCCTCAGGGTTTAGCTCTGGAAGAGTCGGTAGCTCGTCTTGAACCGTACCTAGGATTTCAACACGTTTGATTGAATCGATACCAAGGTCAGCTTCCATATCCATTGCTAGGTCTAGCATTTCAGTCGGGTAGCCCGTCTTCTCTGCCACTACTTCTAACATGGTTTTTTGAACGACAGCCGCATCTAGACCGCTGTTAGCTGCTGCTGGCGCACCTACTTCCGTTTGTACTGCAACTGGTGCAGAAGCTGGGAGCTTGCTGTTCATGTAAGCAACAATTTCGCCAAGAGTGCGACACTCAGCTAAATCTTCAGGGTTTAGCTCTGGAAGAGTAGGCAGTTCATCTTGAACCGTACCAAGAATCTCAACACGTTTAATTGAGTCGATACCAAGGTCTGCTTCCATATCCATTTCTAGATCAAGCATTTCCGTTGGGTAACCGGTCTTCTCAGCAACCACTTCTAGCATGGTTTGTTGAACGACTTTTGCATCAAGACCGTTAGCAGCTTGAACAGGAGCAGTTGCGCTTGGTTGTGCTGCCACAGGCGCTGATGCTGGCATCTTGCTGTTCATGTAGGTAACGATTTCACCAAGAGTACGACATTCAGCTAAATCTTCAGGGTTCAGCTCTGGTAGGTTCGGCATTTCGTCTTGAACGGTACCAAGGATCTCTACGCGCTTGATTGAGTCGATACCAAGGTCTGCTTCCATGTCCATTTCTAGATCAAGCATTTCCGTTGGGTAACCCGTTTTCTCAGCGACCACTTCTAGCATCACTTTTTCAGCATCGGCTGATTGTACTGCCACTGGTGCAGCCACAGGAGCCGGTTGCGCTTTAACTGGCACAGGTTGAGCTGCAACAGGCGCTGCCGCTTGAGCCGCTACTTGTGGTGTAGGAACGGCTTTCTGTACTGGAGCTTGCTGAGCTGCTGTCTTTTGAAGCGGTGCAGCTTGAACTGGCGCAGCTTGTACAGGAGCAGCTTGTACTTGAGCTACAGGCTGTTGGACGATAGCTGCTGGAGTAGTTGGAGCTTGAATCACTGGTTGAGCATTTACTGGCGCAACGAAGGTTGGTTGTGCCGTTTGTACTGAACCTTGCGTCAGCATATTAAGTGCTGAGTTGTTGCTGTGCGCTTGCATTTCTAGGTAATGAGCGTGAGCTTTTAGCGTTTCAGCTTGGTGCTGGTGGAACATTTCCATAGAACGCTGTAGGTTATCAGGAATTGCTACGCCTGCTGTTGCCATTTTCGCTTGCTCAGACATTAGGGTGTTGAATGTGTCACCGTATTGCTGAGGAATCGCCAAGAATTGCTGATGTACTTCTGCTGCTTGTTGTTGAGCATTGAAGAACGATTGCAGTGAAGATTCATCAACGGTTACTTGAGCTGCTGGCTGAATAGTTGCTGGGGCAGTTTGAACCACTTGTGATTGTGGAGCAGCTGTTGCTACTTGTGCACTTGGTGCTGGAGCAGTTGACTGTTGTACATTTGAAGCTTGAGGAGCAGCCACAGGTACTTCAACGATTTCTGTTTTAATCACTTCTTTTTCCACGATTTTCTCGACTTCAACTTTCACTTCAACAATCTCAGTCTTTTCGGTGACGTTGCCCGAAGCCAATGATTGATCCATTTTCTTACGAGTAGCAGGGCTGATGTAGTTGGTTGCATTCAGCTTGATGTTCATTGGTGATGCCTTCGCAGGTTCAGCAATGTCAGCTTGGTAAGGGTCAATGTTGTCTAATGAAACACCTGCCACGCATAGTTGAACTGCAGCTAAACGAAGCTGTTGGTCACTGTCGCCTTTAGGGCTTGGGTTGATACTGATTGCGTAAAGCTCTTCGTTCTTATTAGCCAATGTTTTCTCAACCAGCTTTTGAAGAATGTTTTTCGGACCGAACTCAACGAATACGCGCGCGCCTGCTTCATACATCGCTTCAATTTGCTCGCTAAAACGAACCGATTGCAGCATGTGTTGCTTGAACGCTTTCTTGATCGCTTTCGCGTCTTTGCTGTGCAACTTGCCCGTTGCATTTGAGTAAAGCGGCAGTGTTGGAGCGCTGAATGAAGCTTTATCAATTGCAGAAGCAAATGGTTTTTGAGCGTGAGCAACAAGCGGTGTGTGGAAAGCGCCAGAAACTGGCAGAGCAATCGCTTTGAAGCCTTGCTCAGTTAGCGCTTGTGCTGCTTGTTGAACCGTCGCAGTTGGACCTGCAATAACCAGTTGAGTCGGAGCGTTGTAGTTAGCAATACTCACGCCTTCAAATTGGCTGATGCAGCTTTCAACAGCTGGAAGTTTGTCTGCATCTAGGATGACTGCAAACATAGTACCGCTGTCGCCTTGTTCAGGTGTCGCTGCCATCGCATCGCCACGAGCGAAAGCTAGCTGGTAGTAATCGTCTTGCGAGATAACACCCGATGCACATAGTGCACTTAGTTCACCAAAGCTGTGGCCTGCCACCATGTCTGCTTTGAAGCCAGCTTGAGTCATGATGTCGAACTGACCCATAGACACAGTACCAATCGCACTTTGCGCGTTGGCCGTGTTGGTTAACACAGCTTCTTGAGCTTTGGTTGCTTCTGGTGTGAAGGTTGGAATTGGGAACAGAATTTGCGACAGAGCCGTTTTCTTGTGCTGACCAAATACCTGATCCGCTTGAGCAAGCTGTTGACGCATCTCTGGGTAATGACAAGCAAGCTCGCGACTCATGTTGAGGTATTGCGAACCTTGACCTGCAAATAGTGCTGCCACTTTACCTGCACCATTTTCTGCAATCAGTGCCGACTCACGGTAGCTAGTACCGTTTGGCATCTGCCAATGTGTTTTGGTTTGGCTCTCAAGCATAGAAACCGCTTGAGTCAGTTGCGCTTGAAGGTCTGATTGGTCAGTGACAACTAAACCAAGACGAGCGTGCTTAGCGTCTACTTCGCGCAGAGCGTGCTGCTCAGCAAGCGCTTCTAGTTTGAATGCCGCATCTGCAGCTTGAGTTGAAACCTGCTTGAGCTCATTGATCAGTGCTTGACGAGATTCCGCGCTGAATAACAGAGTTTGCGGTACTTGGCGTTGACGGTATTTGTCACCGCGAACGTGTTCTGGTGTGTACTCTTCTAATACAACGTGGAAGTTAGTGCCACCAAAACCAAATGAGCTGATACCTGCACGGCGTGGTGTGCCGTCGACACGTTTCATCCAAGGACGCGTTTGTGTGTTTAGGTAGAACGGTGAGTTCTCGATATCCAACTTAGGATTCGGAGCCGATACGTTGATCGTTGGCGGCAGTACTTTGTGGTGTAGTGCTAATGCAGCTTTGATTAAACCTGCAGTACCCGCAGTTGATTTAGTGTGACCAATTTGAGATTTCACAGAGCCTAACGCAATGTGTTGCTTCTCTTCATTGTTCTCACTGAATACCGAGTTTAGGCCACCAAATTCAGCAACATCACCTGCTGCTGTACCTGTGCCGTGCGCTTCTAAAAGGCCAAGCGTGTGTGGTGCGAAACCAGCATCATCGTAAGCGCGTTTTAGTGCTTTTGCTTGTCCTTCAGGGCGAGGCGCGTAGATACTCTTGAACTTACCGTCCGAAGAAGAACCGACACCTTTAATCACTGAGTAGATTCTGTCGCCATCGCGCTCAGCATCTTCAAGACGCTTAAGAGCAACCATGCCGATGCCTTCACCAATCATCATCCCTTTTGAATCGATGTCGAAAGGTTGAATGGTTTCATTGGTGGTAAATGCAGGTGTTTTAGAGAAACTCATGTACATGGTTGGCGAGTTATCAGTACACACGCCACCAGTGATCATCATTTCACTGCGGCCTTCAACCAGCTCACTCAGAGCCATACGCATTGCGGCTAGAGAACCTGCACACGCAGCATCTACGACACAGTTGATCCCACCAAGGTCAAAGCGGTTAGCAATACGACCTGATATTACGTTACCCAATGAACCAGGGAATGAGTTCTCTTCCCAGTGGATATATTGGTCTTGGAATTTTTTGATCAGCATTTCGCTGTCGTCGTCGCTGATACCACTGCTCTTGAAGACTTTTTTCAAAACAGGGTATTGAAGACGTGCATTTAGGCTTTGAGCGATCTTCTGACCACCACCAACACCGAGCGTGATACCGATCTTATCGCGATCGTAGCCTTCAGGAAGTTTCGCATCTTCAAGTACTTCTTTTGCCACGATCAGAGAAAGCAGCTGTGACGTATCAGTCAGTTCAAGGATATTTGGCGGAAGACCGAACTCCATAGGGTTGAAGTCAACTTCGGGGATGAAACCACCGCGCTTACAGTAAGATTTGTCTGGCGTTGTACGATCTGAATCGTAGTAATCTTCTGGACGCCAGTGCGTATCAGGCACTTCGGTAATTGCATCGATCTTTTCGCTGATCAAATCCCAGAACTTGTTTAAGTAACGAGAGTTCGCAAACATGCTTGCCATTCCAACGATAGCAATAGGCATGTCTTTAAGACGTTTATTAAGTCGAGTGTCGTCGACTGATTCCGGGGTATTTTTTTCGGGTTGGCTCATTATGAGTCTCCACTTGAAATCACTGAGGGCGATGTCGTGTTTTGAGGCTGCGCTTTTAAAGCTATAGAAAGAAAATCTGAAACAGATTTAGGGAAGCGCAGCTGAAAATTCAGGTTGCTGAGTGACGGCAACCAGATAGAAATTAGGCTTTCGAAGTGCGTTGACTTACGAGAGTAGGGGAGGTGTTTCATGCGCGACGGTGGCATTCAAATGTTGAGGCGATGTCCATTAAAATCCTGTTCAAAGTCTGACTAAACGACAAGTCGGTATCCGCAAAGAAAACGTGTGAATTTGTTTAATGGTTGAGCAGGCTACCCGAGGTGAGTGGTCGATACAATGCTCCCAGAGGCCACTATGATCTGTTCAGACCAGATGAATTTGGCATGGTTTTGATTTTTGTATTTTTAATTTAATTAACTTATTGATAATTAATGGGTATGAGTTGTTTTTTAGTGTTTTTGCTCTATATTTTGAGTTGGTGAGATCTATGTCATATTTTTGTAAGTAACATTTAATGGATGCCTCTTGTGCAAGGCTAAGTGTGATCTGTGTTTTAATTTGTTATTATTTGAAAAATTAGTTTTAAGTCCTCATATGAAGGGGGTTTCCCTCCCGTATTCTCTAGGTTCCACTTAATTCATAGGTGAGTTAAATTTGTTCGATTGGGTTGTTCCAATCGTGTTTTGAAGAGTGATTTATAGAAGTGAGTTCGAGTTAAATGAAAACTCCCGTTGTTGATTTGTGGCTATGTTCTCTGGGTAACTTGAATGACCAGCCAGATATTGTATCTCAGCTCAAAAAGAGACTGACGGCCGACGAGATAGCCAAAGTTGAGCGCTATCGAATGCCTTCATCTCAAATTCAGGCCCTGTATGTTCGCAACTACCTAAGAAAGGTGCTGTCGAGCTATTCTGATTTGATGCCTGAAGCGTGGTGCTTTGAATATGGTGAGAAAGGGAAGCCAAGATTAATTGAGAAACAACAAATAGAAACCGGCCTGAATTTCAATATCAGTCATAGCAAAGAACATTTGTTAGTCGCGGTTTGCCAGAGAGAAGGGAAGCGAGTTCAACTGGGTGTCGATATCGAACATGCAAGAAGCTCGACCAATATCGATTCAATCATGAAGCACTATTTTTCAGATAAGGAATTGGCGGATTTACTTAAACTTAGTAAAGAGCTGCAGAGAGAGCGCTTTTTCGATCTATGGGCGCTGAAGGAGTCGTATATCAAAGCGACGGGCAGGGGGCTAGCCACATCGTTGCGAAGCTTTTCGTTTGATTTCTCCAATCTGACGGAGCAAACATTGCCAATTCACCCTTCGAATTTTCAACCAAAGTTGCAGGATGAAATTAGATTTCATGGTGAAATCAGCATATACAGTGGAGTTGGGTTGGATGTTACTGAGCAAACCGATATTTCTACAGATTGGCAATGTTGCTTAGGGCGGTTGGATGAGCAGTATCGCTTTGCGGTTACGCTCGGCGGAAATTTGCTACCGATGCAGATAGAGATGAGAACCTTTCCATCATCTCATCTCTTTTAAGCTAGCTTGGTGAGGTGAAGTTAGCTCGTTTCGCCAAGCATCGCTTTTAATACTTCAGCGGGTACAGGCTGAAGTTGCTTGTCTTTATCAAGGCAGACCATTTCAATATCACCAATCACAGCAGGCTTAGTGGCATCTTTGCGCCACACTTCTTGTCGCCATAGCGTTTTGTATTTTCCATCGAGTTCAAAAGAGGTTCTGATATCGCAAATCTCAGCGAACTCAACCCCATCTTGGAAAGTCATGTTGGCTTTATACACCGCAAAACCTAATCCGTGCTCATTCCACAAGGTCGCCAGTTTATCGCTGCCCAAGACATGTTCGCGCGCACGCTCGAAGTATTTAAGAAAGTTAGGGTGATAAACCACACCTGAGTGATCGGTATCTTCATAGTAAATTTGTACTGGGTGATGGTAGACCTGACTCATTGGTAGCAACTCTTGGTAAGTAGTGGATCAGTAAATCTGACTAAGTTGTGCAGCACTTTACAGGATAGGTCGAAATTACTTCAAGGCATCATCGGTAATGTGGCTTTTGGTCAGACCTCATTCGGCCTTATTCATTACTAATACGTTGGTCAACTCCCACCCATTTACAAATATTCTATGTGTCATTTCCCACCCATTGATTTTCGCAGCGAGTTGGTGATTGCAGCAGGCAGATATCATGAAGCCTTATAGTTAAAGGGTTGTTAATGATTTGTGTCAATGTGGCGCGCTAATTGCCTTAGTGAAAGCACGCAGTTCCCATTGAAGGGCTGCTTTGTTTACTAAGGAGAATAATAATGTTTAAGCCTCTTACCCTGCTGTCTGTATCTGCTCTGGCGCTCACAAGTTTTAATGCTGCTGCAAACTGTGACCCTGGTGAAATCGTGATTAAATTCAGTCACGTAACCAATACCGATAAGCACCCGAAAGGCATTGCCGCTTCTCTACTAGAAGAGCGAGTAAACACTGAAATGAATGGTAAAGCTTGTATGCAAGTTTTCCCTAACTCGACACTTTACGATGATAATAAGGTACTGGAAGCCCTGTTAAATGGTGATGTTCAAATGGCGGCACCTTCGCTGTCTAAATTTGAGAAATTCACTAAGAAATACCGCATTTTTGACCTTCCTTTCCTATTTGAAGACGTAGAAGCCGTCGACCGTTTCCAAAACTCAGAATCTGGTGAAAAACTGAAGAATGCGATGAAGCGTCGTGGTCTTCAAGGCTTAGCATTCTGGCACAACGGCATGAAACAAATGTCGGCGAACAAACCTCTTATCAGCCCTGAAGATGCAAAAGGTTTGAAATTCCGTGTTCAAGCATCAGACGTATTGGTAGCTCAGTTTGAACAACTAGGCGCTAACCCACAGAAGATGTCTTTCAAAGAAGTGTACGGTGGCCTGCAAACCAAGGTTATCGATGGCCAAGAGAACACATGGTCAAACATCTACGGTAAGAAGTTCTTTGAAGTACAAGACGGCGTGACTGAAACCAATCACGGTATCTTGGATTACCTAGTGGTAACGTCAAACGACTTCTGGAAAGACCTACCTGAAGATGTACGCACACAGCTTGGTACTATCGTTCAGGAAGTGTCTGAGACGCGTAACGCAGAATCTTCAAAAGTTAACCTAGCGAACAAAAACAACATCATCGAAGCTGGTGGTGAGGTTCGTACACTTACGCCTGAACAGCGTGAAGCATGGGTAGTTGCGCTTCAACCTGTATGGAAGAAGTTTGAAAAAGACATCGGTTCAGATCTTATCGATGCAGCGTTAGCTTCAAACCAATAATACCGCTAAGGGAGTGGCGAGTATTCGTCACTCCTTATTAAAACAATTATAAGCGGAGTCAATTATGGAAAAGCCTCAAATGGAACAACCAAATTCTAGCGAATCAGCACTGGAAACCTCTCTTTTTTCCAAAGTCGGAAGAGTTACGGATGTGATTGAAGAGTCATTAATCGCATTTTTCCTTGGCGCAATGACGCTACTTACTTTTGCCAATGTGGTATTTCGATACGCATTCAATGACAACATATTATGGGCACTGGAATTAACGGTGTTCATGTTTGCTTGGATGGTGTTGGTCGGCGCATCTTATGGTGTTAAAAAACATTTCCACATTGGTGTTGATGTGATCATCAACCTTGCCCCAGAAAAGCTACGCAAAGTGTACGCGCTAATCGCCGTGACAAGTTGCCTAGCATTCTCAATCCTACTTCTTATCGGCTCTTGGAATTATTGGTACCCATTCGCGACCGATCGCGCATGGTACGAGACCGACGATATTCCAATGCCAGAGATGCTTCAGTTTCTTGCTGACTGGCTGAATGAAGGCGAGCGATACGAGAAACTGCCACGTTTTATTCCTTATATGGCGTTGCCGATTGGTATGGCAATGCTGACGTTCCGTTTTGCTCAAGTTGCTTACCAAGTCGTAACAGGCAAGCTTGACCGTATGATTGCAGGACACGAAGCCGAAGAAGAGCTGGATGCATTGAAAGCTGATGTTTTAGCGGGTTCTGATGAAGACGCGACAGCAGTATTGGATTCGACTAAGCAGAACAAAGCGAACGAGTCGGGTACAAAATCTAACGGTAAGGAAGACTAATCATGGCAATGTTATTTCTATTTTTAATGGTAATTGCTTTCATGTTGGTCGGTGTACCAATTGCAATTTCCCTCGGTTTATCGAGCGTAATATTCTTATTGATGCATTCAGATGCGTCATTAGCTTCAGTCGCACAAACGCTGTTTAATGCATTTGCAGGCCACTACACACTCTTAGCGATTCCTTTCTTTATCTTGGCCTCTAGCTTCATGTCTACGGGTGGTGTGGCGAAGCGGATTATTCGTTTTGCTATCGCGATGGTGGGCTGGTTCCGCGGCGGTTTGGCTATGGCATCGGTTGTGGCATGTATGATGTTCGCAGCCCTTTCTGGTTCATCTCCTGCAACGGTAGTGGCGATCGGTAGTATTGTTATCGCAGGTATGATCAAAAACGGCTACACAAAAGAATTCGCTGCAGGGGTTATCTGTAACGCAGGTACCTTGGGTATTTTGATTCCACCGTCAATCGTGATGGTGGTTTATGCTGCAGCGACCGATGTATCGGTAGGTCGTATGTTCCTAGGCGGTGTGATTCCTGGCCTGTTGGCGGGCGTGATGTTGATGATAGCTATCTACATTGCGGCACGTATTAAGAAGATTCCGGCACAGCCGTTTGTGGGTTGGGGCGAGATGTTCGCAGCAGCGAAAGATGCGAGTTGGGGCTTGCTACTGATTGTCATCATTCTGGGTGGTATCTACGGCGGAATCTTTACACCAACAGAAGCGGCGGCTGTTGCAGCGGTTTATGCCTTCTTTATAGCCAACTTTATCTATAAAGATATGGGACCTTTCGCTGACAAGAGTAATACCAAGCCTGCGCTGGTGAAAGTGTTCCAAACCTTTTGTCACAGAGACACCAAAGACACGCTCTATGATGCGGGTAAGCTGACTATCATGCTGCTGTTTATCATTGCCAACGCATTGATTCTTAAGCATGTTCTAACAGAAGAGCGTATTCCTCAAATGATCACTGAGTCTATGCTTTCTGCTGGCTTAGGACCGATCACCTTCTTGATTGTGGTGAATGTTCTACTCTTGATTGGTGGGCAGTTCATGGAGCCATCAGGTTTGCTGATCATCGTAGCGCCGTTGGTATTCCCAATTGCCATTGCACTCGGTATCGACCCAATTCACTTAGGTATCATGATGGTGGTGAACATGGAGATAGGGATGATAACGCCGCCTGTCGGGCTCAATTTGTTTGTGACCGCAGGTGTCGCGAAGATGTCGATGATGAACGTGGTAAAAGCCGCACTGCCTTGGGTAGGCGTAATGTTCTTGTTCTTGATTATCGTCACTTACGTGCCTTGGGTGTCAACATGGTTACCAACCACCTTGATGGGGCCGGAGATCATTACCAAGTAGTTGGCGGTTTAGATACACGGCTAGTCTAACGAACGGTTTCATTCTCAATGTAAATAACAGCGATAGATGAAGAGTTATACTTTTTCATCTATCGCTTTCTTTTTCCCGCGCCGTAAAGTACCGCTTATGCGTCTGTCATAGCCTTTCCAGCGCAGTTTTTTCTTTCTTCGATCGCGCCCAGATCTTCTTTCTACTTCATAATGGTCATCAATAAGCACTGTATCTACAATGACAGGAATGGTCGTTTTTTCGTTCATATGCAACTTATCCTTAAAGTCGACATATGAATTATGGAAGATGAATCTTATCTCTGCCAGTTTCGATAGACATTCAGATCAAGTTGCGCTTTGCGTTTTGTTTCGTTGTTGATTCTTTTATTTCGTAGCTTAATTTTCACTTCAAAATCTATTGTTTACTTAAAATTATCTTTGTCGATTTGATAGCGTTGCATTTTGTCGTAAAGCGTTTTTCTTGGGACATTTAATTGAGACATGGTTAATTTTATACTCCCTTCATTCTCAATCAACGCGCGCTCGATCACTGCTTTTTCGAACTCTGACACTTGGTCCGATAGGCTAATACTGGCGTCTGAATGGATCTCTGAGTTCGCACCATCCCCCAATTGAGCTAGTTTTCCGAGTAAGATGAAGCGTTCAGCGCTGTTACGTAGCTCACGTACATTCCCTGGCCAATCATGAGCCAAAAGTGCGTGCAGTTCCTTTTGTGGAAGGGCTGGGGCTGTCTTGCCATAACGCGCCGCAGCAACCAGTAAGAAGTGATGGAACAGGGCTGGGATGTCTTCTTGTCTGCTTCTTAACGGCGGCAAGTCTAAGGTCACAACGTTAAGTCGATAATAGAGATCTTGGCGGAAAGTGCCTTCTTCAGCGGCTTTCTTTAAGTCGACTTTAGTGGCCGCAATCACTCGAATGTCCAGAGGGACTAAACCATTAGATCCAACCCTTTCGATGACTCGCTCTTGCAAGACGCGCAACAGGCGAATTTGTGCTTGCATCGGCATGGACTCAATTTCATCCAAGAATAGAGTTCCGCCTTGAGCAAATTCAAATTTACCCACTCGCTTGCTTTCTGCGCCAGTGAATGCGCCTTTTTCATGGCCGTACAGTTCACTCTCAATCAGGTTTTCAGGGACCGCGCCGCAGTTGACCGCGACGAAGTTTTGTTCTCGTCTGCTGCTTTGTTCATGTAGAGAACGTGCAACTAATTCTTTGCCTGTGCCAGTTTCGCCAAATAACAAAATATCGGCGTTGGTGTCGGCAACGTGAGTGATGATAGACCGCAGTTCTGTCATTGATTGTGTGTCACCAATGATCCTTGGGCCAAGCGCTTGGCTGGCCTTGAGTGAACGTTTTAACTCAAGGTTCTCGAGGGTTAGTTGACGTTTTTCTATCGCTCGCTTGGTGGTTTCGATTAGGCGCTCATTGGCGAACGGCTTTTCGATGAAGTCATAGGCGCCGTATTGGATTGCTTGAACGGCCATCGAAATATCGCCGTGACCAGTAATCATAATTACGGGGATCTCTTTGTCTTTGTGCATCACGGTGTTGAGCAGATCATGCCCAGACAGACCCGGTAAACAGATATCAGTGATGATCACGTGAGGTAAGCCGTTTTCTTGAATCGCGAGCAGAGCTGACTCCGCATCGGGAAAGAATTCGGCATCAATATCGGCGAGCTCGAAGCTCTGTTCAATAGCCATTCTCAGATCGGATTCATCATCAATGAAATAGACGTGACACATAGTTATTCCTTTACTTCTTTGTATTCTGGTTATTGCTGCGTTTTTGCTTGCTGTTCTTGTTCAACAAGGGGTAACTCTATGCTGAATCGAGCACCACCTTGAGGGCTGCTTCCTGTAACGAGCTTGCCATTTATTCCGCTGATTATTTGTTGAGAAATCGATAGCCCAAGTCCAAGTCCGTTTTTCTTGGTGGTATGGAAGGGTTCAAAAAAGTTTCCGTTCGAAGGGGAGGTGAAGCCGGGACCATTATCATCGACATGAATCAGCAAGGTCTGGGCTTGTTGATGGTCGGACTCCCTAATCTCTAACAGAATAGCTAATTGTTTATCATCTTGTTGTTCCATCGCCTGAATCGCATTAGTCAGCAGGTTAATGATCACCTGTTCCAGTTGAATAGCGTTGGCGAGCACGCAAGCATCAAAGATTTCAGGGAGTTCGTTGACCTTAACTCGTTCACTCTTGAGCTGTGGCTTCATCAGCTCTTTCGATGAATGTAAGATAGGGAGTATTTGCAAGGTGTGCAGTTCTTCCGCGGTGGATTTCTTTGCAAAGGAGCGAAGCTGGTGGCTGATTTTCGCCATGCGATCAGTGAGTGCCGAGATTCGCGATAGATTGTCATCGACACGATCGGTTTTTTCTTTGGCAAGAAACAGTCGGCCATTGTCGGCATAACTGCGAATCGCAGCGAGCGGGTTATTTAGTTCGTGACTGATGCTCGCCGACATTTGACCTAGCACCGCCAGTTTGGCGGCTTGGATGAGTTCGTCTTGGGTTTGCCTCAATACATGTTCGGTTTCGATACGATGTTTAATTTCGACATGCAGCTCTGATGTGCGTTCGAGTACTTGAAATTCGAGCTTTTGCTTGGCTTCGGATTGCAGCCTATCTATCTGAGCGCGTCTTTGTTGTCGATGGTGGTTGAGCTGCATTGTGAGGTAAATAATCGCAAAGATAAGGCTGAGAACCACAAGGTAAGCAACCAAGTCCCACCAAACTAAGTGGGTCGGAGAAAATACCCGTATGGTGAGTTTTGGCTCGGCTAAGAAGCGAGAGGAGCTAAAGAACTGTTCTTGGACGAGCTTGTGCTGAGACTCAATATTGCTAGTAGCGCTCTCGAAATCACCGGAGAAGTGTAGGCTTTCTATTTTTGTATCGAGATACTGTCTGCTTTCTTGAATTTGAGAGTGCTGTTCTTCGCTTAGTGGTTGAAGGCTTTTGAACAGCCATTCAGGGTTACTCGACATAAATACGATTTGGTCTTTATCGTCAGCAACGAAAAAACTCTGTTTGCCTTTCCAACTTGCTTCAATCAGCGATAAATCCATCTTTACAACAATGACGCCAATAATCTCGGCGGCATAGGAGACGGGGTAAGAATAATAATAGCCTCGCTTCCCAGAAGTTGATCCTAGCGCAAAATATTGATTTTCATTGCCAAGAATCGCTTCTTGAAAGTAAGGGCGGAAAGCAAAATTACGACGAATAAAAGAACGCGGTTGATTCCAATTACTGGCTGCGATGGTGGTACCGATACTGTCTAGTAGGTAGGTGTCGGATGCTTGAATCACCGAGTTTACGTGCTCTAGATAACGATTAGTGAGTTCGATTTGCGCAGAGTTACTTGGAGAGTGCAGGGCATCGACCAGCTCTTTGTCTTTTGAAAGCAGTTCTGGAATGTGCGCGAACTTGTCCAATTGACTTGAAATATGAACTGAAAAACGGTCTAGCTTAGATTGATGATCATTTAACAAACTTTCATGGCTTGTGCTCCACACCCAATGACCGCCAAACACCATCAGTAAACTGTATGTGACCATTAATAGTATTGGGATTCTAAAAGCTTGAAACATGAAGGCTCTCCGCTAATTTCTTTGGTAAACAATCAAGCCTGTCTTCTCTCGTTTATGGTAGCAAATAGCGGTAGTTTTTGCTGAAAGCAGAGAGTGAACAGATGGGTGTAGGTTAAGGGTTTGTAACGGGGATTGTTGAAAAAGTTATCGACTCTGAGGGGTAAAACAAGAGCAAGATCTCTTTTTAAGGTTTTTAGCAAAAAAAGCCCTCGATTCCCTTGAAAAAGTCGCTATTGTCCCCATTTCTGTTGTGCTAAGTGATGATTTGATCGTTTTTGTATCACTTAGTTGGACGAATTTAGAGCATTCATCATCATGCAGAGGTGAACGGCTCGACAGAGATTAAACAGATCGCTAGAATGTCGCGTCTAAAATTTCTGTCCTGAGGCTAATCGGAGATACCTTTCTTGTTTCTGAAAACAAGCTTTATTGCGTTTTAATCGACGTGTGAAGAACGAAGATATCGCTGATTAGTCTGGTGTTTGGTTGAATAATCAATTCAGACATCAATGCTCGATTTTAAATTAGGTGTTCGGATAGAGCACTACACAAGGATGCAGCCAACAACGTCGGCTTTTGAATTAAAGCTAAGTTACGGCTCATATGCTCAGATTACTGAGCCAGTTTTGAGGTTTATATAATGCAAGTTACTGTTGAAACGCTAGAAGGCCTAGAGCGCCGTCTTAATATTACTGTTCCTGCTGCTAACATCGAAGATGCAGTTACAGCTGAACTACGCAACATCGCGAAAAACCGTCGTTTCGATGGTTTCCGTAAAGGCAAAGTGCCAATGAAGATGGTTGCTAAAATGTACGGCAAAGCAGTACGTCAAGACGTGATGGGCGAAGTAATGCAACGTCACTTCATCGAAGCGATCGTTAAAGAGAAAATCAACCCAGCTGGCGCTCCAACTTTCGCACCAGTTGAAAACAACGAAGGCGCTGACCTAGTATTCAACGCAACTTTTGAAGTTTACCCAGAAGTTGAGCTGAAAGGTCTAGAAAACATCACTGTTGAGAAACCAGCAGTAGAAGTTAAAGAAGCTGACGTTGAAGAGATGATCGAAACTCTACGTAAGCAACAAGCGACTTGGACTGAAGTTGAAGCTGCTGCTGACGCTGGTTCTCGTGCAACTATCGACTTCGTTGGTTCTATCGACGGTGAAGAGTTTGAAGGCGGCAAAGCTGAGAACTTCCCACTAGAGATGGGCGCTGGTCGCATGATCCCTGGCTTCGAAGACGGTATCGTTGGTAAAACAGCAGGTATGGAATTCGAAATCGACGTAAACTTCCCAGAAGATTACCACGCTGAAAACCTAAAAGGTAAAGCAGCTAAGTTCTCTATCAAGCTGAACAAAGTTGAAGCTCGTGAACTTCCAGAACTAAACGAAGAATTCGTTTCTAAGTTCGGTGCTGCTGACGGCGTTGAAGGTCTTAAAGCTGAAGTTCGTAAGAACATGGAGCGTGAGCTTAAGCAAGCTGTTAAGAACCGCATCAAAGAGCAAGCTATCGACGGTCTAGTTAACGAAAACAACATCGACGTACCTTCTGCTCTTATCGATCAAGAGATCGGTGTTCTACGTCAACAAGCTGCTCAACGTTTTGGTGGCAACACTGAAGCTGCTGACCAACTTCCACGTGAGCTGTTCGAAGAGCAAGCTAAACGTCGCGTAGTTGTAGGTCTTCTTCTTGGTGAAGTAATCAAGACTGAAGAGCTAAAAGCTGACGACGAGAAAGTTAAAGCTATCATCGAAGAGATGGCTACAGCATACGAAGATCCAACAGAAGTTATTGCTTACTACGAGCAAAACGAGCAAATGATGAACAACATGCGCAATGTTGCTCTAGAAGAGCAAGCTATTGATGCAATCATCGCTAAAGCTCAAGTTTCTGATAAAGAAGTTAGCTTCAACGAGCTAATGAATCAGCAACCTGCTTAATATAGTAATATCTGACGTAGAAGGTTGACGTACGGTCAACAATTCTGCTAACAATGGTCCGTATGATTTAATCATTCGGGCCATTTATTTTAGGGACATAAGAATATGAGCTACCAAGAAAAAAATACAATGCCATCGATTATGGACGCACTAGTTCCTATGGTGGTTGAACAGACTTCCCGTGGTGAACGTTCTTACGATATTTATTCTCGTCTATTAAAAGAACGTATCATTTTCTTAACAGGTCAAGTGGAAGACCACATGGCAAATCTTGTCGTGGCTCAACTGCTTTTCTTGGAATCAGAAAACCCAGACAAAGATATCTATCTTTACATCAACTCACCTGGCGGTAGCGTAACAGCAGGCATGTCTATCTACGACACAATGCAGTTCATCAAGCCAAACGTGAGCACAGTATGTATGGGTCAAGCTTGCTCTATGGGTGCATTCTTACTAGCGGGTGGTACTCCTGGTAAGCGTCACGTGCTTCCAAACTCACGTGTAATGATTCACCAGCCACTTGGCGGCTTCCAAGGCCAAGCGTCTGATATTCAAATTCACGCGCAAGAGATCCTAACGATCAAACAAAAGCTAAACAAACTATTGGCAGAGCACACGGGTCAGCCTCTAGAAGTTGTTGAGCGCGATACAGATCGTGATAACTTCATGTCTGCTGATCAAGCAGTAGAATACGGCTTAGTGGATTCAGTTCTTAATCACCGCGGTCAATAATTGCAGGGCAATTGTTTAACGCAAAGTGATTCAAATTGATATACACTCAAGCATAGAGAGTTAAGGCTAAGAGGTTAGCGAATGACAGATAAAAGCAAAGAGGGTGGTAGCGGTAAACTGCTTTACTGCTCTTTCTGTGGCAAAAGCCAACACGAAGTTCGCAAGTTAATCGCAGGTCCTTCTGTTTACATTTGTGATGAATGTGTCGATCTTTGTAACGACATTATTCGTGAAGAAATTAAAGATGTTCTTCCTAAGAAAGAATCGGAATCGCTGCCAACGCCGCGTGAGATTCGTGAGCATCTTGACGACTATGTAATCGGTCAAGAATACGCGAAGAAAGTGCTAGCAGTTGCAGTTTATAACCACTACAAGCGTTTACGTAATGGTGACACGACAGCTGAAGGCGTAGAGCTAGGTAAGAGTAACATTCTTCTTATCGGTCCTACTGGTAGTGGTAAAACACTACTTGCTGAAACATTGGCTCGTTTCCTAGACGTTCCTTTCACTATGGCTGATGCAACAACACTAACCGAAGCGGGTTACGTGGGCGAAGATGTTGAAAACATCATCCAGAAGTTGCTTCAGAAATGTGATTACGACGTAGCGAAAGCGGAACGCGGCATTGTTTACATCGATGAAATCGACAAGATTTCTCGTAAAGCTGAAAACCCATCAATCACGCGTGACGTGTCTGGTGAAGGTGTACAGCAAGCTCTACTAAAACTTGTTGAAGGTACAGTTGCTTCAGTTCCACCTCAAGGTGGTCGTAAGCATCCACAGCAAGAGTTCTTGCAAGTGGACACGTCTAAGATCCTATTTATCTGTGGTGGTGCGTTTGCAGGCTTAGATAAAGTGATTGAACAACGTGTAGAAACAGGTTCAGGTATCGGCTTTGGCGCAGAAGTGCGTTCAAAAGACGAAACCAAAACTATCGGTGAATTGTTCACTCAAGTAGAACCTGAAGATCTAGTGAAGTATGGTCTGATTCCAGAATTCATTGGTCGTCTACCTGTGACAACAACACTGACAGAGCTTGATGAAGAAGCGCTAATCCAAATCCTATGTGAGCCAAAGAATGCACTGACAAAACAGTACGCAGCATTATTTGAGCTTGAGGATACAGAATTAGAATTCCGTGAAGACGCCCTACGTGCAATTGCTAAGAAAGCAATGAACCGTAAAACAGGCGCTCGTGGTCTACGTTCTATCTTGGAGGGTGTTCTACTAGAAACTATGTACGAACTGCCATCTTCAACTGATGTAAGCAAGGTTGTGATTGATGAGTCGGTAATTAATGGTGAGTCAGAACCACTATTGATTTACAGCAACTCAGATAACCAAGCAGCTGTTGCAGAGTAGGTCTTTTTTAGACAAGTCACTCAAATTGAAAAAGGAGGTAAGCAATTACCTCCTTTTTTTTATTCTTCCATTGAATCCAGTCGTTTAAGCCCCATATACTGCTTTATAAGTTAAAGCGGAAGAGAGAAATATATGAACTTGGAACGTTCCGAGCGTATCGAAATCCCCGTGCTACCTCTACGTGATGTAGTGGTTTACCCACACATGGTTATTCCATTGTTTGTTGGTCGTGAAAAATCGATTACATGCCTTGAATCGGCAATGGAAGCTAACAAACAAGTACTACTTGTAGCGCAGAAAGAAGCGGACACTGATGAGCCTTCAATCGACGACCTATTTAACGTAGGTACAGTCGCTACCATTCTTCAGTTACTCAAGCTCCCTGATGGTACGGTTAAAGTACTTGTTGAAGGTCAGCAGCGTGCAAAGATTCACCAATTCAAAGAAAGTGAATTCTTCTTAGCGGACGCCGAATACGTTGTTACCTCAGAACTTGACGAAAAAGAACAAGAAGTGGTTGTTCGTAGTGCGATCAATCAATTCGAAGGCTTTATTAAGCTAAACAAAAAGATTCCACCAGAGGTTCTAACATCTCTGAACGGTATTGATGAGGCAGCTCGCCTTGCTGATACGATTGCTGCGCACATGCCACTTAAGTTGGTAGACAAGCAGCACGTTCTAGAAATCTTAGATGTGACAGAACGTCTGGAATTCTTGATGGGCCAAATGGAGTCAGAAATTGACATCCTGCAAGTTGAAAAACGTATCCGTGGCCGCGTTAAGAAGCAGATGGAAAAATCTCAGCGTGAGTACTACCTGAATGAGCAAATGAAAGCGATTCAGAAAGAACTTGGCGAGATGGACGACGCACCTGATGAATTCGAGACTCTGAAGAAGAAGATCGAAGATTCTAAGATGCCTCAAGAAGCTCGTGAGAAAACTGAGCAAGAACTTCAAAAACTGAAAATGATGTCGCCAATGTCTGCTGAAGCAACAGTAGTACGTAGCTACATTGATTGGATGGTTGGTGTTCCTTGGGCTAAGCGTTCAAAAGTTAAAAAGAATTTAGCTAAAGCGGAAGAGATCTTAAATGAAGATCACTACGGCTTAGAGCGTGTTAAAGAACGTATTCTTGAGTACTTGGCAGTACAAAACCGTATCAACAAGCTAAAAGGTCCAATCCTTTGTCTTGTAGGTCCTCCTGGTGTTGGTAAAACCTCACTAGGTCGTTCGATTGCTGCGGCAACGGGTCGTAAGTACACACGTATGGCGCTAGGCGGCGTTCGTGATGAAGCTGAGATTCGTGGTCACCGTCGTACGTACATCGGTTCACTTCCGGGTAAATTAATCCAGAAGATGTCTAAAGTTGGCGTTAAGAACCCACTGTTCCTATTAGATGAAATCGATAAGATGTCTTCTGATATGCGTGGCGACCCATCTTCAGCGCTTCTAGAAGTACTAGACCCAGAACAAAACAACGCATTTAACGATCACTACCTAGAAGTCGATTACGATCTATCTGATGTGATGTTTGTTGCAACGTCTAACTCGATGGACATCCCTGGCCCACTATTGGACCGTATGGAAGTGATTCGCCTGTCTGGTTACACAGAAGATGAAAAGCTGAACATCGCTAAGAGCCACCTATTGGACAAGCAAGTTCAACGCAACGGTCTTAAGCCTCATGAAATTGAGATTGAAGACTCTGCAATCATCGGCATTATCCGTTACTACACGCGTGAAGCGGGTGTACGTAGCCTAGAGCGTGAAATCTCTAAGATCTGTCGTAAAGCTGTGAAGAACATCTTGCTAGACAGCGACCTTAAGTCTGTAACGGTTAATATTGATAACCTGAAAGAGTACTTAGGCGTTCAACGTCATGACTTCGGTAAAGCGGATGAAAGTAACCGTATTGGTCAAGTGACTGGTTTAGCTTGGACTCAAGTTGGTGGTGATCTACTGACTATCGAAACTGAAGCAATGCCGGGTAAGGGTAAGCTAACGCAAACCGGTTCACTTGGTGATGTGATGAAAGAATCGATTCAAGCGGCAATGACCGTGGTTCGTTCTCGTGCAGAAAAACTGGGTATTAACTCAGATTTCTATGAGAAACGTGATATTCACGTTCACGTACCAGAAGGTGCTACACCGAAAGATGGCCCGAGTGCGGGTATCGCAATGTGTACTGCATTAGTGTCTAGCTTGACGGGTAACCCTGTTAAAGCTGAGGTCGGTATGACAGGTGAAATTACCCTTCGTGGTGAAGTTTTACCTATCGGTGGCTTGAAAGAAAAACTGCTTGCAGCACACCGTGGCGGCATCAAAACTGTACTGATTCCTAAAGACAATGAGCGTGATTTGGAAGAGATTCCAGACAACGTAATCGCTGACTTGAAGGTGATCCCGGTTCAGTGGATTGATGAAGTACTCAAAGTAGCGCTAGAACGAGATCCGTCTGGGGTCGAGTTTGACGTGAAAAAATAGTGATGCATAGCAAAAATAAGTAAAGAATTACGCTGATAGGCCCGAAAAGGCTTGTCAGCGTTTTTTTTGGACGCTAAGTTATTGATCAAAGCGGCAGCCCTTTTGCAATAAGGCTTGCGGCTAAATTAAAACCAAAATGGAACGTACAGTCATCAAGAAGTAGTCACAGATGACACATAGGGGAAAAACAGTGAATAAAACACAACTAGTAGAATCAATCGCAGAAAACGCAGACATCTCTAAAGCTTCAGCTGGCCGCGCTCTAGACGCATTCATCGAAGCAGTTGGCACAACGCTACAATCAGGCGACCAAGTTGCACTTGTTGGCTTTGGTACTTTCAGTGTTCGTACTCGTGCTGCTCGTACAGGTCGTAACCCAAAAACTGGTGAAGAGATCCAAATCGCAGAAGCTAAAGTACCTGGCTTCAAAGCGGGTAAAGCACTTAAAGACGCATGTAACTAATTTCTACGGCTGAAACCTCGGTTTTGCGAGGGGAAGGCTGTAAAATGCGTTTACTGTTTGAAAAATGATGTTTCATTTTTAAACAGTATGTGTACAAAGCACATTGAACTTATTTAAATTATGCGCATCCTACTGATGCGCATTTCTTTTTCTGATAATATCGCGTGAATAGATTTTTATTTTGAAGCCAATGCTTCATATCCGGAGAGCACTTAAATTATGATGGATCGATTACGCGAAGGCGTGAATAGCATCGCGGTAAAAATTATCCTTGGGTTGATTATCCTGTCATTCGTATTCGCAGGTGTAGGCAGCTACATCACCGGTGGCGGTAACAACGCAGCAGCTAAAGTTGGCAACACAGAAATTGCTCGTGGTGAGTTCGAACAGGCTTACCAAAACGAACGTAATCGCATGCAGTCTCAACTTGGCGATTACTTCGCTCAAATGCTTGCAGACCCTGCATACGTAGAGTCTTTCCGTAAATCAGTACTTGATCGCATGATCAACGATGTACTGCTTGAGCAGCAAGCTGAGTCTTTAGGTCTACGAATCAGTGATTCTCAAATCCGTACCATGATTCTAGAAATGCCTCAGTTCCAAACAGCTGGTCAATTCGACCAAGAAGTTTACCAATCGGCACTACGTCGTGCAGGTTTCAGCGCAGAGAGCTTCGCTGAATACATGCGTCGTGACCTAATGCGCAACCAGCTTGTGACTGCACTTCAAGGCAGTGAATTCGTTCTTCAAGGTGAAATCGATACTCAGAGCAAGCTTATCGCACAAACTCGTGACATTCGCACAGTGACACTGTCTGTTGCTGACCTTGCGAAAGGCATCGAGCTAACTGACGAACAGATCGAACAGTACTACCAAGAGAACCCTGCAGCTTACACTCGTCCAGAGCAAGCGAAGGTATCTTACATTGAGCTTTCTGCTGAAGCACTTAAGTCTCAGCTTGAAGTAAGCGATGAAGAAGCGCAGAAGTACTACCAAGAGCACCTAGACAAGTACTCAACTGAAGAGCAACGTAAAGTTAGCCACATCTTAGTTCAAGGCGATGACGAAGCGAAAGCTCAGTCTATCCTAGACGAACTAAATGCAGGCGCTGATTTTGCTACGCTAGCGGAAGAGAAATCTGACGACTTCGGCAGTGCTGACGTTGGCGGTGACCTAGGTTGGATCGAACGTGATGTGATGGACCCAGCATTCGAAGACGCGGCTTTCGCTCTTGAGAATATTGGTGACACGACTGGTCTAGTTAAATCTGATTTCGGCTACCACATCATCAAGCTCGACGAACTAAAAGCGTCTCAAGCTCAGCCTTACACTGAAGTAGCGGCAGAGATTAAGCAAGAGCTTCTAGACCAGCACGCTGTAGACCAGTTCTACGAGCAACAAACTGAGCTAGAAAAAGTAGCGTTTGAATTCCCAGATTCTCTTGATGATTCTGCAGAAGCTATCAATGCGAAGATCACAACAACAGATTTCATCTCTCAAATTGACGCTCCAGAAGTTCTGATGACGCCTGCAGTTATGCAAGCTATCTTGAGCCCTGAAGTGAAAGAAGACGGTCTAAACTCTGAAGTTATCGAAGTGGCTCCTGAGCACGTGATCGTTGTTCGTGTAGAAGAGACTCGCGACGAGACAGTTCTTCCTCTAGCTGAAGTGAAAGATCAAGTTGTCGCTGCATTGTCTGCTGTACAAGCTGAGCAACAAGCGGTTGAACTAGGTGTTTCTCTAGTGAACGAACTAAAGCAAGGCAATGAAGCAGTGCTAGCGGACAACAATCTTGAGTTCACTGAACTTGAAACGATTGACCGCAACTCTCCGTTAGCAGCATCTGTATTCGCTCTAGCGAAACCAGAAGCAGGCCAAGCTGTGTTCGGTCAATCTAAAGACCAAGACGGTAACATCGTTGTTGTTGAGCTTTCTAAGGTAACGGCTGAAATCAACCCAGCTTACAGCACTCAAATTGGTGCACAGTTGGAACGAGTTGGTAACCAACAAGATCTGACTAACGTACTAAACGTACTTCGTAAAAACGCTGACGTTGAATACTACGTAGTAGGCCAAGGTCAGTAAGCATCGATTAGCCCGGTAGTTAAGCCTGTTTGGTTACTGACTACCGAGAGTCACATGCGATGGTTGTTGTTTTGCAAATTAGGTTTATTCGATAAATCAGATTTGTGAGCCAACAAACACACTGATGAAAACAAGATGTATAACGAAGCGGGTCACTTAGGTGACCCGCTTTATTTTTGTTTGGTGATTGTGTTATCTAGTGCGGCAAATGCATAAGTTACCTTTTTTTGTACAAAGGAACGATTTATGCGCACGATATATTCAACACTACTTCTTTCATTTCTGATGCTCTTAAGCCCTGCAGTGTTTGCAGACAGCCCAACTAAAGCTGAGCTTTACGATGGCATTGAGATTACGGTTAACATCAATACCGCGACAGCAGAAGAGCTATCAGCACTACTGGTTGGTGTTGGTGACAAAAAAGCCCAAGAGATTGTCGACTACAGAGAGCAGAACGGGGCGTTTACAACTGCTGATGGCTTGGCGAGTGTCAAAGGGATAGGTGAAGCGACAGTTAAAAAGAACCGCGAAAGAATTCAGCTTTGATCCGTTTCTTTATTGGTTAGGTATAAAACGATAGCTATGAAGCCCCCGGCCAGAGCACCTGCTAGGTGGGCTTCAATTGCGACACGAGCGTTAATCAGTTCGCCAGTCGTGCTAGAGGGGCCAACAAGCTGCTCCCAAGCGATTTTAGCTATTAACCCCAACACTAATAGCCAACTAGATTTCCTGCCGTTTAAAGCCTCTCTGAGCGCGAATAAGCCAAACAACCCATGCAAAGTGCCAGATAGGCCAACATAGATCTGAATACTCGAAAACAACAGAGCGATCCCAGTCACTAGACTAATCACAAGCAGAGCAAGAACAAGCTGTTTTTTACTCGGTTGAAACAGATAGCTGATGATCCATAAGCCTGCTAGATTCATCAGAAGGTGCGAGTAGTTGGTATGTGAAAAGTTTCCTGTTAGGATCCGCCACCATTGCCCCTCGGCAATCGCATTGCTATCCCATACGACCCAAGCTTGTATTGGCTCAAATTGGAATAAGACGCATAAAAGTGAAGTGAAAATTAAAACAGGGTACACATTAAATCCATGTCTCGTTATTGCCCCCAATGCAGCAAGGCTTTGAAAGCTTGTATTTGTCAGTGGGTTACACCACTCGAATCGAATGTTGAGCTTATCATTCTTCAGCACCCATCAGAAGAGCACCGTCCGATGGGAACCGCGCGTATTCTCTCGTTATCTCTAAAAAACAGCGTGACGCTTGTTGGTGAAGACTTTTCAGACAACGAACAACTGAACGCATTGCTGGCCGATGAACAGTACCAACATGTGATTTTATACCCAAGTGAAAATTCTGTGCCTGTTGAGTCGGCAACATACCCAAGCAAGAAGCTACGTGTGATTTTATTGGATGGGACGTGGAAGAAAGCATTCAAGGTGTGGCAAGTGTCGAATAACTTGCATGCGTTGAACACGGTCCACTTACCCAAAGATCTCAAGGGTAATTACCGAATTCGCAAAGCACCCAGTGAAAACAGCCTTTCAACCGTTGAAGCTGGCTATCATTTGCTTAGCTTGTTAGAGAGTGATGGCGAATTTAGCCCTTTGCTAACGGCATTTGATCAAATGATTCAGTTTCAAATCAATCAAATGCCGCCGGGTGTGTTTGAGAAAAACTACTTAGATTAAGCCGTTTCAGTAAAATGAGTCAGGAATTAAAACTCGGTATGAGCCGAGAATAGTTGCTGATGCATTTTCTGCGCAAGATCATCAGTCATTGATGAAATGTAATCCGCAATCACGCGCATTTTTCGAGACTCATCTTGATGCTGTAGCCATTGCTTCTTGATGGGCAGTGGCAGCAAGCGTTCAGGATCAGCGCTGAATGTTTCAAACATATCCATGATGATCTGTTGGCCTTTGTATTCGATGACTTGAACCTGAGGCACTTGAATCACAAACTCGCTGACAAAGTGTTTCAGTTTATCAAGCGTGCCGTCCATGCTTGGTTCAAGCACCGCATTGTAAGCCAAAAGCACATTCTCAAAGCTAGCATCCACTCGCTTAATTGAAATACTGGTCAACAATGCGTTGACGATTCCACCAATCGCATCCTTTCGACGATACTGTTCACCAGAGAAAAGCATCTCTGTAATTGAATCTAGGTGTTCACAAATCCAAGGGTCGGCCATCTCTTTCAGCTGAGGGTAAGCCGATTCGATCCACTGAGCTTTGGTCACAGAACCAAGCACAATCGCATCTTCTAAATCGTGCACGCCATACGCGATGTCATCAGCCAGCTCCATGATCGAACAGTCCAGTGACTTATATTTGGTCTTATTGTGCTCAAGTGGCTCGGTATGCGTTTTTCTTTTCTGTTTTAGGAGCTGTTGGTCGCTGCTTGAAAGCGGTTCAAGCACCCAGTTAAACAACTCTTCATCATGATCGTAGATGCCTTTTGCCGGCATCCAATCTTTGGCTCGGAGCTGTCGTTGATGCTTTACCGGTTCAGACTGTAATCTCGCTTGGACTTGACTGAGCAGCGAAGGGTACTTAATTAACCCCAGTAGCGTGCGTCGAGACAGGTTCATCCCGTGATTCTCAGTGTAAGGTTCTAGCTGAGTGACAATGCGAAACGTTTGAGCGTTGCCTTCAAAGCCGCCGTGGTCGCGCATCATATAGTTGAGTGCGACTTCGCCGCCATGTCCGTATGGTGGATGACCGATGTCGTGAGCCAAACACAGTGAATCAATTAAACTGTCTGAGGGTAATAGGTCTCGAAACTCGGGTTGCTTTTTCTTCAGTTGAGCAACGATACCTGTGCCAAGCTGGGCGGCCTCAAGAGAGTGAGTAAGGCGTGTTCGATGAAAGTCATTCACCATGGTGCCATGAATCTGGGTTTTCGCTTGTAAGCGACGAAAAGCAGCAGAGTGAAGCACGCGCGCTCGGTCACGTTGATATGGGCTACGGTGATCATCTCGTCTTATTTTATGTTCATCGTCATTTCGATGCTGCCATTCTTGTTCGAGTACAAAGGGTGGTTCGAGTAGAGAATTCAAAATAGCACCTATCAAATTGATTTTATTTAGCTAATTAAAAACAACTTATACCCAGCTAGCTTATCTCGTCTAGTGATAATTCAAAGCTTGGCGCAAATGTGGTGAGAAAGTAGTCCATTTCTGGGCTTTTGCGTTGTTCGAGTGTCTCTTCCAGTCGGCGCTTGGCTTGCTCGTATTCATGATTGCCCGCACTGAGCTCTTCCAAGCATTTCAGGTAAGCACAGATGGTGTCGGCCTGCTTGACGATGCTTTGCTCTTCTTTACTCGCTGTTCCAGATATTAAAAATGGGGCGAAGTCGTCTCGGAACTCCTCTGGCAACATAGAAAGCAGTCTTTGCTCTGCTGCGGCTTCTATCTTCTTATATTCTTGGGCGATATCCGGGTTGTAGTATTTAACTGGCGTTGGCAAATCGCCTGTCAGTACCTCACTGGTGTCGTGGTACATGCCAAGCAGAGCAATATGCTCAGGATTAAGTTGACCATCAAACTTCTTGTTTTTGATCAGCGCCAAAGCGTGGGCAACGAAAGCGACCTGTAGGCTGTGTTCTGAAATGTTCTCGCTTGAAACAGATCGCATCAGGGGCCAACGTTGAATCAGCTTCATGCGTGCGAGATGGGCGAAGAAATGGCTCTGTTTCATAAGTGTCCTATCTAGAGAGTGCTCCACTCGTACCTTGTGTTTGCCACAAACTGTACGAGACAGCGGATACAAAAAAGGCTCCTAAACAGGAGCCTCTTAAGCATAGAAGTGAATGAATACAAGTTAAAGTCTTTTAAAACAGCAAATTGTAGTCATCTCTCGTTGTGTTTATTTAGCGTCGATAAGATCGTCTTGGCTGTAAGTTTGCAAGAAGCGCTCTAGGCGGCCAATCGCCACTTCAAGGTCTTCAATGTGTGGCAAAGTCACAATACGAAAGTGATCAGGTTTAGGCCAGTTGAAGCCTGTACCTTGAACCAATAACACCTTCTCTTGTTTCAGGAAGTCGAGTACGAACTTCTGATCGTCTTTGATGTTGTACATCTTGGTGTCGATCTTAGGGAACAAGTACATTGCGCCTTTCGGCTTCACACAAGAAACGCCAGGGATCTTGTTAATCAGTTCCCATGCTCGGTCACGTTGCTCAAGCAGTCGACCACCAGGAAGAATCAACTCATTGATACTCTGATAGCCGCCTAATGCCGTTTGGATAGCGTGCTGCATTGGTACGTTGGCACACAAACGCATCGAGGCAAGCATCTCTAGCCCTTCGACATAACCTTTTGCTAGGTGTTTAGGACCTGTTAAGAACATCCAGCCACCACGGAAACCACATACACGGTAAGCCTTAGATAGACCGTTGAACGTGACCATTAATACGTCTTCAGCAAGCGTTGCAACAGAGGTATGCACTGCACCATCGTAAAGTACTTTATCGTAAATCTCATCAGCGAAGATGATTAGGCCGTGCTCACGTGCAATTTCGACAACTTGTAGTAGGAAATCACGGCTGTAAACTGCACCTGTTGGGTTGTTCGGGTTGATAAGAACGATGCCGCGAGTCTTTGGAGAGATTTTCGCGCGCATGTCGTCTAAATCTGGATACCAATCAGCATCTTCATCACACATGTAGTGAACCGGTGTACCACCAGAAAGCGCAACAGACGCTGTCCATAGTGGGTAGTCCGGAGCGGGAACTAAGATTTCATCACCATTATCCAGTAGCGCCTGCATAGACATAACGATAAGCTCTGATGCGCCGTTACCAATGTAAACGTCTTCTACATCAAGGTTACGTAGGCCTTTTTTCTGGTAGTGCTGAACAACCGCTTTGCGGGCTGAATAGATGCCTTTTGAGTCGCAGTAACCTTGAGATGTCGGTAGATTACGGATTACGTCAACAAGGATTTCATCAGGGGCGTCAAAACCAAATGGGGCGGGGTTACCAATATTAAGCTTTAGTATTTTATGCCCTTCTTCTTCCATGCGCTTAGCATGTTTGAGTACAGGCCCCCTGATTTCGTAGCATACGCTGTTGAGTTTTGACGACATCCCGATATTTTGCATTGCCGATTTCCTGAAATTAATTTAAATACTTTATTAAAGTACCGCAAAATGGCGTTTGATAGAATAAAAATCTGATGAATGTCGCATTTCAGTGTCACGTTTGGTCTTTTTGTTGTCACTATTTTCTAAATTTTAATTAATCGCTTTCTTGGTTATTGGCTAAGATGAATAAAGGGGCGGGATCGCTTAAAATCACAGGAATGTTGAAAAGATATAGTACATTCTTGATCTAAGTGGGTACTGCCCATAAAGTATCAAACTAATATAATAATAATTTAGATGTGAACGAGGTCGATTTGTCACATTTCCAGCAAACTATCTCCGCTTTGATTGAGCGAGTACAAAATGCCCAAGCAAGCGAAGTTCGTTGTGTTGAAGTTCTAACGCAAAAACCATCGTTTGCATTTATTGAATGGCTTCATGCTCAACCGCTCTTTCCTAAGTTCTACTGGCAGTCACGCGACACTCGTGAAGAGGTTGTTGCGCTCGGACAGTTACATACGTTTTCAGACCCGGCACCCGCCTACGCGATTCTTGGTGAAGACCAACGAATCTGGGGGGGACGATCGTTTGACGGGCACACCGCAAAGAACCGTCGCTGCATGGAATCGTTTTTCTTCCTTCCTCAGGTTGAATTAATTCGCTTTGACAATACTTGGTCGCTGGCCGTCAACTTGTCTCCTGATCGCGTTGCTTCTATCAATGCCTTAAATAAGTTATCCGTTGAAGCGGCGATATTGGCGCCTTTGTCTGCCCATATTGAACAGATCAATCACGTTCCAGAAAGAGAGCAGTGGGGCAACCTTGTCGATAAAGTGCTGCAAGGCATTAGCGACGAAGAGTATAAAAAAGTCGTTTTAGCGCGTAAAACCACGCTACAACTCGATGCGCCTATTTGTGCGGCTCAATTACTTAAAGCCAGCTATCTGCAAAATCATCACAGTTTCCACTTTATGTTGGTGCTGGACTCTAAACACAGCTTTATTGGCTCGACGCCAGAGCGCTTATATAGCCGACATGGTACTGAGCTCGATACCGAAGCGCTTGCTGGAACCATTGGTCGTGGAGAGAACGCTACTGAGGATATGGAACTGGCCAACTGGCTTTCTCAAGACAGCAAAAACCTCAATGAGAACCAGTATGTGGTTGACGACATCATTGAGCGTCTCACTCCTCATTCTCAAACGGTCCATGTTGAAAAGTATGCCCGCTTAGTGCGCTTGCGTAAGGTGCAGCATTTGAAGCGCAATATCCATGCTCAACTTAATAATGGTGTTAATGGTGTGCAGTTGCTTGCTGCCTTACAGCCAACTGCAGCGGTAGCGGGTTTGCCACGTAAAGTAGCGATGGATTTCATTCTTGAACACGAACCGTTTGCTCGAGGCTGGTATGCAGGCTCTGTAGGCTATATCAGCCATCAGAGAGCGGAATTCTGCGTGGCGATTCGAAGCGCCTTGATTGTAAACGATCAAGTACAGCTGTTCGCTGGAGCAGGGATCGTGCCGGGATCGGTTGCTGAACATGAGTGGCAAGAGCTGAACAAGAAGATGTCGACTCTGCTCAGCCTAATTTCCGATCATCCACCACTGGGTGTGGCGTCATGAATCACGACCAAGCCGTATTAAATAGAGTTTGGTGTCACACATTACTTGAAGAGCTAGCACGCAACGGTGTTGAACATGTTTGTGTTGCACCGGGTTCTCGCTCAACACCGTTAACTCTCGAAGCTGAAGCTAATCCCAAGTTAACCTTACACACGCACTTTGATGAGCGCGGGCTTGGATTTTTAGCTTTAGGTTTAGCTAAGGCGAGTAACAAGCCCGTTGCGGTGATTGTGACATCGGGAACAGCTGTCGCGAACCTTCTTCCTGCGACCGCTGAGTCTGGGTTAACACGAGAGAAGCTGATTTTACTGACCTCAGATCGACCTATCGATTTAGTGGATTGCGGCGCTAACCAAGCGATCCAGCAACAGGGTATCTTTTCGTCTCACGTTGAAACGGCGCTTAACCTTCCAAGCCCTACGATACAAGTTTCTTTGAATTGGCTGCTAACATCGGTTGATAGTGCGCTTGCGAAACAATGCAATGTTGGCGGCGCGATTCATATCAATTGTCCGTTCCCAGAGCCGCTCTATTCTAAGAACAGTGCTGAAATGTATGCGGATTACACTAAAAGTATCGCAGGGTGGAGCTCGTCAGCCACCCCGTATTCTAATACTTGTTTACCCAATCATTTGACTGTACAGCCAGTAGCGCCAGGCGATTACCTAGAGCGTAAAGGTGCGGTGATTATTGGTTCTATTGATAAAGAAGCGGCAACAAAAGCACAGCAGTTTGCTTCTGCTTTGGGCTGGCTAATCTTCTGTGATCCTCAATCGGGCGTGAACAGTGATTGGAAGCATTATGATCTGTGGTTACAGAGTGACTCAGTTAAAGAGCAACTCAACCAGTGTGATTTTATTCTTCAGTTTGGTGAGCGCATCGTTTCTAAACGACTAAACCAATGGATTAAGTCACAAGCGGCTTCGTTCGATTCCACGCAATATGTAGTGGTTTCACCTGATGCGCACCGTATAAATCAAGATCATCTACCTCAAACTCATATTGTTGCCAATATTGAGTCATGGATAACCGATCAACATCTGCCAACATTGTTAGGCAAACACTCTGGTTGGGCGACGCCTTTAATCGAGGTCGCAAATACCGTTCAGCAACTCGCACTCGCACAAATATCCAATAATGACCAACTGACAGAGTTGAGTGTTGCGGTTGACTTGTCGTCTAGACTTAAAGACAGAGAGTTGTTTGTGGGAAACAGCTTGATGGTAAGGCTGGTGGATATGTTGTCGTCAATATCTGCGAATCGAGTTTACAGCAATCGTGGTGCATCGGGCATTGATGGCTTGGTGGCGACGGCTGCGGGCGTGGTGAAAGCTAACCAGAATCCTTTATTGATGTTGATTGGCGATACTTCTTTGCTTTACGACATCAACTCACTGGCTCTGCTGACTCATAATTTAACGCCGATGGTTATTGTTGTGACCAACAATGATGGTGGTGCGATCTTTGATTTATTGCCGGTGCCAGAGCAGCAGAAACAGTCACTTTATCAAATGCCTCATGGTTTCAGTTTTGAACACGCTGCTGCGCAATTCCAGTTGGGATACGCTGCGCCAGAAACCTTGAATTGCTATCAAACCATTATCGAACAACATTTCGAACAGGGTCAGGGTACCTTGCTCGTGGAAGTTAAGACGCCTCCCGAACAAGCGTCTACTTTGCTGAAACAATTCAGTTCAATGCTCACCGAGGCATTAGCCTAAGGACTTTACATGCTTTACTCCGATTATTACCCAGCTGTACAAGATTCTTCTGACAAACCTTTGCTTGTTTTTTTACATGGTTTACTCGGAAGCGGGGATGATTGGAGTGCATGCCATCCATTCCTCGAGGATTTTCCTCTCCTTTGCATTGATTTACCCGGACACGGACAAAGTCGCTTTATCGATCCGGTAGGGTTTGATCATTGCTGCAAGAAAATTGTCCAGTGCATCACATCTCAACTGGCGCTCAACGATCTTCCTGCTAATTACCCTATCGTGGTGATCGGATATTCTATGGGCGGCAGACTCGCTATGTATGGGGTGACAAGCCCTTGCTTCGAGACGCTTAACCTAGAGAAAGTCATCATTGAAGGTGGCAACTTTGGTTTGGAATGTGATGAAGAAAGAGCACAAAGGTTAGTACATGATACGCAGTGGGCTGTTCGCTTTGCACAGCAGTCGATTGAAGATGTTTTAGACGATTGGTATCAACAAAGCGTCTTTTCTTCACTAAATCATGAGCAAAGACAAACTTTGGTCATAAAGCGTAGTGGTAACCTTGGAGTATCCGTAGCAAATATGTTGTTATCTACTTCGTTAGCTAAGCAACCGGATTTACGTGCCACATTGAAATCTCATGAGCACTTATTGCATTATGTGTGTGGAGAAAAAGACCGTAAATTCATGGAGCTAGCTGAGAATAGTGGCTTTGAATATAGTCAGGTGGATTACGCTGGTCATAATGTTCATTTTGAGCAACCAGAACTGTTTTCCAACCTGATAATCCAATGTATCGCCAGTCGTCGTTAATCTGACTGAGCGATTCTCTCGTATCAAGCACTATCAAAAGCAGAGCAACACCGTCACGACTACTCGTTAGTCGTGGTCTCTAATAGAACAATGGGAATCACCATGGCTAAAACAGTAGGCATCACAGAAGAAGAACTTTACGCGGCAGTTAACTGGAGCGATGAAAGCAGTCAATACGAAGATATTCAGTACCACAAGTCTGACGACGGTATTGCAAAAATCACGATTGCGCGTCCTCAAGTCCACAATGCGTTCCGTCCACAAACCGTAAAAGAGATGATCAATGCATTGGCTGACGCTCGTTACGACGAGAAAGTAGGCGTGATCATTTTGACGGGTCTTGGTGAGAAGGCGTTCTGTTCTGGTGGTGACCAAAGTATTCGCGGTGACTACGGCGGCTACCAAGACGATTCAGGTACACATCACCTGAACGTACTGGATTTCCAACGTCAAATTCGTACTTGTCCAAAACCAGTAATCGCAGCGGTATCGGGTTGGGCTGTCGGTGGCGGTCATGTACTTCACATGATGGCAGACCTTACGATTGCTGCTGAAAACGCGCAGTTCGGTCAGACGGGTCCTAAAGTAGGTTCATTCGATGGCGGCTGGGGTGCTTCTTACATGGCTCGTATCGTTGGCCAAAAGAAAGCGCGTGAAATCTGGTTCCTATGCCGTTTCTACGATGCTCAAGAAGCATTGGATATGGGCTTGGTGAACACGGTTGTGCCTGTCGCTGACCTAGAAAAAGAAACCGTTCGTTGGTGTCGTGAAGTGCTGCAACACAGCCCAATGGCTCTACGTTGCTTGAAAGCCGCTCTTAATGCTGACTGTGATGGTCAAGCCGGTCTACAAGAGTTGGCTGGTAACGCAACCATGATGTTCTACATGACAGAGGAAGGTCAAGAAGGCCGCAACGCATTCAACGAGAAACGTCGACCGGACTTCGACAAGTTCCCGCGTAACCCATAGTCTTTCTCCTTTTCAAAATGAGTCGCTAATAGCGGCTCGTTTTGTTTTGATGTTCCCCGTTTTTTAGGAAGCTTTATGAACTCAGTGAATTCTCAGCGTCACGCTAAACTCTACCGTTATCAATTACCTATGGATAGTGGAGTGGTTCTTCGTGACAATAAGTTGAACGAACGCGTTGGCTATGTCATCCAACTAGAGTGTGACGGTAAAACAGGTTTTGGTGAAGTTGCGCCTCTGCCAGGCTTCAGCCAAGAAGATGCTGAACAAGCCGGTATTCAACTGCAACATGAATTAGAGCTTTGGAGTCACAACAACCCTCAAACGCCTTTTAATGAGCTATATCCTTCTGTTGCCTTCGGTTTTTCGATGGCGATGATGGAATTACGAGGCGAACTCAACACTGAAGGTAATTACCAGGCTGCGCCTTTGTGTACAGGTGATCCAGATGAACTGATCCCTGTACTAAATGAAATGGAAGGCGAGAAGGTCGCAAAAGTGAAAGTCGGCCTCTACGAAGCGATTCGCGATGGCATGCTGGTTAGCTTATTACTTGAATCGATTCCGGATTTGACTCTAAGGCTTGATGCCAACCGTGCGTGGAAGCCTGAAAAAGCGAAGCAGTTCATCAAGTACATTTCGCCTTCATTGCGTCAGCGTATCAGCTTTATTGAAGAACCTTGCCAAAAGCCGGAAGACAGCTTGGCATTTGCTATTGACCACGGCGTAGCGATTGCTTGGGATGAAACACTGCAAGAAGCTGTGCGTAATCCAGAGTTTGATCTTAGCGACCTTACTGGTGTTAAAGCTGTAGTTATCAAGCCAACTCTCATTGGCTCTGTAGAACGTTGTGTGGCAATCATTGAGCGTGCACAACAACTTGGAATTAAACCTGTATTGAGTTCAAGCATTGAGTCGAGCCTAGGTCTGACTCAGATTGCTCGTCTGGCGCAGCAATATCTGCCAAATGAAGTGCCGGGGCTGGATACGATTGGCTTGTATCAGCAACAGTTGGAAGTTTCATGGCCGGGTTGTCAGCTTCCGGTTTCTACCCTTGAACAGCAGCAATTGATTTGGTCTTCTTAGGCTGTTCGTTTGATTGGCTTAGACACTTTTCAATCTATAACTTGGTTATCTTATGATGCGCCCACAATCTAATTATCACCCACTTTGGGAACAGTGGGCGCAGCAAAAACCACTTCAACCAGCGCTAGTGACTACTCACCGCACTTATACTTGGCAACAAGTGTTTGTGTTGGTTAGTGAGTACCAACAACAGCTATCTCATCAAGGCCTATCTGAAGGTGATGTACTGACGATTGTAGGTAAGAATCAATCTGAAGTGATCCCTGTTTACCTTGCCGCACTCAATTTAGGTGTGGTTTGTGCGTTTACGATGCCTCAGCCTAGTTTACGCCTGAAGCAAAAGCTCGATTCCTTATATCAAGCAGATCAACAGAGCTACCTTTGGCTTTTGGACAATTATGGAATAGAGCAATCAGAGACTGCCGATTTGAATACTCAGTTGGTGACCTTGCCTTGCTTAAATGAAGTTAAGGTCGATGGTGATGACAATCGGCTCTCGACATCTCAAGACTCTAACTTCAATCCGAAAAATCTAGCGAGCATCGTATTCACTTCAGGTTCTACTGGAAACCCCAAAGCGGTCGCCCATACACTTGAGCAGCACTTATGTTCTGCGTCTGGGTTACTTGAGGTGTTTCGTTATCAACAAGGTAACACTTGGTTACTGAGTTTACCTATGTACCATGTGTCGGGATTGGCGATTGTCCATCGCTGGTTAACTGCGGGTGGCTGCATCAAAATAGGTTCTGGCCAGCTTGAAACCGATATAGAAGGTTGCAGTCATGCCTCATTGGTGGCTACTCAGTTACATCGATTGTTAAAGAGTAAGCAAGCACTTACTTTAACTCATGTACTTTTGGGTGGTAGCCATATTCCAGAGGCGCTTGGCCTTGAAGCTCAGCAAATGGGGATTGAGACTTGGCTTGGTTATGGCATGACGGAAGCAGCCTCTACGGTGACGGCAAAGCCTGTTGATGCTAGCAGCACTGCAGGGTTTGTCCTTAATCATCGCCAGCTAAAAATTGAAGAACAACGCATCTTTATTGGCGGCGAGACGCTCGCTTCTGGTTACTACTATCAAGGCACCTTAACCCCATTAGTGGGTGAGAATGGCTGGTTTGATAGCAAGGATCTTGGGGAGTGGGTTGGTGAGCAAGTGTCGATTATTGGCAGAGCCGACAATCAATTTATTTCTGGCGGTGAGAATATTCACTGTGAAGAAATTGAGCGTGCACTCAATCAGCTGCCCGAAGTTAAGCAAGCCTTTATTGTGCCCATAGAAGACAGCGAATTTGGTTTTAGACCAGTAGCTATTGTGGACTGTGATGAAGTTCTAACCAAAGAATGGTTTGCAGAGCAGCTACAAGGAAGCCTAGAGCGATTTAAGTTCCCTATTGAGTACTATCGCATGCCTCAACAAGAACAGTTAGGTATTAAGGTATCGAGAGCGGGATTAGCGCAGTGGTTGTTGCAACACCGGCGCTCTAACTAATTGAGTCGGAGGTTTTTTGTTCACTTGGCCTGCAGTTAGTTAATTTAGCAATTAGATAGTTCAAAACAGAATTTATTATCTTTATAACCATCCATCATAATAAGCCATATAAATAACGGATTATAGAATAAGGTCTTATTATGAAAATTGCCCTCATCATTGCGGTATTACTGCAGATAGGCCAAGCCATCACATCGTCGGGGCTGACGCGTTCGTTAGCTGAACTTACTGCATTTGTGTTAGTTGTGGTTCTGGTTTTGATGAAAAGAGAGAGTAAGAAGAGTGATAAGCCCCTGTTTGAATAGTAATTTAGTCAATGTATATGACAAACGATAAGGCAAAGCCCATACGAGCTTTGCCTTTTTGTTTTGTGCTTCGCTATGTTTTTAGAGATTCAACTCCCTAGAGGTTATGCGAGGGTCAGCCAAGCTAGCGAACCGGTAGAAATCATCACCCACATAGTAATGCCGAACATCAATGGCTTTGGCCCTGCCGCTTTTAACTTCTCAACTGAAATACCACAGCCAATTAAGAACAAACACACTACCAGTGCTCGCTTAGACACATCAAAGATTCCTTGATAAACCATCTCAAATTGTGGCAGTAAGTCACTCACTGCGATAGCAGCGCAATAGAAGAAAATGAAGTAGGGAACCGTAATCTTCTTTTGATCGTTCTTGAAGATCATCGCGCTGACTAAAGCGATTGGGATGATCCAAAGTGCCCGAGCGAGCTTCAATGTGGTCGCTGTCGTCAGGGCTTCTTCGCCATACGCTGAAGCTGCGCCGACAACTGAAGACGTATCGTGAATCGCAATAGCTGCCCAAGTACCAAATGTTTGTTGGCTGAGTTCAAGCGCGTGACCAATCATAGGGAATAAGAATAGAGCAACCGAGTTCAACACGAATACAGTGGCTAATGCCAAGCCAATCTGTTCATCGTCTGCTTTGATCGCGGGTGCCACTGCTGCTATCGCACTACCACCACAAATCGCGGTACCAGAAGAGATAAGATAGCCCGTTGTGCGGTCTAGCCCCATTCTCTTAGCCAAGAACCAACCAATGACTAATGTACCGATAATCGTCGTTACAATGAGACCAATACCATCGCCTGTTACCGCTAATGCTTTTTCAAACTGAATGCCAAAACCCAAGCCAACAATCGAGTAAGCAAGTAGCTTTTTGGTGAGTTTGCCGACTTCCAAGTGTTCAGGGACTAAACCTAAACTAGCAAGTAGGAAACCGATAACCAGGGCTGTCGGTGAGCTGACCCAAGGCGTTAAGCAAAACAGCGCAGCAAGATAAAACGGAACGGACTTTTTTAGGTTCATTGTATTTAGAGTCTTGTTTTGTAGTGATGTTATTGTAATGAGACCACTATACGTTCAATAAAATGATAAGTAAGTCTAAATGAATTGAACAAACGTTAAGGAAAACTTAACGCTTGTTCAGCTGATATGAATAAAGGGCTGGTTAGCTAGCGTAGTGATCCGCGAAGATTGGACACCGACTGTCGAAGAGTTTCACAAGAGGCTTCTTTAGGTGTAATAGGCTCGCCAGCTTCTATCTCTAATTTAGTCCAGAAGCGAGTGGGTAACCCTTTGCAGGCACGGCCTTTGTAACGGCTAAAGTAACTGCCCCATAACCCTTTGAGAGCCATAGGAATCACAGGGACAGGGGAACGTTTGATGATCAGTTCCATACCACGCATGAACTCAGCCACTTCGCCATCAGAGGTTAGCTTTCCTTCTGGGAAAATACACACGATGTGACCTTCATGCAGGGCTCGCTCTACTTCTTTAAAAGCGTTTCGTATCGAACTGCGGTTGGTTGCTGAGATTGGAATCACCCCAGCTCTTTTCAAGAAACGTCGAATCGGCGGCAACTTGGTGTATTCCTCTTCCATCACGAAACGGATAAGACGAGGGCAAACCGCACTCAGCAGCAGTGCATCCATATAACTTACATGATTGCAGACAATTAACGCACCGCCTTTTTCTGGCAGGTGATGTAAGTTTTTATGCCTAACTCGGTACATGGTGTGAGTGACCACCCACGTAAAGAAACGGAAAGCGTAGATAGGAACCTGATAAAACAGGTACAGCATCACCAAAGTGTTTCCCAACGCGAGCAACACAAACAGCTGTGGAATCGAAAGCTCTAAAACGCTAAGGCAAACAATACCTAAAACCGCACTTCCTACCATGAACAGTGAGTTGTAGATATTGAGCCCGGCGATCACTTGGGCACGTTCGTCTGGTTTCGCGCGTAGCTGCATCAGTGAATACAGAGGAACAATAAAGATACCGCCAGAGACACCCAATAGTAGAAGGTACGCAAAGAGTGGCCATAGTTCTGAATAGGTTACGAATTGATGGAAAGAGCTAAAGTGAGGCAAAGACTCCGGGATGGATATCGCCATCAAAAGACCGAAGATCGAGATACCTAAGCTGCCCATTGGAACGATGCCGATTTCAATGCGGTGATTAGATAACTTATCGCAAGCTAAAGAGCCGATCGCGATGCCTACTGAGAACAGTGCCAGTAAAAAGGCGACTGAGCTTTCAGTACCGTTTAGATGCAGTTTGGTGAAGTTGGGAAACTGAGTTAGGTAAGCTGCACCAAGGAACCAGAACCAGCTTATAGACATCAGAGCTTGAAAGGTTGGGCGGTCTCTTTTGGCAATCGCCAGTGTTGCACGGGTGAGCTTTACAGGTTGCCACTTCACTTTCAGGCCTGGTGCATTACTTGGCGCTTGTGGAATAAAGCAGCTTGATACATAGCCAAGCACGGCGAACGAAACAATACACACTGCGGCAATGAGCTTTGCGCCTTCTTCAGATGCAATGATGCCTGCGCCTAGAGTACCGATCAGGATCGCTAAGAATGTACCTGTTTCGACGAGAGCATTACCAGATACCAGTTCTTTTGTTTCTAACTGTTGTGGAAGCAGGGCGTATTTCACAGGGCCAAAGAAAGCACTTTGTGTTCCCATAAGGAACAGAAGCAGAAGTAATATTCCGTAGCTTTCATAGATAAATCCGATCGCACCCAGTGACATAATCACCACTTCAAGGAGCTTAACTTTACGGATAAACCACGATTTTTCGTATTTATCAGCCAGTACACCGGCTAAAGCTGAGAATAGGAAGAAGGGCAGAATAAACAGGCCAGCGGCCAAATTAATGAATAGATTGCTAGAAATAGGCAGCGTGTCTACGCTTGCGAAAGCAACAAACAGTAACAGGACATTTTTGAATATGTTGTCGTTAAAGGCTCCTAGAAATTGGGTAATAAAGTAGGGTAGGAACCTTTTTTGCGTTAACAGCGAAGATTGGCTGCTGTTGTTCATTGTCTTTCCTTGGATGATTACCAGTTGGTTAAGTAGTTTGAGACTAGGTTATTGATCAACTCTTTACCATCGATTGGCTCAGCGGCGAAAAATTTATCATCAACGCTGAGTAGAGTAATTCCATGTACTCCAGACCATAATACACGGCTAGCTTTAATGACTTCGCTTTTAGTATGTTCAGGGGCAATAGCTATTAATAGTTGCTCTAGCATACCTGTCATTCTATCGATGCGGTTTGATTGCCATTCAGGAAGGTTTTCACCGTTCATGTTGTGCTCAAAGATAAGCTGCCAACGGTGAGGGTGTTTTTGTGCAAAATCGTGGTAACAGTATGCAAGGTTGAATAGAGCTTGTTGAGGGTTGCTCGATTGTTCAACCGCTGCAGCAGATTCTGACGCCAGTTCATCTAATGTTTGAGCGACCACATGTAATAGCAATAGGTTGTAGTTACCAAATACATTCACCAAGGTACTTGGAACGTAACCAATCATATTGGCGATTTTACGTAGACTTAACTCGTGATAAGAGTGCTCTTCTAAGAAGTCGGTCACCGTTTTTAAGGTTAATTGCACTAATTGTTCGCGAGTATGATCGTTTCGTCTTGCCATGGGTACTTTCTATTAAATGAACATCGTTCAATATTTTAATGCTGCCCCAGAGTGCCGTCAATCCCTTCGCTAGTTTAGTAATCAATTAATAGCCGCAATATTATGATACATGTGTAAAGGCCGTGAATATTTCATTGTTCTTTGTTAACGAGTATGATTAAGGTGTCGAAAGATAAAGAACCCTATAAAGGATAATAATGAAACGATTTTTCTCACTAGTCGCGATCCTGTTGGTAACAGTCGCGGTGACGCCAATCGCGGAAGCGAAAAAGTTTGGTGGTGGTAAGTCATTTGGCAAAAGCTTTAAAACGGCTCCAGCACCAAAACAACAAAACACGAATTCGATCCGACAAGATCAAACGGGTAAGAACACAGCAGCTAACTCTAGCAAGAAAGGCCTTATGGGCGGTCTACTAGGTGGTTTACTTGCTGGTGGTCTTTTAGCAGCATTCTTTGGTGGCGCATTTGAAGGTATCCAGTTTATGGATATTCTTATCATGGGTCTGATTGCGTTCCTAGCGTTTAAATTCCTACGTGGAATGTTGGGTGCGAAGCAGGGCTCAATGAATCAGCAGAATGCACGTGGCCAGCAGCCAGCATTCGGCGGAATGGGTCAGAACAAGTTTGAACAACCTAAGCAGCAACCAAACGTTCATAACTTCGAACAAGCACAGCCTCAATCACAAGGCGCTGCTGGTGGTTTCGGTTTTGGTGCACAAAGCGATGTTCCACATAACTACCCACCAGGCTTTGATCAAGCGGCATTCATCAATGGCTCTCGTGAGCACTACCGTACACTGCAAGGTGCATGGAACCACAACGAGCTAAACACGATTGAAGAGTACGTGTCTCCAAGCCTATTTGAAGATCTAAAAGTTGAGCGTAATAAGCTGGACGGTGATCAGCACACAGACGTAATGTACGTTGATGCTGAAATCGTTCGCGCAGACCACGATGGTAGCAAAGCACAGCTAAGCCTTCAGTTTAGCGGTCGTTACCGTGACACAGCGGATGGCGTTGAAGAAGATATCACTGATATCTGGCACCTAGAGCGTGACCTAACAACTAACAATGCACCTTGGTTAATTGTTGGTATTCAAGGTTAATCTCGATAGTTAACTAAAAATGAGTTAACTTGACATTACTTTGATTATTGAAAGCCCTTACGGAGAAATCTGTAGGGGCTTTTTTGTGTCCGGTTGTTTGGAACTGTAAATTCTAAGAAGGGCGTTTGCCTTCGGCTTACAGAAGATGCGGTTCTTTAGATATTCGCGTTGCTAGAAAACAGTACCATCACGACAATTATTTAGAGTGATACTTTGTGCTAACAGTGAGTTAGGCTGAACGCAAGTTACTCATTTTACTTAGATATTCAATCGAGGCTATCTAACCAAGATAGAGGTATTAATCGTGACGACTGAGTTTTTCGAGCCGATACTAGAACCTGAAACATCACTACAGCAGAAACAACAAATAGCGGACGAGTGTGAGGAGCATGTATCTACAAACTGCTTAGGTTGCGCTGCTTACTTGGTATGTGGACGCCACATGGAAGCCTGGAGAGACTGAGCGCTCAATGATCTTTAAGAGATTCAATCTTGTTGTGAGATCTACGGATAGAAGTTTGAAGTGTTGAACTTAGACAGAAGCGGTTTCAACTTCTGTCTTGATAAAACAGGGTTTTTCAATAACGCGTTCAGAAACGAAAAAAGCCAACTCAATGAGTTGGCTTTTCGATTTTCCAATTAAGGAGAATATGGTGGAGGGAGACGGATTCGAACCATCGAAGGCAGTGCCGGCAGATTTACAGTCTGCTCCCTTTGGCCACTCGGGAACCCCTCCAGGGTGTGTCTTACTCTTCACAAAGTAAGCCTAAGTTGATGTTTTCCCATAAGCCCATCAACTAGGTTGTTCTCTTAACTCTCAAAGGAGGTAAGAAGAATATGGTGGAGGGAGACGGATTCGAACCATCGAAGGCAGTGCCGGCAGATTTACAGTCTGCTCCCTTTGGCCACTCGGGAACCCCTC